>JBBWZW010000013.1:0-8951 GCA_039649305.1 Burkholderiales bacterium
GGCTCCTCCTCACGCCTTGCACCGCATCCCGCGACGGCCGCCAAATTGCCCAACTTATCCCTGCGCGATGCCTAAGCAGTGCAGTAGCATCACTTTCAAATAACGAGTAAAAGGAGACCTACCATGAACTTCATCCATCGCGTACTTGCGACTTCGAGACTGTCGCTTATCGCCGGGCTGACGCTCGCCGCTGCGGTTACCCAAGCGCAGGATTTCCCATCCCGCACGCTCAAGATGATCGTGCCGTTCGGCCCGGGCACCACCACCGACATCATTGCCCGAGTAGCGGCAGAAGGCATGTCGAAGCAGTTGGGCCAGACCATCATCGTCGAAAACCGGGCGGGCGCCGGCGGAATTATCGGCTCGGATGCGGCGGCCAAGGCGCCGGCCGATGGCTACACCATGGTCATGGGCACGGTGGGTACGCACGCCATCAACGCCGCGTTGTACAAGAAGACGCCTTACGATCCGCTCAAGGATTTCGTGCCGGTCGCCTTCGCCGGCTATACGCCGACACTGCTGGTCGTATCAGGCAATTCGCCCTTCAAGTCATTAACGGATCTGGCTGCCCAGGCAGGCAAGCCGGGCGGCGTGAGCTTCTCGTCCGCCGGCAACGGCACTTCCGGACATCTTGCCGGTGAACTGCTCAAGGCTAAGCTCGGAGGCCAGATGGTGCATATACCGTATAAGGAAGGCGCTATGGCGATGTCGGATGTGATGTCCGGCCAGGTGCAGTTCATGTTTTACCACCCGGCCGCGGTGCTGCCCCATATAAAAGCCGGCAAGCTGCGAGCACTCGGCTCCTCC
Organism: Burkholderiales bacterium; assembly: GCA_039649305.1. Classification (GTDB taxonomy): domain Bacteria; phylum Pseudomonadota; class Gammaproteobacteria; order Burkholderiales; family Burkholderiaceae_D; genus Noviherbaspirillum. Next base: position 808 of record JBBWZW010000013.1, read on the forward strand.
GGCATCCGCCGCAGTGCCGCCGCCCCGGATGTGCCATCGATCGCCGAACAGGGCTATCGCGACTTCGATCTGGTAGCGTGGTTCATGTTGTACGCACCGTCAGCTACACCGGCCCCCGTGCTCGCGCGCCTGCGTGAAGCGGCTAACCATGCAATGAGCAGCCCCGAAGTGACCGCCAAGCTCGCGCTGCAGGGTGTCGAGCAACGTTCTATGAAGCCTGACGAACTGACGGCTTTTGGCCGCACCGAACTGGCGAAATGGGCCGATCTGGTCAAGCGTTCCGGTGCGCAGGTGGACTAATACTCCAAATACGCTGCGGCCCATTCGGCTTGTTATCTTGAGCGGTCCTATCGCTCAGGGCCTGATGTAAGACGCGCGCAGGAAATCCGTATAGGGCGACGGCCTCGAGGGGGCCAGTACGTTACGGCGGATTCATCCTGCGCCGGTCCGGCCTGTTGGCATCTATCGTTCTCTTCCTTCGCAAACCTGGCAGGTTTTTTACTCCAAAAAAAGTGATCTGCCAGTCAAGATCATAGGTTCGTCATCTCTCAGACCGGTCCGGTCTTGTTTTTCGACCAGACCGGAACAACCCCCCGCTGTTTTTATAAAAACGTTTTTTGCGACTCCGGTCCGGTCACGAAGCCATCAACAAAAACGTATATAGACGGGGCGGGACGGCACAAAAATACCTGCAGGCTTCCTGCGGCACACCAAAAGCGCATATAAACCGGCTGTTTTTCATAAAAACGCATCTGGTCGAGAAAACGCGCTTTCACCCCCACCGAATTCAATGCTGACTGAGTACAAATAAACGGTCGCCTGGGTGACTTGCAGCCAACGAAAATTTGGTGCACTATTCTTTACCGACCGTTCGGTCGGATATGTTTTGCCGCCAATTCGCTAACCCGTAACGCTCGAAAAGGAAGGCCCAAGTGACCCCATCCATGATCCTCGAAGCGCAATCCGGCGCGGTCCGCACCATCACGCTAAACCGCCCGCAGGCCCTGAACAGCTTCACCGGTGAAATGCATGAGCAGCTATTCGTCGCGTTGAACTCGGCCGCGGACGCCCGCGAAGTACGCTGCGTAATCCTCACCGGCGCCGGCCGCGGCTTTTGCGCAGGGCAGGATCTGGCCGACCCGCTGGTCGCCCCTGGCACTGCGTCCGGCACGCCCGGGCGCGACATTTCCTATGTGCTTGAAAAATATTACGAGCCGCTGGTCAAGCGCTTGCGCACGATGCCGGTGCCGGTCATCGCCGCCGTCAACGGCGTCGCCGCTGGCGCCGGCGCGAATATCGCGCTGTGCTGCGACCTCGTGTTCGCCGCGCGTTCCGCCAGCTTCATCCAGGCTTTTTCGAAGATCGGCCTCGTGCCCGATAGCGGCGGTACATGGCTCTTGCCGCGCCTCGTCGGCCGCCAACGTGCGCTTGGCCTCGCGCTCCTGGGCGATAAGCTGCCGGCAGAAGAAGCCGAGCGCATCGGCATGATATGGAAATGCGTGGATGACGCCGCTTTGATGGAACAGGTACATAGCACGGCAACGAAACTCGCATCGATGCCCACAACCGCGTTGGCGCAAACCCGCCAGGCGCTCGATGCAGCGCAAGACATGGACATGGACGAGGCCCTTGCGCAGGAGGCAAGCATGCAGCGTGACCTCGCGAAAGCGCACGATTTTCTGGAAGGCGTCAGCGCCTTCATGAACAAGCGCTTGCCGTCATTCAAAGACCGTTAATCAATAACAAGGAGACTTCCGCGTGACCCATGCATACACGCCGCAACAGGTGGCCGATCTCGTACGCGAAGGCATGTTCGCCAACGACCATGCGTCAAAAAGCCTGGGTATGCACATCCTCGAAGTCGGTCCCGGCACGGCCACCATCACCATGACCGTGCGCCGCGACATGCTGAACGGCTTCCAGATCTGCCACGGCGGCTTTATCACCACGCTCGCGGATTCCACCTTCGCTTTTGCGTGCAACTCCTACAATGAACTTACGGTGGCCGCCGGCATTACTGTCGATTTCATCGCGCCGGCCCATGAAGGTGATGTGCTGACCGCCGTCGGCAAAGAAATCTCACTGACCGGACGCACCGGCATTTATGACGTCGAAGTAAAGAACCAGCATGGCAAGCGCGTCGCGATGTTTCGCGGCCGGTCCTCACGGCTGAAGGACCGTAAAGTGGTGCAGCAGCCGCACGAGCAAAACGTCAAAGGCGCCTGAGAGCGCCACATTCACCATACCAAGACCCAGGAGATAAACATGCCCGTCAAACGCTCTTACCCGGAAGACCTTGAGCCGATCGAACGCGCCAGCCGCGACGAAATTCAGTCGTTGCAACTGCAGCGCCTGCAATGGTCGTTGCAGCATGCGTACGACAACGTGCCTCACTACCGGAAGGCGTTCGAAGCAGCGGGCGTGAATCCCTCGGACCTGAAACAGCTGAGCGACCTGTCCAGGTTTCCTTTTACGAACAAGAAAGACCTGCGCGACAACTATCCGTTCGGGTTGTTCGCGGTCCCTCGCGAGAAGGTCGCGCGCATCCACGCATCCTCCGGCACCACCGGCAAACCCACGGTCGTCGGCTATACCAAAAACGATATCGATACCTGGGCCAACCTGATGGCGCGTTCGATCCGCGCATCCGGCGGCCGCCCCGGCGACATCGTGCATGTCGCTTACGGCTATGGCCTGTTCACCGGCGGACTCGGCGCGCACTATGGTGCGGAACGCGCAGGCTGCACCGTGATCCCGATGTCCGGTGGACAGACCGAGAAACAGGTACAGCTGATCCAGGATTTCAAACCCGACATCATCATGGTGACACCGTCATACATGCAGGTGATCGTCGAAGAATTCGTGCGCCAGGGCCTTGACCCTGCCGCCAGCTCCCTGAAGGTCGGCATCTTCGGCGCCGAGCCATGGACCGAAGCGATGCGCCGCGAAATCGAAACCAAGGCAGGTATCGATGCAGTCGACATCTACGGCTTGTCCGAAGTGATGGGCCCTGGCGTCGCCAACGAATGCATCGAGAGCAAAGACGGCCCGGTGATTTGGGAAGACCACTTCTACCCTGAGATCATCGACCCGCTGACGGGTGAGGTGCTACCCGACGGCTCCGAAGGCGAGTTGGTCTTCACCTCGCTCACCAAGGAAGCGTTGCCGATCATCCGTTATCGCACTCGCGACCTCACTCAGTTGCTGGCACCGACGTCACGCTCGTTCCGCCGCATGGGCAAGATCGTCGGCCGCTCCGACGACATGCTGATCATTCGTGGCGTCAACGTGTTCCCGACGCAGATCGAAGAACTGGTGCTGCAGAATGACAAGCTTTCCGGTCAGTACCAGATCGTCGTCACGCGCGACGGTGCGCTCGACAACATCGAGGTGCGCTGCGAATTGCAACAGGCGGCTGCACATATGCCGAAGGATGCAGTCGAACAAATATCCGTAGCGCTGTGCCAGCGCATCAAGAACATGGTCGGCATCACGACGCAGGTCAGTGTGTTGCCGCCGGAGACCATCGAACGAACATTGACCGGAAAAGCGCGTCGCGTGTTCGACCAGCGGCCGAAATCATAAGGAGATAGCTATGTATACCCAGGCAATGGATCTGATGGGCAAGGAGGGCGACAAGAAGCCCGTCCAGCCCGTACGCACGCCCGAGGAGATGCAACTGCAGGAACGCTTCGACGTCCGCATCGATGCCGGCGAATTCATCGAAGCAAAAGACTGGATGCCCGACCACTACCGCAAAACATTAGTGCGGCAGATCAGTCAGCACGCGCATTCGGAAATCGTCGGCATGCTCCCGGAAGGCAACTGGATCACGCGCGCACCGACATTGAAGCGCAAGGCGATCCTCCTGGCAAAAGTCCAGGACGAAGGCGGCCACGGTCTCTACCTGTATGCGGCAGCGGAAACACTCGGCACCTCGCGCGACCAGATGCTTGATGCATTACATACCGGTCGCGCCAAGTACAGCTCAATCTTTAACTACCCGACGTTGACCTGGGCCGATATCGGCGTGGTCGGCTGGCTGGTCGACGGCGCCGCCATCATGAACCAGGTGCCGATCTGCCGCTGCTCCTATGCGCCCTATGCGCGAGCGATGATCCGCATCTGCCGCGAAGAGTCGTTCCACCAGCGCCAGGGCTACGAGTCGCTGTTGACGATGATGACCAAAGGAACGCAGGCGCAGCGCGAGATGGTGCAGGACGCGGTGAACCGCTGGTGGTGGCCCTCGCTGATGATGTTCGGCCCGCCGGACGCGGAATCGCCGAACAGCGCGCAATCGATGCGCTGGGGCATCAAGCGTTTGTCGAATGACGAGCTGCGCCAGAAATTTGTGGATGCGGCAGTGGAGCAGGCCAAGGTACTCGGCGTGAGCTTGCCGGACCCGGATCTGAAGTGGAACGAAGAGCGTCAGCATCACGACTTCGGCCCGATCGACTGGTCGGAATTCTGGCAGGTCGTCAACGGCAACGGCCCCTGCAATAAAGAGAGACTCGAAGCACGCGTGAAAGCATGGGACGACGGCGCATGGGTACGAGACGCCGCCCTGGCACACGCGCGCAAGCAAGCCGCAAAAGAGTGCGCGGCGTGACCTCGGTTGTGGAGTCACCCATCAAGGAAAGATCTATGAACACCCCAAACGAAACACTCAAGAAAGAATGGCCCCTCTGGGAAGTCTTCGTCCGCAGCAAAGCCGGCCTCGACCACAAGCACTGCGGAAGCCTGCACGCAGCCGACGGAAAAATGGCGATCCAGCTGGCACGCGACGTCTACACCCGCCGCCAGGAAGGCACCAGCATCTGGGTAGTGCGTTCCGACCAGATCATAGCTTCCGACCCCGGCGACAAGGACATGTACTTCGACCCGATGGAAGACAAGGTCTACCGCCACCCCACGTTCTACGACCTGCCCGAATCGGTCAACCACATGTAAAGGCATAGAGCGATGCAGGCCTCAATCCAAGTTTCCAAAGACCCTGTCGTGCAGTACCTGCTGCGGCTGGGCGATACCTGCCTGATCCACGCGCAGCGCCTGGGCGAGTGGTGCGGCCACGCCCCGGTACTCGAAGAAGACATTGCGCTGACCAATATCGCGCTTGATCTGGTCGGCCAGGCGCGCGCGCTGCTGACCTACGCGGGCCGCCTGCAAGGCAACAGCCTGGGTGAAGATCAGCTGGCTTTCCTGCGCGACGAACGCGACTACCTGAACCTGACGCTGGTCGAGCTGCCGCGCGGTGACTTCGCCTTCGCGATGATCCGCAACTTCGCCCTTGCGACTTTCCTGAAATTGCTATGGGAGCGGCTCGCTTCCTCCACCGACCCGGAGCTGGCCGGCATCGCCGACAAAGCGCGCAAGGAAGCTCGCTACCACCAGGAACATGCGGCCGACTGGGTGATTCGCCTCGGTGACGGGACGGCCGAATCAAAACGCCGTACCCAGGATGCACTGCAGCGTTTGTGGCCCTATACCGCCGAAATTTTCGAGGCCGACGCGGTGGATGAGCATGCGGCAACCACCGGCCTCGGGCCCCGCTGGGCAGATCTGCGCCAGGACTGGCTGGCCGAAACCAGCGCAGTGCTGAGCGATGCGACACTCGACATCCCAGGCGATTCGCCGTTCCGCAGCACCGGTAAGCAAGGCCGCCACAGCGAACACATGGGCTACATCCTCACTGAAATGCAGTACCTGCAACGCACATTCCCGGGAGCGGTATGGTAGACAACCTCACCTTGCCGACACAGGAACACGCCCGCATTCTTCGGGCATGGGACGTGTTGAACGGTGTGCTCGATCCGGAAGTGCCGGTCGTGTCAGTGCGCGACCTCGGCATAGTCCGCGACGTGCTGCCCGATGGCGAAGGTCTCGAGGTCGTGGTCACTCCCACTTACTCTGGCTGCCCTGCGACCGAAATGATCGAGCGCAGCATCTGCGAGGCGCTCGAAGCGGAGCAACTCGGTCCGGTGCGCATCAGTATGCAACGCTCGCCCGCATGGACCACCGACTGGATCACCGAAGAGGGCAAGCGCAAATTGCGCGAGTACGGCATCGCACCGCCGACTGGCAATGCCGCTGTCAAAGAAGTGCCCGTAACGTTCATGAGGCGGCCAACGCAACTCGCCTGCCCGCGCTGCGGCAGCATGCACACCGAACGACTGTCGGCTTTCGGTTCCACTGCATGCAAGGCGCTCTACCGCTGCCTGTCATGCCGCGAACCATTCGAATACTTCAAACCGATTTAAAGAATCCATGAATACCGATTTCCATTCATTGCGCGTTTCCCATGTGCGGCCCGACACGGACGAGGCAGTGATCGTGCAATTCGATGTGCCTGACGCGCTGCGCGATTCTTTCTGTTTCACGCCGGGCCAGCACCTGACCTTGCGCCACGAGATCGACGGCAAGGAACAGCGCCGCTCGTATTCGATCTGCACAGGAATGGACGACGGCACACTACGCATCGGCGTACGCAAAGTGCCGGGCGGCGTGATCTCCAACTGGATCAATGAACACCTGAAAGCCGGCGATGCGGTGCAGGTGATGGCGCCGCAAGGACGCTTCTGCACATTGAAAGAGACGACCGAGAGCCGACACTACCTGGGCATCGCCGGCGGCAGCGGCATCACGCCCATCCTGTCCATCATGCGCACCGTGCTGGCGCGCGAGCCGGACAGCCGATTCACGCTCATCTACGGCAACCGCTATCAGAAATCCACCATGTTCAAGGAAGAGCTGGAGGACCTGAAGAACAGCTACCTGACCCGCCTCGTGCTGCACCATGTTTTCTCGCGGGAGCACATGGACACGCCGCTGAACAGCGGCCGCATGACACGCGACAAGATCGGCGAATTCCTGCATACACTGATTGATCCGAAGACCGTCGACCATGTGTTCGTGTGCGGTCCGTACGAGGTCAACGATGAGGCCGAAAAGGCGCTCCTCGAGGCCGGGATCCCAGCGGATCGCATACACATCGAACGCTTCGGTATCCCAATTCCGTCCACCGGCGCCCCGGTTAAACCGCTACCTCGAGAGGGCGACGCCGAGCATGCGCGCGTGGTGATCGTACGCGACGGCTTGCGCCGGGAGATCGAATTCCGTAAGGACGATCCAAGCATCCTCGAAGCGGCCGCAGCCGCAGGCCTGGAAATGCCGTTCTCCTGCAAGTCTGGCGTCTGCTGCACCTGCCGCGCCAAGCTGCTTGAAGGAGAAGTACGGATGGATCGTAACTTCGCGCTGGAAAAGCATGAAGTCGCCGCCGGCTACATACTGACTTGTCAGTCCCATCCGCTGACTGAGCGGGTGGTGCTGTCGTTCGACGAACGCTAAAGGAAACAGATAATGCCTCGCGGACCTTCTGCAAAATTCGACTTCCAACGCGAACAGATACTCGTCGTCGCGGCGCGACTGTTCGCTGCCAGCGGCTACTCGGCGACGTCCATGAATGAGGTGGCCGAAGCGCTGGGCACCTCCAAGGCAAACCTCTACCACTACGTGCGCGACAAATACAAACTGCTGGTTGAGATATGCGAAACGCACATCGCCCGCCTGGAATCTGTAGTGCGCGAAGTGGAGCAACAAAACCTCGCTCCCGAGCCACGCCTGCGCCAACTGGTACTGCGCTTCGTCCAGGAATACGCAAACGCGCAGAATGAGCATCGTGTGCTGACCGAAGACGTGAAATTCCTGAATCCCGAAGACCAAGAGCGCATCCTGCAAGGCGAGCGACGCGTAGTAGCAGTGTTCGCACACACCTTAGCCAAGCTGCGTCCCGGCCTCGACGCCGCCGGTCTCACCAAGCCGTTAACGATGCTGCTGTTCGGGATGATCAACTGGATGTTCACCTGGCTCAAACCCGATGGCGAACTCACGCATGAAGACATGGCCCCGATAGTGGCCGATCTCTTCTTCGGCGGGATCGACGCTGTCGGCGTCACTCGCATTGCGGCACTATCAGCCGCCAACGACTCAGCGTGAAGTCGGGGAACGTTGGGATTGGCATCCCAACTACCGACGCGTTCTGCAAAAAGGCTCACCCAAAAAACATACAGGACGCAGGTTGGGATGCCAATCCCAACACACAGCACCATGCAAGCGGGCCGCCAGTCGCAAGCGGTTCGCAACAAACC
>JBBWZW010000044.1:0-7141 GCA_039649305.1 Burkholderiales bacterium
TTCTTTCCCGTGTCGGGCCATGCTATGCCTTGTTTTTAATCAAAGGACAAATTGCTTTACGGATCATCGGGTTGGAGCAGCTGGAAGGGTGTTATCCACAGGATTAGCCACAGAGGATGTGGGTAAGTGCGCATTTCCCGCGACGATGTGGTTCAACTTGATACAACTCCGGTCACACGGCCCGGAAAAATGAGCAATATCAATTGAATGCGGCCCGCCACTGCTGTAATGGAAGCATGACCTCCAAAGAAATGAAGGATGCCCCATGGTTACAGCAGTTATTTCGGTTCTGGGTGTGATAGCCGTTGGTTTCATCGCGGGAATATTCATCGACGCGATGGTGGACATCGACGACCATTGCTCCTGACGCGTTGCCGTTTGTATCGCGTCATTCCAACGGCACATCGGCGCGCACCGCGCCGACGGTGAACTTCCGGCGCGCGTTGCCAGCCTCGGTCGCGTCTTCCATTTCGATGTCGATAAAAATGGGCGTCCGGCCGGTGGCTTCTTCAAACTTGTCGATTTCGGTTTGAATGGCGGCGCCCAGGTTCTGCTCAAGCTCCCGCTTGGCTTGCACGAATTGCTCCAGATCCATCTCTAATCCCCCGTCGGTCTCTTCATTGTAGTCGGAGGGCGCGCAAGTGGACGCGGTGTTTTGGGGACTTGCCTGTCGGGTACCGACGCCTTCAGTGGGATTGGTGTATCGTGAGCGCGAGTTTCAATCACCACTCCTTTACCTTCCATCATGGCTACTTCCACTCCACCGCTCCGGATCGACATCTGGAGCGACTATGTTTGTCCGTTCTGTTATCTGCAAATGCCTGCACTGAAGCAGCTGCAGGAGGAATTCGGACCGGCGCTGCAGATCGTGTGGCGCGCGTTCGAATTGCGGCCGGATCCGAAACCCACGCTCGATCCGGCCGGCGAATACCTGCGTACGACCTGGGAGCGTTCGGTCTATCCGATGGCGCGCGAACGCGGCATGGATCTCAAGCTGCCACCGGTGCAGCCGCGCAGCCGCAAGGCGATGGAAGCGGTCGCCTATGCGAACTCGCAAGGGAAGGGCGACGAGATGCACCATGCGGTGTTTCGCGCATTCTTTGAAGAAGGTCGCGACATCGGGGAAACCGATGTGCTGCTCGACATCGGGGAGTCGGTCGGATTGCAGACTGATGCGCTGCGCCGGGCGCTAGATGAAAACACCTTTGCAGCGCAGGTGAGCGAGGATCAGAAACTGGCGAGCGACTTCGGTATTACGGGCGTGCCCATCATGGTATTGCGTAAGGAGGGGGCGCCCTGGCAAGAGGGGTTGGCGTTGCAGGGCGCGGTGCCCTATGAGAGCATGCGCGCCGCGGTCGGGCAGGTGATGAGCGAAAGCGCGTAGGGTGGGGCGCCCTACCTGCTCTATCGTCTGCATTGGTACGACGTAGGTTGGGATGCAATCCCAACATTCATGCTTTGCACATCAATGGCCTTCATGCGGGGGACGAACGTTGGGATGGAAATTCCGCATGTACGAAAGCCTCCGGTCGCACGAGGACCGGAACGTCGGGATTACATCCCAACCGACGTCCATCCAGGTGCTGGTCACGCCCCACTACTGCGCCAGCGCGACTTTCACACTCTCCACCAACTCCCCCATCTGGAACGGCTTGCGCAGAACCGTGTTGTTCCCGATGACCGCGTCGATCGCTTTCATGTCCGCATAACCGGTCGCGAAGATGATCGGCAGCTGCGGATATTTAGCGGTCGCCTTTTCCACCAGCTCGGCGCCGTTCATGCCGGGCATCAGGAAGTCCACGATCATCAGGTCCGGCCGGCTGGTCTCGAGCTGGTCGAGGGCGGCGTCGCCGTGCACGGCCTGCGTCACCTGCACTTGCAAGCGCTGCCGGCACCATGGCGTGCAAAACATTGCCGCAGCCCGGCCGGAAGGTGTAGTGGTGCCAGCCGTAAAGCCGCGGCCGGCGGCCGTCGTGAGCCGGATCGCACAACCGTCGCCGGTTCCGCATCCGCTGCACCGCTCGGCTACAAGGCGACCCAAGCAGGCATCAATAAAAAGCGAGCGTTAAGGCAATAGATTGCTTTTGCTCAAGACGTGAAACAATGCCTTCCGGAAAATCGCGATAGCGCGCAAAGATTATCGAGGTGTATTCAGTATTTGATACGTACCGGTACGGGGGCGCGGCGAAAAGCGAGACATTCCTAATGGGCGCTACTGCGCGCGGGAATTATTATTGACTCAAAGAAGAACAAGCTCAATGAATAAACATCCCTATCGCGCAGACATCGACGGACTGCGGGCAATCGCGGTGCTCGCAGTCGTCGCCTTTCACGCAAACGCCAACCTATTGCCCGGCGGCTTCATCGGGGTCGACATTTTTTTCGTCATCTCCGGCTATCTGATCACCGGCATCATCGCCAAGAGCGTCGAGGGAGGAAGCTTCACCTTCGCAGATTTTTATACCAGGCGCATCAAGCGCATCTTTCCCGCATATATCGTAGTGACGCTGGCGACATTAGCGGTTGCTTCATGGCTGCTCATCCCGAACGACTATATTTTCTACACAACTTCACTGGCTGCTTCATGGGCCTTCGTCTCGAACGTGTTTTTCTCAATGCTCAGCTGGGGGTATTTCGGTCAGCGGACCGAAGAATTCCCCTTGCTTCACACGTGGTCGCTATCCGTGGAAGAACAGTTTTACTTCGTGTTCCCGATCCTGCTGATCGCATTGTATCGTTATTGCCGAAAGCAAATCGTTCCAGTCCTCGCGGTACTAGCGATTGTCTTCGCTGTGGTTTCAGAGCTCAAGGTCGGCGAGGTTAAATCTTATTTTCTATTGACATCCCGGGCGCATGAGTTGCTGATCGGAGCGCTGACTTTTTTTGTCGCGCAACGTGTCAAAGTGCCGTCCGCGGTGGCCGCAAACATTCTGGCGGTGCTAGGGACGGTCTTCATGCTCGGCTCGCTGTTTTTCATCAACCGTGGCGTTCCATTTCCCGGTATCAATTCCCTCTATCCCTGTCTCGGCGCCGCCTGTGTCATTTTCGCCGGCCAAACGAGCCACGTGCTTAGCCCGCTGCTTAAGAGCCGCCTGATGGTCGGCATAGGGCTGATATCGTATTCACTGTACCTGTGGCACTGGCCGATATTCTCGATCCTGCGGTATCGCCGGATTGAATTCGACGTCGTGGTTGGAATGACGGCGGTGGCGCTATCGTTTTTGCTCGCATTCCTTACTTGGAAGTACATCGAGAACCCCGTCAGGCGCAGTAAAAGTCTCAATTTCAAGAGGGCATTCGTGCACCTCTATCTCCCTCCCGCGGTGTTGTGCATGTCGGTGGGCTTGTATTCCTACTTGACCGAAGGCGCGCCAAAACGATTTCCGGCGGAAACGCGAGAACTGATTGCCAGCTACTCCTATGCGCGGGACCTGACCCGTTCGTGCTCGGTGCGCGCCGAAGACTACAGAAAAATCAGTGTCGGATACCTGCAGGAACACTGCGCGTTTGGCGACACCGCCGGGGAAAAGCCTGAGGTGCTCCTTATGGGCGATTCGCATGCCGACCACTTCAAGCCGTTCGTGGACCAGCTATCCCGCCACGCCGGTATGAAGGCAGTATTTCATGTGCAGGGCAGCTGCTCACCGCTGGATCTGCCGGAACCGGGGCTGCAGGGAGACGACAGTTCCACTTGCCAGCAGCGCAACACGGACCTGATCGACCTGGCCGGCAATTTTAGGTACGTCGTCCTTGCAGGCTTTTGGTCCGGCACCACCGAGAATACGAATATGGAGACCGATCTTGAGAGGGTAGTCGACCGGATCATCAGGGCCGGCTCGACGCCGGTGGTCTTCAAGGACAATCCCTATTACGAGCCCGACGTGTCGCAGTGCGTTCTGCATAAAAGGCGCGGCTGGATATCGCCGGACAGCAACTGCCATATTCCCTATGAATTCGTCGAGCAAACTCAGGGTGCAATCGACCGCGCGATCGATAAGGTGAAAGCAAGCTATCCGCAAACCCTGGTGGTCGATCCGAAGAAGGTGATGTGCGGTACCAGTGAATGCGTCACCTACATTGCAAATACAGCGCTTTACAAGGACGCCAACCATATAAATTCCAAGGCAGCGAGTCTGCTTGGCCAACAATACTTGTCCCGCGTCGGTAATCCTTTTACCAAGGACTTGGTCACCGATGCCGAGGGCGGCTCGCCGACCAGCAAGGTCAGCCCTCTGCCGGCCGACAAACCTCGCGAAAGTCATGCCGCGCCACATTCATTAACGCGCGACAATTAGTGATATACCGATCGATGAGAGGCGGGCATCGACGAGCTCGGGCGTGCAGGCCTATAGGAAATCGACGAGCGATCTTATTGTCAATAACGCTGAGAAGACCACTGCTTAAGCTTTATGGCGGCGTCGGGCGGCACGGCCGAAATCAAGCTGGCCAAGGATAACAATGGCGGCCTATCCCAGCCTCGCGTATCGCTGGCTAAGGTACCGCGCAGGGATAAGTTGGGCAATTTGGCGGCCGTCGCGGGATGCGGTGCAAGGCGTGAGGAGGAGCCATAGCGAGCTATGGCGACGACGAGCAACGCCGCAACGCGTTCGATACGTCTCTCATTCCACAGATGTAGGTTGGGCTGCCAATACCAACACGGCCGACCATGCACGACTGACGGCTCCGTTGCATGCCAAGATGTGGTGAAGGGACGTCCTAACCTAAATCCAACGCCGCTTCCAACACCCTCGCCACATGCATCGCTTCCCGTTGCGACCCATCGGCAATCTGGTGCCGGCAACTGGTGCCATCAGCCACAATGATCGTATCTTTATCCGCTGCGCGCACAGCCGGCAACAGCGACAGTTCCGCCATCTGCATCGAGACATCGTAATGCCCGGCTTCGTAGCCGAAGCTTCCCGCCATGCCGCAGCAGCTGGATTCAATCGCCTGGACTTTGAGCGATGGGATCAGCCCGAGCACGGTATGTATCGGCTTCACCGCATCGAAAGCCTTCTGATGGCAGTGGCCGTGTAACAAGGCAGTATGTTGCGGCAGCGGTTTCAGCTTCAGTTTCAGCTTGCCGTCTTTCGCTTCGCGTGCGAGGAATTCTTCGAACAGCATCGCCTGCGCCGCCAGCTTTTTGGCCTCATCGCCGAAACCGTATGCGAGGAACTCATCACGCATCGTCAACAGGCAAGATGGCTCCAGACCAACCACCGGAACGCCGCGCGCGACATAAGGCATCAGCGCCTGCATGGTGCGGCGCGCTTCCTGCTTCGCTTCATCGACCAGGCCGGCCGACAGGTACGTGCGTCCGCAGCAGAGCGGCCGCGACTCGCCGGCGGCCTTCGCAAGGTGGACTTGGTAGCCGGCGGCCTGCAGCACGCGATAGGCAGCGCGCGCATTGTCGGATTCGAAATAGTTGTTGAAGGTGTCGACGAAGAGTACGACTTCCGGCGCGCCTGTGGGAGCTTGGTCGGTTCCGGCAGTGCTGAAGAAGGTATCGCTGCGCCAGGAGGGCAATGCGCGTTTCGCGCTGAAGCCCAGCCATTTTTCGGTCAGCAGTGCAGCGCCCGGGAGCGTATTGCGCAGATTGAACAACGGCGCAAGGCGGGCGGCTATCGGCGCATAACGCGGCAGATAGGCGACCAGTTTGTCTTTCAGGCGCAGGCCGTGTTTCTTCCGGTAGTGGTGGAGAAATTCGGTCTTCATTTTCGCCATGTCGACGCCGGTCGGGCAGTCGCGCTTGCAGCCTTTGCAACCGACGCACAAGTCCATGGTCTGGTACATCTCTTCCGACGTGAACGCATCAGGACCGAGCTGGCCGGATACGGCGAGCCGCAAGGTATTGGCGCGTCCCCTGGTCAGGTGTTTCTCGTCCTTGGTCGCGCGATAGCTGGGGCACATGGTGCCGGCATCGAATTTGCGGCAATGGCCATTGTTGTTGCACATTTCGATGGCTTTGGCGAAGCCGCCTGCCGGGTCGCCGCCGGTGCCCGGTGCGGTGGACTCTTCCGTGACCGGATTGCTTTGCACATTCCAGCCCGACCAGTCGAGCGCCGTCTTGATCTGCAGAGGCTGGTAGCCTGGTTTGAAGCGGAACAGGGAGGTGTCGTCCATCTTGGTGGAACGCACGATCTTCCCCGGATTCATCAGGTGCTCCGGATCGAACGCGTCCTTGACCTCGGCGTAGGACTTCAACAGCCGCTCGCCGAACTGCCAGTCCACCCATTCGCTGCGCACCAGCCCATCGCCGTGCTCGCCGGAAAACGCACCTTTGTATTGCCGCACCAGTTGCGCCGCTTCTTCCGCGATCGCACGCATTTTCCCGGCGCCGTCGCGGCGCATGTCGAGTATGGGGCGCACATGCAAAGTGCCGACCGACGCATGCGCATACCAGGTGCCGCGGGTGCCATGTTTCGCGAATACCTGCGTGAGGCGGTCGGTGTACTCGGCCAGGTGCTCGAGCGGGACCGCGCAGTCTTCGATGAAGGAAACCGGTTTGCCGTCGCCCTTCAGGCTCATCATGATGTTCAGTCCGGCCTTGCGGACTTCCCACAATTCCTTCTGCTCTTTCTCGTCGGGCATTTCGACCACTGAGCCGGGCAATCCGAGATCGCCCATCAGTTCGACCAGCGCTTTCAGCTGCCGCACTTGTTCGCTTCGGTCGGCGCCGGCGAATTCCACCAGCAGTATCGCCTCGGGCAACCCGATCAGGGCCTTCTCGATTGTTGGTTTGAAAGCGGGATTGCCGCGCGCCAGTTCGATCATGGTGCGGTCCACCAGTTCGACGGCGACTGGCTTGAGCTTCACGATGTGCTGCGTGAGCGCCATCGCATCATGGAATTTCGCGAAGTTGACGACGCCCAGCGCCTTTGCTGCCGGTAGAGGCGCCAGCTTCAGCGTAACCTGCCTGGAATACGCAAGCGTGCCTTCGGAGCCGACCAGAAGATGCGCAAGATTGACGCTGCCATCGACGGTGTAAGGCCGCTCTGACTGCGGATAGAAAACATCGAGGTTGTAGCCGCCGACCCTGCGCAATACTTTTGGAAAGCGTGCCGCAATCTCGTCCTTTTCACGCTCGGCGATGGTGCGGATTCTTTCCGCAAGCTCGCGCACCCGCGGAGATGCAGATTCG
>JBBWZW010000068.1:0-2830 GCA_039649305.1 Burkholderiales bacterium
GGCGGGGAGGGCGCGCAGAGGCAATCGATTCAACGCCAGAAGCAGTTCTTCGAAAAGCACATCGCGTCGTGGTCCAGTCGCTGTCTTGACGATATACGAGCGGCGGACGGCGTGAACTTTTATCGACATGTTGCAGATTTTACGCAGGCATTTTTCTCGATCGAGTCAGAGGCGTTCGAGATCGAAGATGCCTGTTCTGGAGACTAGACGTATGGAAGAGAATGAACAGGATCGAGTAAACCGCGCACGGCGCGACTTCCTGCGCCTGACAGGGAATGCGGGCGCAATCGGCGCGGTCGCTGTCCTGATGGGCCATAGTGCGACGGTGGAGGCCGCAGCGGTTGTTCCAGAGGCGGAACCGCCAACTACCGGTTACCGTGAGACCGAGCACATCCGCAGGTATTACTACTGCGCGTCGTACTGGTGAACGGAGAGAAAAGGAAGCCGCATCCATGTCACTAGTGAAGATAGCCCGGGCAGCGACCGAGGGAGGCGTCAGTGGATTTGTCAGCCGTATTGCGAGGGGGGCCATGAACCGGCGCTCCTTCCTCGCCCGTGCTGGTGTCACTGCCGGCGCCGGCCTGATGGCGCGCCACCTGCCGTTCAATGTGGTTCAGCCTGCGCAAGCTGCGAGTGCCCATTCGCCCGCCGACGGCAAGACTGAAGTGAAGCACACGATATGCAGCCATTGCTCGGTCGGCTGCTCAGTCGAAGCGGTGGTGCAGAACGGTGTGTGGGTGCGCCAGGAGACTGCGTTCGACTCGCCGATCAACATGGGCGCCCATTGCGCCAAGGGCGCATCGGTACGCGAGCATGGTCATGGCGAGCGGCGCCTGCGCTATCCGATGAAGCTGGTCAACGGCAAATACCAGCGCATCTCCTGGGAACAGGCGATCAACGAGGTGGGCGACAAGTTGCTGCAGATCCGGCAGCAGGCAGGGCCTGACGCGACTTTCTGGGTCGGGTCCAGCAAGCACAGTAATGAGCAGGCCTATCTGCTGCGTAAATTCGTGTCGATGTGGGGCTCGAACAATTGCGATCACCAGGCGCGCATCTGCCACTCCACCACGGTCGCCGGCGTCGCGCAGACCTACGGCTTTGGCGCGATGACCAATTCCTTCAACGACCTGCATTACAGCAAGGCGGTATTGTTCATCGGCTCCAACCCGGCGGAGGCGCATCCGATCTCCATGCTTCATGTCCTTCATGCGAAGGAACTGGGCGCGAAGATCATCGTGATTGATCCGCGGTTTACCCGCACCGCGCGTTTTGCGCATCATTTTATGCGCGTGCGCCCGGGTACCGACATCGCACTGGTCTGGGGCATCGTTTGGCATATCTTCAAAAACGGCTGGGAAGACAAGAAGTTCATCGCCGAACGCACCTATGGCATGGAGGAGGTCCGCAAGGAAGTGGAGAAGTGGACGCCGGAGAAGGTGACGGACGTGACCGGCGTGCCGGAGGGAATGGTGCGTACTGCCGCCGAGATGCTTGCCACCAACAGGCCCTCGTCCGTCGTCTGGTGCATGGGTATCACGCAGCACCACGTGGGCACCGCCAATGTACGCGCGCTGTCGATTCTGCAGCTGGTGCTCGGCAATATCGGCGTGCAGGGCGGCGGCGCCAATATCTACCGCGGCCACGACAATGTGCAGGGCGCGACCGACGTCGGGCCCAATCCCGATTCCCTGCCGGGCTACTACGGGCTGGCCGAAGGGGCGTGGAAGTATTTTGCGACGGTATGGGGTGTGGATTACAACTGGCTGCTGTCGCGTTTCGGGTCGAAGGCCTTGATGGAAAAGCCCGGCATGACGGTGTCGCGCTGGTTTGACGGCGTACTTGAAAAGAGTGAGCACATCGATCAGCCGGGTAACCTGCGCGCGGTGATCTACTGGGGGCATGCGCCCAACAGTCAGACGCGCCTGCCGGATATGAAGGCCGCGATGCAAAAACTGGACCTGCTGGTCGTGATCGATCCCTATCCGACGATGACGGCGGCGATGCATGGGCGCACCGACGGTGTGTACCTGCTGCCCGCCACCACTCAGTTCGAGACGCAGGGATCGGCGACAGCATCGAACCGCAGCATTCAGTGGCGCGAACGGGTGATCCAGCCACTGTTCGAATGCAAGACCGACCATGAAATCATGTACAGGTTCGCACGCAAGTTCGGTTATGCGAACGAACTGGTCAAGAACATCAAGGTAGTCAACGATGAACCGGTGATCGAGGACATCCTGCGCGAAATCAACCGCTCCTGCTGGACCATCGGCTATACCGGCTGCTCGCCGGAGCGCTTGAAACTGCACATGCAGAACAAGCACACCTTCAACCCCACCACGCTGCGCGCCGATTACGGCCCATGCAAGGGCGATTACTACGGCTTGCCGTGGCCGTGCTGGGGCACCCCGGAGATGAAGCATCCGGGTACGCCGATCCTGTACGACCTGTCCAAGCCCGTGGCTGAGGGCGGCCTGCCGTTCCGCGCCAACTGGGGCGTGGAACACAATGGCGATAGCCTGCTTGCGGCCGACGGCGTGGCCAACAAGGGCAGCGAAATCAATACCGGTTATCCCGAGTTCGACCATGTATTCCTGAAGAAGCTCGGCTGGTGGAGCGAGCTGACGAGCGAGGAGCGGGCGCAGGCCGAAGGCAAGAACTGGAAGACTGACCTGTCGGGCGGCATCATCCGCGTCGCGATCAAGCATGGTTGCGCCCCATACGGCAATGCCCGGGCGCGCTGCTATGTCTGGAATTTCCCCGACCCGGTGCCGGTGCACCGCGAGCCGTTGGCGACACCACGGCGCGACCTCGCAGCCAGGTACCCGAC
>JBBWZW010000081.1:0-7381 GCA_039649305.1 Burkholderiales bacterium
TGAAGAAGCGGTAAGCAAGCAGCGGGATCATCATGACCGGTTCCCGGCGCATGCTTCGCTCGCTTGCCGGCAGTCCTTTCTCGACCGCCCGATCGTCGATGAGTACGTGGAAATCCTGTGGGCGGCAATGCGCCGGTTATGGCCGCGACTTGAGCGCAAGCCGCGCCGGAGCAGCACCATAGTCACTTGCGATGTTGATCACCCATATCATCCAAGTGCCGCCTCTGTCCCCCGCCTCATCAAAAGAACGGCAGCCGAAGTAATACGCAAGCGCACCTTTTCCAGTGGCATCCACCCGCTTAAAAACTACATGGCCGCCCGCCGCGGAAACTGGCGCAACGATGTCTACTATTACACTGTGGACTGGATGATGGATGTCAATGAGAAGGCAGGCAACAAAGTCGCCTTCTACTTCATCCCTGAAATCACCGACGCGAAATATGACGGCGCCTGTACCGTGGCCGACCCTGCCGTGAAAGAGATGCTGGGCAGGATCGCCCGGCGCGGCCATGAGATCGGCATCCATCCCGGCTATAACACCTACAGAAGCCAGGTAAATCTCGGCTCCGCAGTTAATGCGCTTCGTCGGGTATTGGACCGGCAACATATCAACCAGGAAATCGGCGGCGGACGCCAGCACTTCCTGCGCTGGTCGACCCACACGCCTGCAATATGGGACCGGGCCGGCCTGCGATACGACAGCACACTCAGCTTTGCAGACTACGCAGGATTCAGGTGCGGCACCTGCCATGAATACCCGATGTACGACCTGCATCACAGAAGCGCGCTCAAGGTCAGGCAGCGTCCGTTGATATGCATGGAGCAGTCCGTCATCCGCTACATGGGCTACGGCCTGACGGAACAGGCGCTTGAAGCGATGCAGAAGTTGAAAAAAGTGGTGTATCGCTACCACGGAGATTTTGTCCTGCTATGGCATAACTCCTGTTTTGAAGCGGATCGGGCGCGGGAGATGTACTGCGAGGTCATCAGGTCATGAAACAACGCATCGGTATCCTCGTGCTGCATTTCGCGATTTTCTTCGCATTGGCCTATGCCTACGAAAACTTCGTCAGCGTGCAATACGGGTACGAAGGATATGTCTTCCATCCTGACGAGGCAAACCGCAGTCTCGCATTGATCTGTGTCGCTGCGTTATCGCTGATTACCCCGGTCGAGGCGCGGAAGCCGTCGACAATATTCCACCATCTCACGCTCGTGGCGGTATTGCTGCCGATGCTGGTCATGTTTTACGCGGCGGGACAGCCGTGGGAATACATGGCGCAGTGCATGTTCGCCTATGCGGTCACCACCATCCTGCCACTTTTCCTGAAGATCACGCCTCCGAAATTCGCCAACTTGTCGAAACACGACTTGAGGCGCGTTTTAGTGATGATTACATTCATTTATATAGTGGCGGTGTTACTGATGGGCGGCGCGCGCTATATGAACTTTGACCTCTCGAGAGTTTATGATTTTCGTCGTGACGCGGCCAGCAACCTGCCAGGAATATTTGCGTACATTTCGCCGCTGATCGGCAAGGTGGTGGTGCCGATCGCCCTTGTCATTTCACTGCTGTATAAAAAGTACTCGACCGCGCTGTTGGTAGTCGGCTGCGCCATCCTGATATTCGGGATGACGGCTCACAAGTCGACCTTGTTCGCACCGTTTGCGATCCTGCTCGTCTATTACGTCTCATTGAGCAGGAACCTGATATTCAAGTTCAACCTGGCGCTACTGGCTCTGATCATGGTGGGCCTGGGGGACTTCTGGCTACAGCAAAATTATTCGCCCGATACGTTCGGCACCATGGCCACGATGACGTTGCAAAGGGTGTTATTTACCCCGGCGTACCTCAACAACCTGTACTTCGATTTTTTTTCGAAGAACGAATGGGTGCTGTTCTCCAACAGCAAACTCAGCCTTGGACTCATGGATTACCCCTACACGATGGATGTTTCTTACCAGATTGGCTATACCTATTTCAATGACGACCGAATGAGCGCAAATACCGGCTGGTTCGGCAGCGCCTATATGCAAGCCGGCTTTATGGGAGTCCTGCTCTATGCGGTCATCATGTCGGCGCTTTACAAATACATCGACGCTTGCGCGCGCCGGTCGGGTGAGCCGGCGTTGATTACCGCGTCAGTCATTGTGCCCGCAATCGTGATCATCACTTCAGCCGACCTGCCGGTCTCACTGGTTACCCATGGCCTGTATGTCAATTTGTTATTGATAGCCTGTTTTCATAAAGAAGATATTTCCCATGCGTATAGTCCACCTCAGCAGCGTTCATTCGCGTAACGATACCCGTGTCTTCATCAAGCAGTGCCGCAGCCTGGCGTCGCATGGCCATGACGTCACCCTGGTGGTCGCGGACGACCAGGGCGAAGAGCACAAAGACGGCGTGCGTATCCTGGATGTGGGCCGTGCAACCGGCCGGATCAGGCGGATGATCACTACCACCCAGCGGATGCTGGATGAGGCGGTCGGCCTGGACGCAGCGGTCTACCACTTGCATGATCCTGAACTGATGCCGGTCGGCCTCAGGCTCAGGAAGCTGAAGAAAAAGGTGATCTTCGACTCGCACGAAGACCTCCCCAGGGAACTGAGCGGCAAGACGTATCTCGGCGCGTTTGCGACGCGACTGTTGCCGCAGGCCGTGGGATGGTACGAGCGCTACGCTTGCCGCAGGTTCAACGGAATCGTGACCGCCACGCCATTCCTGCGTGACAAATTCCTTCCGGTCAACCGCCATACCATCGATGTCAATAATTTTCCGGTCATCGCTGAATTTGATACGCCGGTGGCATGGAGCGAAAAGCGCAACGAGGTCTGCTATGTGGGCAGCATCACCGCGTTGCGTGGAATTCGTGAGGCGGTGAAAGCTTGCGAATCCCTCTCATCCGCGACCAGGCTCAACCTGGTCGGACGCTACGATGACTCGGTGGCGGATGAGATCAGGACCTACGCGGGCTGGGCGCGGGTAAACGAACTCGGCTGGCTCGGGCGTGCCGGGGTAAGCGACGTGCTCAGGCGCTCGATCGCCGGATTGGTCACATTGCATCCAGCCAGACATTACATCGATTCCCTGCCGGTGAAGATGTTTGAATACATGGCGGCCGGGATCCCGGTGATTGCATCCGATTTTCCGCTATGGCGCACGATTGTTAAACGCAACGGCTGTGGCCTGTGCGTGGACCCCCTGGATCCGAAAGCGATTGCCGACGCAATCGACTACCTCGTGCTTAACCCGAAGACCGCACGCCGCATGGGAGAAAACGGTCGCCGCGCGGTGCTGAAAAAATTTAACTGGGCGGTGGAAGAAGAGAAACTGCTCGGTTTTTACGCCGCGTTGGCCTGAGCCGGAGGCCACGATGACGGTGCCGAAATACCTTTTCTTCGCAGTGCTGTGGTTTGCAGTGGTATCCGCTGAAGCGGCGGACAGCCGCTTCGACTGCGGCGGACAGGTGGAAGCGGAAGTCTGGTCCGTCTGGGATAGCAGGCTTCGTGGATTTATTGAGCAGCAGCAGTTGCGGGACCGCCTGCTGAAACGCGGAGATGTCTACGCGCTTTATGACGTCCAGACCTATACGCACAATGTAGTGTCGATGGCGCGCCGCTGCAATCGTCAGGACCGGTTGCGCGAAATCGCCACGCTGATCCGTATCGCTTACGACGCGCTGGAGCCGGGGACGCCGGCTTCGCCCGGGCGACGATGGATCTGTCGTGGAGGCTCCACCTGCAACGATACCAATCGCTTGTTGAATAAAGAAGTGGCGCTGGATAGCGTTCAATTCCTGGCGCTTGCCGCTTCGGTCGCGAACGCCCTTGCGTCATCGAAGCAGCCGCCAGGTCCGGAGAAAGAGGCGTTCGTCGAAGACACGGCCCGGGTTGCGGTCGAACACCTGCTGCGCTGGGGTGATATCGCCGACGAGACGCGGCTGCGTAAGGCGATCCGCTCTACACCCGGCGACATGGATGGTTCATCCGCCCTGATATTCACCGACAGGGAGTTGTGGCTCATCACCGTGTATGCGGAACTTGCCGGAATCGGGAATGCGGATCTCGGCCTTTCAGACGAAGACCATGATCGCCTCCGGCGCCATCTGACACAACTGTTGCGATTTTTCTCTGCGCGGCTTTCAATCCGCAAGCGAGGGACTGTGGACCTGGCGGACGTGGATCGGGCGTATTGGTCGTCAAGGGCGGAAAACCGGTATGCGGGGTATGAGAGCGAGGAGAAGCCGGTGGTTTGCGCGTCTTCCGAAAACGGAGATAAAAAACCGGAAGTGCGCGTGCCCGCCAGCACAGTGTCGACGCGTGCCGATACCGGCTGGGACATCAGTCATGCGCGCCGCCTGGTTCATGCGCTGGATGCGCTGGAACGCAATCGCGGCGCGCTCATGAAAACGTTCGGCGTGAGCCGGAAAGAGCTTCCGCGCAAAGGGATAGCCAGGGCATTTGCCAATACGCTGTTGAAGGACGTGTGGAACGGCGATACGGCAATGCCCTTGTTCTCCAACTACTGGAGCGGTGCGAACGGCTGGTTCCGGGTGGCCTACGACAATGGCACCGGCGCGTGCCGCGAAGGATATCCGCCGTATGGCATGAGCGACTCCTTTGCCACCGGCGGCTACATAGTATGGGCGCAGTACCGGCCGCAGATCGGTGTGCTGGGCCGCAGGCTCTATGACCTTGCCCGCGAGCCGGATGAAGAGGGCGCCGCATTCATCACGAAGTACTATCCGACATTAAGCAAGCAGGCGGGCGCGCAAAGCAATGCGCTGGCGAAGCTGATGTTTCTCCCTACGCTGGTTGGGCCGGCAGGAGGATCCAAGTGACCTCGTATTCATGCCTGCTCGCCGGGCACCTCGGCAGCGACCCTGCACGCATCCACCTCTACTGGAAAGGCCGGGTCGCACTCTTTGCCGCGCTAAAAGCAGCCGGCGTCGGCGCCGGCGATGAAGTGATCATCCCCGCGCTGACTTGCGTGGTGGTGCCGAACGCGATCTTGTACTGCAATGCGACGCCGGTGTATTCCGATGTCCGTGCCGACACCCTTACGCTCGACCCCGACTCGGTAACCCGCCTGGTTAACCGGAGGACCAGGGCGATCATCATCCAGAACACCTTTGGCCTCAGTGCCGATGTCGACGTGCTGGTTAATCTTGCGCGAGAGCGCGGACTGCTGGTGCTGGAGGATTGTACGCACGGCTTTGGCGGGTCTTTCCGGGGGCAGCCGAACGGCGCCCTGGCCGACGCATCGTTTTTTTCCACGCAATGGAACAAACCCTATTCAACCGGGCTGGGCGGAATCCTGCTGGTCAATCGGCCGGAACAGTTTCCCGGACTCGATACCATCAACCGTACTGCCATAGCGCCCGGGAAAGGGGAGCTCGCCAGTTTGTGGCTCAGCATGCAGGCGCGGCGCTTCCTGCTGACTGACGGCAGTTACTGGGCGATGCTGCGGCTGTATCGGCGGCTTTCAAAATCCGGGTTCGTCACAGGTTCTTCCTCTGCGCAGGAAATCGAATCGACTGATATGCCCCCAGGATTTTTCAAACAACATTCGCCGATGCAAGCGGTAAACGGTGTATCCGCGCTGCGCAACCTGCACGATGTGATCCGCACACGCAGGAAGAGTGCGCTTGCCTATCGCAAGGTGCTCGCCATGAAGAATAAATGGCATGTGCCGGCTGAGCATGATGCCAATAACGCGTTTCTGAAATTCCCCATACTCGCGCGCAATCGGAAGCAGTTCTTTGATGCGGCGGAAGAAGCAAAGGTGCGCCTGAGCGACTGGTTCCTGTCGCCGATCCACCCGGTCGAGCGCGACTTTTCCGCGTGGAATCTGTCGCTCGATGCCGTGCCGACCGCCGCTGCCATTTCGCGCAAGCTGCTGACGATTAATACTGAGGCACGGGATGCTGCTCGCGTTTGTGAATTTATCAGCAGGTCCGCGGAACTCATTGAATGAAAATACTGATCGTCAACCATTACTCCGGTTCCGCCGAGCTCGGCATGGAGTACCGTCATTACTATCTTGCGAAAGAGTTGCAGTCCCTGGGCCATCAGGTATGCATCGTCGCTTCGCGGTTTTCGCATTTGCGCATGCATCAGCCGGGCAGGCAGGGAGGCTGGAGCGAGCACTGCGGCATTCCGCATTTGTGGCTGGCCGGATGTCCGTATAACGGCAACGGTGCGCGGCGCCTGGTCAACATGGTGGGATTTTCCGACAGCCTGTGGCGCAATGCCGGAACGATTGCGAAAGAACAGAAACCCGATCTGGTGCTGGCTTCGTCACCGCATCCATTCAGCGCTTATGGGGCTGCCAGGCTGGCCCGCATCGCCGGGGCACGGTTTGTTTTCGAGATCCGCGATCTTTGGCCGCTGAGCCTGATGGAGCTTGGCTCGATGACGGCTCGCAATCCGCTTATCCGGTTGCTCGATCATGCAGAGGCATACGGGTGTAACCATGCGGACAAGGTCATTTCTTTGCTGCCTTGCGTGCATGATTACCTGGCGCGGCGAAATGTGCGGGAGGACAAGTGGACTGTCATACCGAACGGTGTTTTGCTTAGCGAGTGGGAAGAGCCTTGGGCGAATGTCCCGGCGCCCGCGCTCGAGGTACTCAACACTTTGCGTGCTGATGGGTACTCCCTGGTTGGCTATGCGGGCAACCATGGCCAGGCCAATGCGCTCGACACCTTCATCGATGCGGCAAGCCGGGTGGGCGATGAGAAGGTCGCCTTCGTGCTGGTCGGCGGAGGGCCGGAGAAGGCCCGGTTGCAACGGCGGGTACAGGCGGAGGGACTGCGCAATGTCCGCTTTCTCGATCCGGTTCGCAAAGAGCATATTCCGTTGCTGCTGCAATGGTTTGATGTGGCTTATATCGGGTTGGAGCGGCAGCCTTTGTTTCGCTTCGGGATCTCGCCCAACAAGCTGACGGATTACATGATGGCCGGGCGGCCGGTATTGAAAGCGATCGATTCGGGCAATGATGTTGTACGTGATGCGGGGTGTGGATTGACCGTGGCGCCTGAAGATCCGCAAGCGGTTGTTGATGGCGTTCGCAAGTTGCTTGCGTTGGGGCCGGAGGAGCGCAGGGTCATGGGGCTGCGGGGGCGGGAGTATGTGGTGAAGAACCATAGTTACTCGGTGTTGGCGCGGCAGTTTCTTGCCGAGTGTACGTAGGACTTCCTTTCTCCCGAATGCGCATCGCGAAGCCACGTGCTCTACTCCTTCGCTCTTGCAGGCATAGGTACCTACTCACGTGCCGCGCGTCTTGCATGCCTGAGTCGTCGGTCGGGATCTGCGGCGCGCGCGAATCCCGACATCGCAGCGCATACCGGAGCCGTCAGTCGTACAGGGTCCGGCGTGT
>JBBWZW010000503.1:0-13256 GCA_039649305.1 Burkholderiales bacterium
GGAGCGGGCAATTGCAAGCGGATGCCTGATGGGAACCTACGAGCGTTCTGACGGTTCGATCAAGGTCGGCGTCGCGGAGCCCGTGACTGCCGGTATCCGCTCGGATACGAGTCTGATCTGACCATAATCCGTCCTTCCTCCGCGCCGGCGACTGGGTTGGCGATAAGCATGCATAATAAGAACGCACCTGTCCGTGCTCGCTGGTGCCTGATCGCCCACTAATAACGAGGAGGAGACATGTCTGAACTTTGGCGTCTTTCGGCGTCCGGGCTGGCTGCCCGGATCAAGGCAAGAGAGGTTTCGGCGCGCGAGGCGGCAATTGCCGCATTGGAGCGTCTGGCTGCAGTTAACCCAACGATTAATGCTGTAGTGGATTACCGCCCGGAAGATGTCCTCGCACAAGCTGAGGAAATCGACGCGGCCATTTCCCGGGGCGAGGCGCCAGGTCTGCTCGCCGGTGTGCCGGTGACGGTGAAAGTCAATGTGGACCAGGCCGGCTATGCCACGACCAACGGCGTGACGCTGCAACGCGACCTGATCGCAAAATCGAACAGCCCGGTGGTCGCCAATCTCCGCAAAGCAGGTGCGGTCATACTCGGGCGCACGAATACACCGGCCTTCAGCTATCGCTGGTTCACCAGCAATGTGCTGCATGGCACGACACGCAATCCGCGCAACCCGTCACTGACTCCAGGCGGTTCTTCCGGCGGCGCGGCAGCGGCGGTAGCGGCAGGCATCGGGCATCTGGCACATGGCACCGACATTGCCGGATCGATTCGGTACCCAGCCTATGCCTGCGGCGTGCATGGCCTGCGTCCCACGCCGGGTCGAATACCGGCTTATAACGCATCATTGCCCGAGCGCGGGATTGGCCCGCAGCTTACCGCTGTATCTGGTCCGATCGGACGCACGCTCCAGGATATCCGGATCGGCCTCGCGGCCATGTCCGCCGCTGACCCGCGTGATCCGTGGTGGGTACCTGCGCCCCTCGAAGGGCCCGGCTCCCCTCGCGTAGCAGCACTATGCACGCGCCCCGATGGGCTCGACACCAGCCCGGAAGTGGTCGCTGCATTGCATGATGCCGCACAGCGACTGAGGGAGGCAGGATGGCGGGTCGATGAGATCGACAACACACCTCCACTGGAAGAACCGGCCGAACTGCAGATCGGGCTCTGGCTGTCGGATGGGTTTGCCTCGATGGAGGCAGCCGCTGCGAAGGAAAATGATTCCGGCGCCATCATCGCCCTCGCAGGGCAGAAGGCGCGCGCGCAGTCGATGGACTTTGCGTCTTTCTCCCAGAGCCTCGCTCGCAGGGCTACCCTGCTGCGCATGTGGCAGCAGTTCCTCACCGATTATCCGGTCGTCCTTCTGCCGGTCTCGGCCGAGCTCCCCTTCGCCGATGGCCTCGACCTGCAAGGCGACGCTGCGTACGCTCGCGTGTGGGCAGCGCAAATGACGCAAGTCGGTTTGCCATTCCTCGGACTGCCGGGATTAACTGTCAGCACCGGCATGGTGGGCGAGTCGCCGGTTGGGGTTCAGATCGTTGCGGGCCGCTATCGCGAAGATCTGTGTTTGCTGGCGGGTGAGGCGATTGAACGAGGGGGTGTTCCTCCTGCTCCGATCGATCCGGCATAATGTTGTGTATCTGAACTTCATGCGCCGTTAAAGGGGCGCGATCTCAAGCGCCGCGGGCCAGGGCGTTCATGGTGCAGCTTGTCCACTTCGAACACGGGGTTTTGCGGCTACCAGTTGCCGGGACGGTTCAAACCGTAGTGGTCGTCCGAACAAGATAATCGGAAGCTGGTAAGCTAAATCATCCACACCGGGTACTTGCCGGTTCTTGGCGAAAAACGTTTCTGCGAATGAGAAGGTTCCAGGATGACGATGAATGACAAATATGCGGCGCAGGAGCCAGCGCGCCCAGAGGTCGATACACTCGAAGGACCAACGGTTATCGAGTTTGGCGCGCCATGGTGCGGATTCTGCCAGGCCGCTCAACCACATATTGCAAGGGCCTTTGCCGGCCATCCGGGTGTACGCCATATCAAGATCGAAGATGGCCGGGGTCGACCGCTGGGGCGCTCGTACAGGGTGAAGCTGTGGCCGACGTTGATTTTTCTTAGCGATGGCAAGGAGACGGCGCGACTTGTGCGGCCGGATGATGCGGAAGAGATTCGGGATGCACTTAATGGGATTGACGCGGGTCCCTGAATCCCGTTGCAGGGAGTGCATTGGACACTGCGAGGAGTCTCAGCGCTGGTTGAAGTAGGTTGGGATTGGCGCGCGCCGCAGATCCCACCCTACACTCTCAGCAACCCTACCGCACGCTAATCTGCGCAAGCAAAGCCGCAAGCTTCGACGTATCAACCGGCTTCACAAAGTGGTAATCAAAGCCGGCAGCCATGGCATCCTTCTTGTCCTGCTCCCGCCCATACCCGGTGACCGCGATCAGCACTGCCTTCGCGGTTTCGGGCATCGCCCTCAGGCGGCGTGCCAGTTCGTTGCCGTCAATATCAGGCAGGCCAATATCGAGCAGGCACACGCGAGGGGCAATCGCACGGGCGCGAGCGAGAGCGCCGGTCGCTTCGTATTCGACCGCGACTTCGTGTCCTTCGGCTTCCAAAAACATTGCCAGCGTATGAGCGGCGTCGGCATTGTCGTCGACCACGATCATGCGCATCATGCCGGCCGGGGTGGCAACCAATGGAATCTCCGCCTGTACTCTTGGTTCCGCGCGCCGTTCGCACAGGCGAGGCAGGCGGACGGAAAATGTGCTGCCCTTGCCCGTACCCTTACTGTATGCCTGCACGCTGCCGCCATGCAGCCCCACAAGGCTCCGAACCAGCGCAAGACCAAGGCCAAGGCCTCCCTGTGAGCGGTCGGACGTTCTTTCCGCCTGGGCGAACAGTTCGAAGACCCTCGATACCAGTTCCGGTTCCATGCCGATTCCGTCATCGTTCACACTGAGCGCTACATGATCCTTCAGTACTTCGACACTCAGCACGATATTGCCGCCCTCGGGCGTGTACTTGGCGGAATTGTTCAGCAGGTTCGCGATCACCTGTACCAGGCGTTTCTGGTCGCCCGCCACCAGCGCGGAGTCCTCAGGCAGTTCGACCGTCAGCTGGTGCCGCCGTGTCTTGATCAGCGGGCTGACCTGTTCCACCGCATCCGATACGAGCGGGTTGAGATCGAGCGGCTTCAAGTCGAGCGTTACCAGCCCCCTGGTGACGCGTGACACGTCAAGCAGGTCATCGACCAGGCTGGTCATGTGGTCGACCTGGCGCGCGATGATGTCGCTCGTCTGTTTTACGCGTGCCTCATCCAGTTGCACGAGTTTAAGCAATTGCGCAGCGGCGCTGATCGGCGCCAGCGGATTGCGCAACTCATGCGCCAGCATCGCGAGAAACTCGTCCTTGCGCTGGTCTGCCGCGCGTAAATCCTGTTCAGCCTTGTCACGCTCGGCCTGCTTGCGCTGCAACGACTTTGCCATGTCATCCAGTGCACGCGCAAGGTAACTGATTTCCTCACTTCCATATCCAATGCCGCTGCGGGCGGCAAAATTCCCGGCCGCGATTTTATCGGCAGTGGCGACCAGTGCCTTCATCCGACGCACGATCATGTAGTCACCGACGAACCAGGTAGCGAGGAGCGCCAGGATCATGGTCGCGGCGAGGGCCAGCAGCGCCATGACCTGGTCCCGCAGGGCCGGCGCGACAATCGCCTCCTTCGGTATGCCAATGGTGACTGTGAAATCGGAGATGTCCGGTGTGCCGACGCGGGCAAACGTGTGCAGGCGTTCGATGCCGTCCGGGCCGTCCAATAACAGCGGGCTACGCTGCTCCCTGGACATGGCCTGCCACAAGTCCGAAGAAATACCGAAGCCGAACCATTTCTCCGGGTCCGGACGCCTGGAAATGATAGTCCCCGCGCCATCGGCGGTGACCAGGATCGATCCGGAAGGAAGATTGATGTCACTGACAAATTTGTCCAGCGCCGCCAGGTCGAGCGCCGAGAACACAACCGCGACGACCTCGCCGTCCTCGTCGATAACCGGATAGGTGAGATTGATCGTATGCTTCTGAATCACGCGGCCAAACACATAATTGCCGGCGATGAAGCGGCGCTCGGAGACAGCCTTCTTGAAGTGCGCGCGGTCACTCAGGTTGACCGGTGTCGGCGATGGGACCGCACTGCATGTGACGTCACCATTCAGTTGTATCAGGCCGAAGTTGGCGTAGTCCGGATTCTTGTTCAATACGGCCCGCAGCAATGCTTCGCATTTGTCCGTGTCGCCCAGCAGGTCGGGAACATCGGACAGGTCGCTCAGGATCTGTCGCGCGCTTTTAATCGATTGCGCTTCGTTGGCGGCGGCCAGGCTGGTCAGCCGTTGCAGGTTTTCTTCCGCGCTCGTGATCGCTTGCTGACGCTCCCGCCAGCCGTTATAGACGGTCAGCAGAACGGAGGGCGCAATCGCCAGTGCGACCACCAGCATCAAACGACTGCGCAAGCTGTTCAACTTGAAAAAACTTATCGGCATTTTTATCAGCTATGGCGGAGTTTCAGCATTGTCGTCGATCTCTCTGCCCTGCAGCGTAACGATCGCCGAAGCGGATGATGCCATTCACGCCCTCCCGCAAAGTGTCCGCGTCGTCCGAAATGAAACTGAGACGGATATATCCTGCGACACCCAGCGCCTCTCCCGGCATGACCGCGATTTTTTCCTGTTCGAGCAATTGCTCCGCGAAGGCCACGGTGTCGGTCGTCAGGGCGGAGATATCGCCCCACAGGTAGGGTCCTGATTCCGGGCTGCGCATTTTGAGCCAGCTGACATTCATGAGTGAGTCCATCGCGATTTTCCTGCGCATCCGGTAATCCTCGAGCATCGCCGTTGGGTCGCCGGAAGAGAACGCGGCTTCGGCGGCGATTTGCGTCAGCGCAGAGGCAGCGGCGGTGATCGGCCCCTGCAACGTCTCCATCGCGCGAACGACCGGCGCAGGAGCGACCGCGAAACCCACTCGCCAACCCATCATCGCGTAACTCTGTGATGCGGAGAATATCGATACAACACCCCGCTCACGCCAGTCGCAGCGTGAAGCAAAGCTGATATGTTCGCCTTCGAAAATCAGTTTCTCGTAGCTCTCATCGCAAATGACGTAGCTGCTCGAGGAAGCGACCCAGTCGACGAGGCATGCCATCTCAGCGGCGGAAAATACCCTTCCCGTCGGATTGTGCGGACTATTGATGATGAGGACTTTTGCGCGAGGCAGCGCCGCGAGAGTCGAAGCAGTGATTTGATCGGGCAGGTCCACCAGGATCGGCCGCAATCCGAGTAACTCGGCCACGGCCATGTAGGCCGGCCAGTAAGGACGGAAGATGATGACTTCATCGCCCGGATCGGTAAGCACGTAGAGCGCTTCGTAGACCGCCTGCTTGGCGCCATTGGTGGCGATGATTTCATCGGGCTGCGCATCGATATTATTTTCGGCTCGCACCTTTTCTATCAGTCGGTTACGCAGATGCTCCGCGCCGACTACGGAAGTATATGGCTGGCACACGGTGCGCAGCCCTTCAGTGGTGCGTTCCAGAACCGCGGCAGGCGCCGGATGATTGGACAGAGCGATTGACAGATCAATAATCTTTTGTCCGCGTGACTTGAGCTGCTCAACACGGCCATGCAGCGCCGTCGTCGCCAATGGGCGAGCCAGGCGAATGCGATTGGAGAGTTCGACCATCTGAAACCTTTCGCGGCGATTGATTATTGCATCGACGGATGCGCCAGCACACCGGCGTCGAATGAAGGTTCGGGAACCTTTTTGAAAGCAGGCAACAACTTTATACCATTGATGGCGCAAAGCCGTCGACGGCGGCCTCGGAGCGCGCGGAGTGAGATACCGGAAGTTACGCTGGCAGAGAGAACCCAGGATACAAAAACAAGCCCGTCCGTATGGGAACGCACGGGCTCCAAAATCAGGTCGAGGATTGTATCTTATTGATTAAGCTGTGCGATCACGTCCGACATCTCGGACCTGTTAAACACGCGTACGGTTTCGGTGGTGAAGAATCCGGCCTGCTTGCACGCCAGGTTGAATGCCATCAGGTTCGATTCATTCGGCGCTTCGATAATGGCGATGCTGTCATAAGGGCTCACACCCCAGTAGACGGTTTTCAATTCGATGTTCAGTTTCTTCGCTAACTGCGCAAATTGGTCGGCTCGTTTTACTGTGTCCTTGATTGCGTCGGAGCCTTTAGCCGTCAGTTTATTAAGAGCAATGTAAGTGGGCATAATGGATTCCCTCTTCTACGTAAGCGTGCACGGTCGAGTAGGGCCCGCGCAGGGACAAGTGGTGCATTTTGGCGGTCAGAAAAAATGTGCAACTTATTCCTGCGCGAGCCCTTATATAGGCCTGTCCGGAAGACAAGACCTCTCTAAATATAGACGATGGCTAACCATATGCATTGAGTGGCTTGCAATGTTTGTAGTGAGTAACGTTGCCCGCCACTATCGGTCATGCAAAAGCGTAAACATCCATCGCCAATATTCCGTATTCATAACTCGCATGGATACGTTCCGCCTTCGCGCCCTCGCCTGCCGCGCCCATCGCAACGAACAGAGGAAGCAGATGTTCCTCGGTCGGATGGTTCCGCTCGGCCGAGGGAGCCTGCCGGCGATAGTCGAGCAAAGCGTCACTCTGGTTATCGCGCAACATGTTCATCATCCAGTTTCCGAAGTCACTCACCCATGATGGCACTGGTGCATCCATCGGCTGGCCGCGGAATTCGTAGAGGTTGTGCGTCAGCGAACCCGATCCGATGACGAGCACTCCTTCATCACGCAGTTTGGATAGCGCCTTTCCGAGCTTCTCATGATCGGCAGGTGTCGCATTGCGCATCACTGAAACTTGTGCGACCGGGATGTCCGCTTCCGGGTACATCAGGCTCAATGGTACCCATGCGCCATGATCGAGTCCGCGATCAGGACTGCGTTTGACAGGATAACCGGCCTGCTCCAGCAATTCGGCAGCTCGTGCCGCGATTTCCGGCGTGCCTGGCGCCGGGTACTCGATAGCGAACAACGCGGGCGGAAAGCCGCCAAAGTCATGGATGGTTTCGGGTTGTGACGCAAGACTCACCGCCGGCGCTCCCATCGATTCCCAATGAGCGGATACGACGATGATCGCCTTGGGCCGCGGCAGCGACTTGCCAAGGCCGAGCAGGAATTGGCGCGCCGGGCTGTCGTCGAGCGCCAGCATCGGCGATCCGTGGGAGATGAAAAGCGTGGGTAACCTGGTCATGATGGGCCTAACGGGTTGGTCAGAGTGATCGAACTATATTAGCTCCCGGCGAAATGATAAATAGCCCGCCATTTACCACATTGTTTCCCATGCGTTGACAGTCGGTTGGGATGCAATCGCCAGCTCCGTCGCTTGCGGCCGGTGCGACGCCGGGATTGGCACGCGCGTCCAGCCTACGTCCTTTCATAATTGCGCGAGGGTTGATGCATCAGGCTCCCCTCCGAAATATTTCCGCAGGCACTCAACAAACACCTCATTGTCGCGGGTGGCTTGCGCGAACAAGGTCATCGATGACCGGAACTTCATGTCGTCCGGGTAACCGAAAATCTCTTCGACAGACGCTCCGTCCACTGCGGCCACTAACGCGCTGCACGCGCGCAGCCTCGTGCCAAGAACCGGATGTTCGAGGTAGGCCCTCGCCTCTTCCATGGAAGAGATGGCGAACCAGCGCGCCGTTTCGCTGCGCGCCAGACCCTTGATCTGCGGAAAAATGAACCACATCCAGTGACTGCGCTTTTTACCTCCGCGTAGTTCGGCGCATACGCTTTCGTAGACCGGCTGCTGTGCATCGATGAATCGCTGCAGGTTGAACTGATCGTCCATGTCGTGCTCCGCCATAGCCACAATCGCTTTTGAAAGACAGCAACCGTGGCTCCAAGGTTCACACAAATCGTCGCGCCAATTGCTGAGCGTGTTTATTCCCTGACTGCCCTCGAACCGGCACGCATGGCCACGAGTTGGTCAATCAGCGCGGAAACGCCGAAAGTCCATGGTTCGGTTTTGTCGGCATGATTGACCCGATTGACGAGCGCTCCCAAACGCGGCGTATGCACCGTGACGATATCGCCGGGCACGTGGGTGAATCCCAATCCGGGCCCGAAGCGATCCTTGGTCGGCGCGAACATGGTGCCGAGAAACAGCATGAGTCCATCGGGATAGCGATGCGTCGCACCGATAGCCTGTGCAGCGAGGTCGAGTGGATCGCGGCTTATCTTCGACATGGAACTCGAGCCTTGCAATGTGAATCCGTCCGGGCCGTCGACCTGCAGCATGATCTCGCATGAGCGCACATCATCGATGGTGTAGCCGTCGTCGAACAGGCGGATGAATGGTCCGATCGCACAGGAAGAATTGTTGTCCTTGGCCTTCCCCAGCAACAGCGCACTGCGTCCCTCGAAGTCGCGCAGGTTCACGTCATTGCCCAATGCGGCCCCGACCACGCTGCCCCGCGAGTTGATCGCCAATACGATTTCAGGTTCAGGGTTGTTCCATTCCGATTGCGGATGGATGCCGACCTCCAGGCCGGTGCCGACCGCCGACATCGGCTGCGACTTGGTGAAGATCTCCGCGTCCGGCCCGATGCCCACCTCGAGGTACTGCGACCAGATGCCTTGTGCGATCAGCACTTCCTTCAGGCGGGCAGCTTCGGCGGATCCGGGCCTGATGTTGGCCAGGTTTTCACCGATCACCTCCACTACCGCTTTCCGCGCCGATTCGGCCTTTGCCGCATCGCCCCTCGCCTGCTCCTCGATCACCCGTTCCAGCATGCTCTGCACGAAGGTCACGCCGCTCGCCTTGAGCGCCTGGAGATCGCATGGGGCAAGCAGCCATGGGCGGGAAGAATCCCGTATGGTCGGCTCTGTGTTTGCGAGAACCTCGCTCAGGGCGGCGATGCACGGCAACGACGATCTCGCTTTTGCGATCGCGGGCACGGGATGGTCCAACTCCAGCAAATGGCTGACCGTCGGGGCCAATGGGCGGAGGTCGTAGAGACTGTCTTCCGTTACCAGCACCGGGACGGGCCCCTTCTGCGACGGAATCCATGCGCGGCCGATCAGGATGGCGCGGTTGTGATCTTGCGGCAAAACCGCGGACGGGGTCAGTCTCTGTTGCATGGGTTATTCCTTCTGGGAGTTATCGGCCAAGTGGTAAGGCCAATTGTAGCGTATCCGGTTCGATGGCGTTCCCGAGCATTGCCCCCCACTCGCCTGCTCCGCTGCGGGACCGTAGGGTGCGCCGTGCGCCCCAGTACTTCCAGTGCGCACGGCGCACCGTACAAAATCGCATGTACACGATTAACGACTGCGAGAGTTATCACCCCTACGCATATCTGCTATCACGAGAATAAACTTCAGATATATGAGACCCGGGAGTATATTCTCACCTGTCTCCTCCAACTCTCCTTGAATTGGATTTAGCCCGCAACCGCAAGGTCGCGGGCTTTTTTTTGTTCCGCATGAGAAGCAAGCGGATAAAAAAGACGCCTGCCTTCAGGAGCTTTCTGTCAGGCGCTTCTGGTCCGGCATGCTGTACCCCGCCTGCTGCGCCACGAAGCCATTAAACGCATTCAACAACGGCAGATACTTCTCGGTGTCTTCTTCCAGTTGCATCAATGCGTAACAAGTCGCCTCCAGTGTGGAAAGCTGATCCGGGCGATGGGCTTTGCGTATCAGGTACTGCGACGCTGGCATATTTCGTAGCGGGAGGCGTGGGAGTTTTTGCAGCGACGGGTTAAGGAAGAGCATTTTCCGGCTCTTCCGCCAGGTCCCATCGAGGACAACCAGGCGTACTCGTCCCGGCACTTTGAGCAAGGTTTGATCTGCACGCGGTCGATCCGATATATCGATTCCATTGTCTTCCGACGTCTCCGGGTACAGCAGGATTGTGTGCCTGATAGCCTGGGCCGGCATTGGTGCATGAAGCAGTGTCTGCAATTCATCTTCGGCAAAGACCTCCCCCGTAGCCAGTCGGCTGTGAAGCAAGCTCAGGTTCAGCAGACGGGCGCTGCCTTTTGCATTATCGACTTCCAACGGATGCTGGAGTATCAGTACTTCAACGGCCGGTTCGGTTGGCGTAATCCACTGGCAAATGCACGTCCGCTGCGGGCGCAGGCACTTCGGGCAGGTAAGGCGTCTGGTATGGGACTGCATGGGCTAATTTGCTTGTACGCTATCGTTATATCGATGACTGTATTGCACCATATAACGCGGATGCGGGATTCTACCTGTTCGCGGGCATGTTGATTGAGCGGCCGTGGAAGCTTCCCGTCTTGCATTCCCACTCAAGTACTCGACACTTCAAGGGACGCTAAAGCACTCGCCCCGGTTTCAATTTAAACTAACCGCGCAGGCCTCCTCCCGCGGCATTCTGCTTGCGGCGGGTTATTCCAATTCACGGAGACAAAATAAAATGGCAGAGAAACTCAAGATCGGCTTCATCGGCCTTGGCATCATGGGAACGCCTATGGCGGGACATCTACGCGCGGCAGGACATGAGTTGTACGTCAAAAGCCGTAGCGGAACGCCGGAGGCGCTCACGCAAGCGGGCGCCGTTACCTGCGCTGATGCGAAAGAAGTCGCGCAGCGGGCGGACGTCATCTTCATCATGGTTCCAGATACCCCGCATGTTGAAGATGTGCTGTTCTCGGACAACGGCGTGGCAAACGGCATTGCCGCCACAGTGACTGCCGGCACTCGCAAAGTTGTAGTCGACATGAGCTCGATCTCGCCTATCGCTACCAAAGAGTTTGCAAAGCGCATCCAGGCGGTTGGCGCAGACTATCTCGATGCGCCGGTGTCCGGCGGTGAAGTGGGTGCGAAGGGTGCCACGCTCACCATCATGGTGGGCGGATCACAAGAAACGTTCGACCGGGTAAAGCCCCTGTTCGAACTGATGGGCAAGAACATCACCCTGGTCGGCGGCAATGGCGACGGGCAAACCTGCAAGGTGGCAAACCAGATTATCGTCGCGCTCAACATCCAGGCGGTATCGGAAGCCTTGTTGTTCGCGTCGAAAGCAGGCGCCGACCCGGCAAAGGTACGATCAGCGCTGATGGGAGGATTCGCGTCGTCACGCATCCTCGAAGTTCACGGAGAGCGGATGCTCAAGCGCACGTTCAATCCCGGCTTCCGGATTGAACTGCATCAAAAAGACCTGAACCTTGCGTTGCAGTCAGCGAAGGCGATCGGCGCCGCATTGCCTAATACTGCGATGGCGCAGGAGCTTTTCAATACCTGTGTTGCCCATGGACTGGGGCAGAAGGACCATTCGGCTTTGTGCCAGGCGGTGGAGATCATGTCTGATCACGCGATAGCGGGTGAAGGTAAATCCGGCTAATGGTCCGATACGAGGATCTGGTCGAGGTGATCTCGCCCGTTACCTCGAACCGATCGACAGCCCCATGAGGTAGGTCGGTCGCCGCCCGCTGGATGTCTGGCATTGCGTTTTGCCTGAAGCGCATGTTGTGATCCCTGATTCCTGACCTCTGTGCCCTGTCATCACGACTGCACCCAAAGATCCTTCGCCATGCTGCGCGCATCTTCCACGCCCTGGTAATAGCCTTTTCGCAGGCCGAGGTCTTTGAATCCATGCGTGCGGTAAAAGGCTACCGCGCCGGCATTCCGCGCCCTCGCCTCCAGCTTGATCAGGTCGATACCTGCAACGCGCGCTGTCTCCTCGAGCCATGTCAGCAGCGCGGAGCCCACCCCTTTCCTGCGATGCGCAGGATGAACGGCGAGCAGGATCACATGCGCTTCTTCGTCGCCATAGGTCATGATGGCAAAGCCGACCAGGGTTTCGCGCAGATGGACAACCGCCACGTTGGTGGCACGATCGACGATGCTCTTCGCCACCCGCCGTGGTGTGTAACTCCACGACAGGCCGTGCTCGATGGCGTCCCTGGACAACTCGGAGATCGCGGCCACGTCGGCCATAACCGCCAGTTTGATTTCGTATTCGGAGATCATTCGACGTTCAAACCAGCAAATTCAATAGAGCAAGCGGATGTGCGCCTGAAATCATTGTGGCGGCCTGACTGTACCGCAGTCTTCACCGACCCAGCGGCCGCTGGTGTCCGCGCGTTCATTCACCGGAGTGCCCTGCACGTTGCCTGCAAATTCCGTCCGACCCGTAAAGCTCTCGGGACTGGAAAAGCTGCCCTCCGCTTTGCCGGTTCCCTTCACTTTGGGACCATCGCAGACCAGGTCCGTTTTGTAGGTGCTGCCGGTGCGGGAGATATTTTTTGCGGCACATCCCGATTCGCGCTGCGTCAAATCCGGCGGAATATCCCTGCTCGCCATCTCCGGCGTAATGCACACCTTCGATGTGGCCGCACCGTTGCGGATCTCAGGCATATCGATGCCATTCTGCCGGGCCAGGTTCCTCAACCGCTCCATTTGATCGGCCGGTATGTGAGGGACCAGCCGCAGCAGGTCCGATGTGGTCGACATTTCCCACAATCCGGGGCGCATGCGGTGCTCTGCTGCCTGTACGGCCGTTGACATGAAGATGGAAACAAAAAGCACGGGAATATATTTTTTTCGCATTGCATCTCCTGAAAGAAATTGATCCCATTACAACTTTCAGAGGCCATAAAGCCAAGTAAGTTCCGTTGTCGTTCAGAACGTATCGGATGGACCGGAACTATTTCACGCGAAACAGCCACTCACCACGCATTACCTCACACATAAGGACCCGCCCTAAGCCTCATGGGACACGCCGACAGAGCCATTTCTTCCAACCCGCGTGACGCCTTGGAGCCGACACGGCTTCCTGTATCGATCAAGGCTATCCCCGACCCCTTGCGTTTTGTCGCGTTCGATCCCGCGGGACTGCCTGTGCGCGGGACCCATAGCCCGGCGACGCTCGGGATTCACCCCGGCCTTGCGGTGGCATTTTCCGAGCGGCGCCAATATTGGCGCGAGCAAGTTCTCGCGCGCAGGGGAGGCTACGACGGGCAGCGCGCGGCGTTGGTGAACTTTGATTGCACCGAGGGCGTGGTGAACCTCCTCACCGCACACCGGACATACACCGACGGCCTTGCACTGCGTGACAGCCTGGAAAGCGCGCGCAAGAACTCCCTGCATCTCCCCACTGATGTGCACTTTGCCCGGCCGGATCCCGCAGTCTCGTGGGGTATGTCCCTATCCTGTTATGTCCTGCTGCCGCATGGTCACGCCCTAT
>JBBWZW010000504.1:0-8261 GCA_039649305.1 Burkholderiales bacterium
CTCGGCTTCTGACCTGGTAAAGGACCCTCAGTGCATACACCGAATCTTTCCAACTGGACTCACGACCACATATTCGACGAGGGCAATCACGCGGCGGAGCGCGGCACCCGCGCCGTGATGTGGATTACGCTCGTCATGATGGTCGCCGAGATCCTGGCCGGCTGGTGGTACAACTCGATGGCCCTGCTGGCCGACGGCTGGCACATGAGTTCCCACGCGGTCGCCATCGGACTGAGCGCATTCGCATATGCGGCAGCCCGCCGCTACGCAAGCGATCCGCGTTTTGCCTTCGGCACCTGGAAGATCGAGGTGCTGGCCGGAGTCACCAGCGCGCTATTCCTGATCGGCGTCGCGGTGATGATGGTGGTAGGTTCGGTCGAACGCCTGCTTTCGCCGCAACCTATTCAATACCAGCAAGCGATGCTGGTGGCGGCCCTCGGCCTGGCCGTCAATGTGGTGTGCGCGATGATCCTCGAACGCTCGCATGGCCACCATCACCACCATGATCATGGGCATCACCATCATCACCATCACGACCTCAACCTGAAAGCGGCTTACGTGCATGTGGTCACCGACGCCGCCACATCGCTGTTGGCGATTGTGGCGCTCGCCGGCGGCTGGTTTTACGGATGGTCATGGCTGGACCCGGTAATGGGTATCGTCGGCGCGGTGCTGGTGCTGGCCTGGGCCAGGAACCTTGTGGTCGAAACCGCCAAGGTACTGCTCGACCGCGAAATGGACCATCCGCTGGTCGATCAGATCCGTAAAGCAGTGGAAACCAGCCCGGCTGCGGGCGATACGCAGATTGCGGACCTGCACGTCTGGCGCGTCGGAAAGAAATCGTATTCATGCGCACTGAGCCTGGTGACGCACGACTCGAACCTGACACCGAAACGGGTCCGCGAGCAGCTTTCCCCGCATGGAGAAATTGTTCACACCACGATCGAGATCCATCAGTGCGACTGCGAGGAAGTCGCACCGGCTTAGTGTTATAAGATAGCTATGCATCGTTGAAGATCTGACCTTGTCCACCAGCACGGGAGGAGCATCATGTACCGCAAAATTCTGATCGCCTATAACGGATCGCCCGAAAGCCAGTCGGCGCTGCATGCATGCGTAGAACTCAACCCGGGCCCGCAGACCCAGATCCACTTGCTGGTCGTGATGCCGCCACCGACCTATGTAGTGATGGGTGAGTATGTCTCGGAAGCCGTGCTCAATGCGGACCGTGAGGAACTCGAGCAGGAATTGAACCGGGGCCATACGTTCCTCGAAAGAGCCGGGTTGACCGTGACCGACCATTTCGAAATTGGCGAACCGGTGGACTCCATCAAAGCACTGGTTGAGCAACTCGGCATTGAACTGGTGATTGTCGGACATTCACGGCACAAGCCGCTGGCGCTGCGCTGGTGGCGCGGTTCAGTGGATGCGATGCTGGTGGAGAAAGTGCGTTGCAGCCTGCTTGTTGCGGCGCCGGATGTTACGCAGTCGATGTAAGCTCATCTCCCCCTCGACCTCTTACGGGAGAGGGGAGCAGCCGAACTTTGCGAGCTATTGAGGTTTCACGGCCCACCCTTCTCCGGATCCTGTGGATCGGCAACCATCGTCTGCCGCTCCGCCGCGACCACCCCCTCCGCATGCCCAAACGGTTTCTTCCTCTCGCTGACCCGCTGGAGGATCACGTAAAACACCGGTATCACAAAAATCCCGAGCATTGTGGCAGCCAGCATACCAAACACGACGGTGGTGCCAAGCGCCTGCCGCGCGCCCGCGCCCGCCCCGTGCGCAATCGCCAGCGGCAGCGTGCCGAAGATGAATGCGAACGAGGTCATCAGGATGGGTCGCAAGCGCAACTGCGCGCCCTGCCGCGCAGCCTCGAGTATCGATGCGCCACGCTCGCGCGCGAGCTTCGCGAATTCGACAATCAGGATGGCGTTCTTCGCGGCGAGGCCGATCAGCATGATCAGTCCGATCTGCGCATACACATTGTTGACGAGGTCGCGAATCGCCAGCCCGGCGAACGCGCCGAACACACCGAACGGAATGACCAGCAGGATCGCGACCGGCATCGCCCAGCTCTCGTACAGCGCAGCCAGCACCAGAAACACGAACATCAGCGACAGCGCAAATATGTAGCCGGTTTGCCCGCCGGTTTTCATCTCCTGGTAGATTGAGCCGGTCCACTCATACGCAAACCCCTCCGGCAACGTGCGAGCCACTTCCTCCATCGCACGCGCCGCCTGCCCCGAACTGTAGCCCGGCGCCGGAGAGCCGGTGATGGTGGCGGCGCGATAAATGTTATACCGCTCGTTGAACTCCGGCCCATTGATCGACCTCGGTTGCATTACAGCGGAAAGCGGGACCATGCTGCCGGCGCTATTGCGCACATAGTATCGGCTCACGTCTTCCGGATTGGCGCGCGCATTGCCTTCAGCTTGCATTTGTACCCGGAACGTGCGGCCGTACAGGTTGAAGTCATTGACGTAGTAGCTTCCGAGCAGCGTCTGCAGAGCAAAGAAGACGTCGGTCAACACGATGCCGTGCGTCTTGATTTTTTCGCGATCGACCTGGTACTCGATCTGCGGCGTGCGATCGTCATAATTGGGAAACGCCAGTCCGATTTCGGGTCGCTTGCTCGCTGCCCCCACCACGTTCTGCAGCACCTGTGAAAACTGCTTCGGATCACCGCCGGTGCGATCCTGCAGGATAAAATCGAACCCGCCAGTGGTCGCAAGCCCGCGTATCGCAGGCGGATTCAGGACCAGCCCTTTCGCCTCCCTGATTTCCGCATTCACACGCCCGGTCAGTATGCGCACGATATCAGCGGCGCTTTGCCCGGGGCCTCGTTCATCCCAGGGTTTCAGGCGGACGAACGTCGTCGCGTTGTACGAAGTCCCCAACCCCGTCAGCAGGTTGAAGCCCACCAGCGAAGCCGTGCCGGAAACGCCCGGCGTTTCCAATGCGATCTTCGTCAGCTGCGCAACCGCTGCATTGGTTCGCTCCAGCGATGCCGCCGGCGGCAACTGCAATACCGCAAAGACATAACCCTGGTCCTCTTCGGGCACCAGCCCTGTCGGGCGGCTGGTCACGAGGAAATAAAGTGCGACCAGGAGGATGGCAAAGGTCAATGCCACCAGCGCCGCGCGTCGCGCAAGGTTCACCACCGTGGCGGTGTAGCGATTGGTGAATGCGGTGAATGCGTGATTGAAAGCGTCAAAGAAGCGGCCGAGCAATCCGCCCGGCCTCATGTGCTGCGCAGGCTTCAGCAGCAGCGCGCACAGTGCCGGCGTCAGCGTCAGCGCGACGACCGCGGAGAGCAGCACCGACGTCGCCAGCGTCAATGCGAATTGCTTGTAGAGCTGGCCCGTCAGACCGCCGAGGAAAGCCACCGGGATGAACACCGCGGCGAGAACCATTGCGATCGCAATCACCGGACCGCCGACATCGGCGATCGCCTCCTTGGTCGCCTGGTTCGGCGTTGCGCGCTCGACATCCAGACGATGCTGGACCGCCTCCACCACCACAATCGCATCATCGACCACGATACCAATCGCAAGCACCATGCCGAACAGGGTAAGCGTGTTGATCGAGAATCCCAACGCGGCAAAGATGGCGAAGGTGCCGATCAGCGACACCGGCACCGCCAGCATAGGAATAATTGTCGCGCGCCAGCTTTGCAGGAACAGAAACACCACAATCAGGACCAGCACGAAAGCCTCGACTAACGTCACGACCACGTCCTTCAGCGATTGCTCGACGAACGGCGTGGTGCTGTAAGGGATCGAGTACGCCAGGCCGGGCGGAAACCGTCGCGCCGCGTCGTCCATGGTTTGCTTCACCTGTCGCGCGACATCCAGCGCATTGGCATCTGGCTGCAGGAAGATACCGATGAATATCGCCGGGCGCGCGTCTTCCTCCACATTGATGCTGTAGTCGGCGCCACCCAGTTCCACGCGGGCGATGTCTTTCAGATACACGATCTGCCCGTCCGGCGCCGCGCGTACGACCATGTTTTCGTATTGCGACGGTTCCGACAATCGTCCCGGCACCGTGGCCGAGTATTGCATCTGCTGCCCACGTGGAACAGGCGGCGTACCGACACGGCCCGCCGGCGCCACTACATTTTGTTCCTGCACTACCTGTTGGACGTCGCGCGACGTAACCCCCAGCCGCGCCATCTTGTCGGGATCGAGCCAGATCCGCATGCTGTAGTCGCGCGCGCCGAATATCCGCACGAAGCCGATCCCCGGTATGCGCGCCAGCGTGTCTTGCAGGTTAAGCAGCGCGTAGTTACTCATGAAGGTCGTGTCGAACCGCCCGTTGGGTGAGGTCAGCGCCAGCACCTCGAGGAAATCGGTCGATTGCTTGCGGATGGTGACCCCCTGCCGGATCACGTCGGCCGGCAGCGTGCTCTGTGCGATTGCAACCCGGTTCTGCACATCGACCGCGGCCAGGTCCTGGTTCATGCCGATGTCGAAAGTCACGGTGAGATTGTAGGTCCCGTCGTTCGCGCTTTTCGAATCCATGTAGATCATGCCCTTGGCGCCGTTGACCTGTTGCTCGATCGGCGCGGCGATCGACTGCGCCACCACATCGGCATTGGCGCCGGGGAACGTGGTGCTCACCTGCACTTGCGGCGGCACGATTTGCGGGTATTGCGATATAGGCAGGCTGAATGCGGCGAGCGCGCCGGCCAGCGTGATGATCAACGAGATAACAGTGGAAAAGACAGGCCGGTCGATGAAGAAGTTGAACATAGTTGAAATCCGCTCTAACCTCCGGTCTTTGCCGGCTGCGTCGACTGCGGCGCCTGCGCCGGTTGGACAGGCTTCACCACAATTCCCGGCTTCACCTTGCCCACACCTTCGACCACCACCAGTTCCCCCGGTTTCAGGCCGCGTTCGACGATCCAGTTGTTGCCGACCCGCGCACCGACAGTGATATCGCGATAGAGCGCCTTGTTGTCCGGACCGACGACGAATACCGAATGCTTGCCTTGCAATTCCTGCACTGCTTTTTGCGGCACGAGAATCGCGTTCGGATTTTGGCGCGCCGGCACGATCGCACGCACGAATTGCCCAGGCCGTAATTCACCCTCCGGATTCGCCACGACCAGCCTGACCGGCAGCGTGCCATTCTTCGGATCTACCGCGGCATCCAGGAAGTCGATCTTGCCGCTGTACCGGTAATCGCTGCCGTCGATCAGCTTCAGCCCGATGTCAGGCAGGTTCAGGGACTTGCGGTCGTGCTGCCTGAATCGATTCTGCAGCTCGACCAGCTTCTGCTCGCTGATGGTGAAGGTGGCATAGATAGGATCGACCGAGTAGAGCGTGGTCAGCAAGGTAGTGGAAGCGTTGACCAGCCCCCCGGGTTTGATCAGCGCCCTGCTGATCATGCCATCGCGCGGCGCGCGGATTGTCGTATAGCCAAAATTGAGTTCCGCTTCCCTCACCCCGGCTTTGGCGGCTTCCACGCTGGCTGCATCGGCACGCTCGGTGGCGACCGCCGCATCCAGGTCTTGTTGGCTGATTGCCTGGAAAGCAAGCAATGGACGCAAGCGCGCGAGGTTTTGTCTTGAATTCAACCACGCTGCCTGGGCCTGCCCGAGGTCCGCCCTGGCCTGCGCCAACGCGGCGGCGTAGAGTTCCTGGTCGATCACAAACAGCAGGTCGCCCTTCTTTACCGGCGCGCCGTCCTTGAAAGTTTGCTTCTGCAGCAACCCACCGACCCGCGCGCGGATCTCGACCGCTTCGACCGCTTCCGTCTGCGCGGCATAGTCGTCGAACACCGTCACCGGTGCGGTGCTGACTTTGA
The DNA here is from genome assembly GCA_039649305.1 of Burkholderiales bacterium. GTDB lineage: Bacteria > Pseudomonadota > Gammaproteobacteria > Burkholderiales > Burkholderiaceae_D > Noviherbaspirillum. The sequence goes on from JBBWZW010000504.1 coordinate 5,815, forward strand.
TCACCGTGACTTCAGGCGGCGGCTGCGCGGGCGGCGCATTTCCCTTTTGCCCACAACCGGCCAGTCCCGATAGCACGGCCAGCACAAGAATGATGCGTTTGCAGTCGTCGGCAATTGAAAACATGGAAAGGATGAAAAGCACTACCGGGCACGGTAACTTCCGACGCGCTACCTGACATTTAAGACGAATTCCGCGCGACGCCAATGAGAGAAATCAAGCATCGTCAGACATCGTTCTTCCGCTCACATGTGCGGCGCAAACATCATTGGCGTTTCGCCAATCTTGTTAAATCGCCGGACGAAAAATTCGTAAGCGCAGAGTAAGAAGTACGTAAGGCCAGAGTAAGAGAGGTCGCGTATCTTTCACTTCGCGGGAAGAGCGGTTCAAAAACTTCCGACGAATAAAGGCACAGGTGAAGGTGCAAGTATCTTAAACCTGATGCCGCTGCGTTGTGCGCATGCCAGTAAAAATAGTGAAGCGCGCAATGCCTCGAGACTGCAATACTCCGCCACGTGCTGGCACTGGGTTGGTCCTTATTCGGGAGAACTGAAATGCGCATTGCATGCTACATACGCTGTGACAAGGTTTTTAGCGAGATGCAGGGGGTGCTCTCTCGCGCGGGCTTCAACTGCGAACACTTTCAATCGGAAATTCCGTTGCTGCGCAGCCTGCGCCGGCAGGCCTACGACCTGATCCTGGTGGACACGGAAGGCGATCCGCTTGACGAGAAAAGAATTTACTCATGGCTCAATTGCCGCACTGGTGAAACCACACCGGTCGTGCTGCTTTCATCCGCATACTGCGCGCGCACGATTGCGCTGTCGCTTGAAGCCGGCGCTGACGACTTCATCAGCCGCCCGGTCGATCCGGATGTGATGGTTGCCAGGCTGAACGCGGTGCTTCGCCGCTCCAACCGCAAAGCGCCGCGTCGTACAGTCGAGCTGCTCGACTTCACACTCGACAAGGAAGCCGGCCGATTGCTTGACCGTGGCGTGCCGGTTGACCTGACACCGCGTGAATTTGCGATGGCCTGGCTGCTTTTCACCTCTCCCGGCGCGTTTCTGTCGCGTGAGACCATCAGCGTCGCGATCTGGGGCGTCGAGTGCGAGATCGCCCGTCACACCATCGAACAGCACGTCTACAAGCTGCGCAAGAAGCTGAACCTGGGCGCCGAACGGGGCGTGCAGATCCGCACCGCCTACACCAAAGGATATTGCCTCGAACTCTGCGAGAAGGTAGTGCCGCTGCCCGCGTAATGCGCTCGACGCATCGTTTCATGACCGAAAGCATGTCGCGCCGACACGGCGCCACTTTTGCACTTTAGTGGCTGCCGCCCTATCCGGCGACAGCCTCCAACACCGGGACCCGATGGATACAGTCATGCATCCCGCAGAACAGAATTCCGATACCAGGTACCGGAGCCTGTTTGACGTTCCGAAGGACGCGATCCTGTTGCTCGATTTCGCATCGGGCGAAATCATCCGCGCCAACCCGTACCTGTTCCAATGGCTCGGATACTCATGCTCCGAGCTCGCCGGCAAGCAATTGTGGGAAGCGGGTCCGTTCAGCAACCTGGCTGCGTGCCGCACGCTGTTACGCGAACTGCAGCGCAATGACTCGACGAGATACGAATGCCTGCCGCTGCAAGCCAGGGATGGCCGCTGTTTCGACGTCGAGTTCGCCAGCCGCGTCTACCAGCTCGACGGCAACAAGGTGATCCAATGCAGCATGCGCTCGATTACCGGTAGGAGGCATGCCGAGCAACGGCAGGCGGTGCAGGTTGCGGTAACGGGCGTGCTGGCCAAAGCCGCATCGGTCACCGAGGCAGCGACGCAACTTCTGCAAATCATCTGCGAGAATTTCAACTGGGAAGCCGGCGAACTGTGGCGCGTCGACGAGTCTGACAACCTGCTACGCCCTCTCGAAGTCTGGTTCGATCCGGCGATCGCGGAAGCCGGCGTCAGCTCGCTGGACCAGGCCACCGCGTTTGCTCCCGGTCGCAGCTTGCAGGGCCGCGTATGGCAGAAGCGCGAAGCGGAATGGATGCCCGACGTCATGCTCGATCCGGCGTGCGATCGCATGCCCTGCACCGGGCAAATCGGGTTGCATGCCGGTTTCTGCGTGTCCGTCGAGGCCGGCGCCCAAGTGACCCATGTGATGGCGTTCTTCACCCGCCAGGTGCGCTGGCCTGACCAGGAAATGTCGAACACCATGCTGATCATCAGCAGTCAGTTCGGCCAGTTCATGGAGCGCATGCAAACAGAACGTGCGCTGATGGAGAGCGAGGAACGCTTCCGCGCACTGACGAACATGTCCACCGACTGGTATTGGGAGCAGGATCGCGATTTGCGCTACAGGCTGGTGTCGGATGGCCTGCTGCATTTGCAATCGTTCCACCCGCGCGAATTTCTCGGCAGGACCCGTGAAGAACTTCCGATCGACATCG
>JBBWZW010000139.1:0-5759 GCA_039649305.1 Burkholderiales bacterium
GGCGCTGCAATCAACGATCGGTCTCAACCAAAGCTGGTTAGGGCCTTTGGACAACGGCGTCCGAATCGGGTGGGCCATGCTCACTGTGGTTCGGCGTTTTTTTTTGCCCCAGCGATGTGCATTTCGAGGACCTCATGACTATAAAAGACCGAAGAATCAATTTGACAAGACGTACTGTCCTCAAGACGGGCGCGGCCGTGACGGCCGGCACCCTAGGCGGGCTGGCCACACAAGGCGTGTGGGCTGCCGGTTCCGACAAACCGGAAAAAGAGGAAGTCAGAATCGGCTTCATTCCGTTGACCGACTGCGCATCGGTGGTGATGGCGTCCGTGCTGGGCTTCGACAAAAAGCACGGCATCAAAATCGTGCCGACCAAGGAAGCGTCCTGGGCCAGCGTTCGCGACAAGTTGGTGAATGGCGAGCTGGACGCGGCACATGTACTGTACGGGTTGATCTACGGGGTGCATCTGGGCGTGAGCGGACCGAAGAAAGACATGGCCATGCTGATGACGCTCAACCACAATGGGCAAGCGATCACCCTTTCGAAAAAACTGGCGGACAAGGGTGCGGTGGATGGCGCATCGCTCGCCAAACTGATGAATAGCGAAAAGCGCGAATACACCTTCGCGCAGACCTTCCCGACCGGTACGCACGCAATGTGGCTGTATTACTGGCTCGCGACATACGGGATCAACCCGATGAAAGACGCCAAAGTCATTACCGTGCCGCCGCCGCAAATGGTGGCGAACATGCGGGTGGGGAACATGGATGGATTCTGTGTCGGAGAACCGTGGGGCCATCGCGCGATTGCCGATGGAATCGGTATTACCGGAGTGACCACGCAGGACATCTGGAAAGACCATCCTGAAAAGGTCCTTGGCACCACTGCGGATTTCGTGAAGAAGTACCCGAACACCGCACGTGCAATGACCGCGGCGGTGCTGGAAGCAAGCAAGTGGATCGATGCGTCGCTCTCCAACAAAACAAAGATGGCGGAGACGATCGCAGACAAGGCTTACGTCAATACTTCCGTCGATGTAATCAACCAGCGCATTCTCGGCCGCTACCAGAACGGCATGGGAAAGACCTGGGACGATCCGAACTACATGAAGTTCTACAACGACGGGGCCGTGAATTTTCCTTACCTGTCGGACGGCATGTGGTTCCTGACGCAGCACAGGCGCTGGGGCATGTTGAAGGAAGATGTCGATTACCTGGCGGTGGCTAAGGCAATCAACCAGATCGAGTTGTACAAGGAAGCCGCGACAATGGCAAAGGCCAGCGTGCCGAAAGATCCGATGCGTACCTCGAAACTGATCGACGGAACGGTATGGGATGGCAAGAACCCGAAGGCGTACGCTGCCTCGTTCAAGATCAAAGCCTGACTACCTGGATTGGAGACGTCATGAGTGCAGTAATGAATACGCTGGAAAATGGGCCGGCAGCGCGATCCAGGCCGGAGGCGGCAGCAGCGAAGCGACTTGGGTCAGGTAAAACAGAGAAGGTAAAAACCGGACGTATCAAATCATTTTTGCGTTCCTCCCTGCTGGTTGTGCTGCCGCCGGTTTTGGGCCTGGCGCTGCTCGTGCTGATATGGCAAATCGTTTCGACGAAAAACAGCGGCTTTCCCTCGCCGCTGGTCACGCTGAACGAAGCGATGATTATCTTCTCCGATCCGTTTTACCAGAAAGGTCCGAATGACCAGGGCATAGGATGGAATCTGCTGGCTTCGCTCAAGCGGGTCGCGATCGGTTTCGGCATGGCGGCCGCCGTCGGGATTCCGGTCGGTTTCCTGGTTGGGCGTTCGACCTTCCTGGCGGCCATGTTCAACCCGATCATCAGCCTGTTGAAGCCGGTATCGCCACTCGCATGGCTGCCGATCGGCCTGCTCGTGTTCAAGGCGGCCAATCCGGCGGCGATCTGGGCGATCTTCATTTGCTCGATCTGGCCGATGATCATCAACACAGCCGCCGGGGTGCAGCGCGTGCCGCAGGATTACATGAATGTGGCGCGGGTGCTCAATCTCTCTGAATGGAAAATCCTTACGAAGATCCTTTTTCCCGCAGTATTGCCGCACATGCTGACCGGTGTGCGTCTCGCAGTTGGCACAGCATGGCTGGTCATCGTCGCTGCTGAAATGCTGACGGGCGGCGTCGGTATCGGGTTTTGGGTATGGGATGAGTGGAATAACCTGAATGTGCCGCACATCATCATTGCAATCGTTGTGATCGGCGTAGTGGGATTGCTGCTCGAGCAGGCGCTGGTTCTGCTCGCCAGATCGTTCACATATGAAGAAGTCCGCAACTGAATTACATGGAGAAGTGCATGACCAGCACCAATTTTATAGACATCCGGAACGCGGAAATGGTGTTCAGCACCAGGCAGGGAAGCTTCCATGCATTAACGCGGATTGATCTGAACGTGAAGGAGGGCGAGTTCGTCACGCTGATCGGCCACTCGGGCTGTGGCAAATCAACCCTGCTCAACCTGATCGCCGGCCTGTTGAAAGCGACCGACGGCATGCTGCTATGCGCGAACCGCGAGATAGCGGGACCGTCGCCCGAGCGTGCGGTTGTATTTCAGAACCACTCGCTGCTGCCATGGCTGACCTGTCATGAAAACGTCTACCTGGCGGTTGAACGCGTGTTCGGCGCAAAGGAAACCAAAGCGCAGTTGAAAACGCGCACCAGTGCTGCGCTGGCGCTGGTCGGCCTGACGGCCGCCGCGCAGAAGCGCCCTCATGAAATATCAGGTGGGATGAAGCAGCGCGTGGGTATCGCGCGTGCACTGTCGATGGAGCCGAAAGTATTGTTGATGGATGAGCCGTTCGGCGCGCTCGATGCACTGACGCGCGCGCATTTGCAGGATGAATTACTGAAGATCGTTGCCAAGACCGGATCGACCGTCGTCATGGTTACCCATGATGTCGACGAGGCGGTGCTGCTGTCCGACCGCATCGTGATGATGACCAACGGACCTGCCGCAACCATTGGTGAAATCCTGCCGGTGGGTCTTGATCGTCCACGTGATCGCGTCGCGTTGGCGAAGGACCCGATGTATGTCGAGTACCGCCGCCTGGTGCTCGAGTTCCTGTATCACCGCCAGGTAAATCCGGCGGTATTGACGGAAGCCGCTTAACACGCTTGAAGAGGAAACTTCCATGAAAAAGTTGAAGCTGGTGATGGTTGGCAATGGCATGGCCGGTGTACGTACCCTGGAGGAGCTGATCAGGATCGCACCCGACAGCTATGACATTACCGTGTTTGGCGCAGAGCCATATGCGAATTACAACCGCATACTTCTGTCGCCGGTGTTGGCTGGCGAGCAAACCATCAAGGACATCATGCTAAATGATGTCGACTGGTATGCGGAAAACAACATCACGCTCCATCTCGGCAAGAAGATAGCCCGCATCGACCGCGTCAAGCGCATGGTGGTCGCGGAGGACGGCACAACCGCAGTCTATGACCGCCTCTTGCTCGCTACCGGATCGACGCCGTTCATGTTGCCTGTTCCCGGCAAGGAGCTGCAGGGCGTCATTTCGTATCGCGACGTCCAGGATACCAATGCAATGATCGAAGCGGCGCAGGTCCACCGGCATGCGGTCGTGATCGGCGGCGGCCTGCTCGGCCTCGAAGCGGCCAATGGCCTGAAACTTCGCGGCATGGACGTCACCGTGGTGCATTTGCCGGGATGGTTGATGGAACGCCAGCTCGATCCGGTCGCCGGCGCGATGCTGAAGAAATCGCTGGAAGATCGTGGCCTCAAATTCCTGCTTGAGAAGAATACCAGGGAGATCGTCGGCGACGAGAGCGGCCATGTAAAAGCAATTCGCTTTGCCGACGGCCTTGAAGTACCGGCGCAGCTGATCGTAATGGCAGTAGGGATCCGCCCCAATACCGCGCTGGCGGAATCGGCAGGCCTGCACTGCAATCGTGGCATCGTCGTCAACGACACAATGCAAACCTACGACCCGCGCATCTATGCAGTTGGTGAATGTGTGAACCATCGCGGCACTGCATATGGTCTGGTGGCGCCGTTGTTCGAGATGGCGAAGGTCTGTGCCAATCACCTCGCCCATTTCGGTATCGGCCGTTACCAGGGATCGGTCACTTCCACCAAGCTCAAGGTAACCGGCATCGACCTGTTCTCCGCCGGCGAATTCATGGGTGGGGAGGGCACCGAGGAGATCCTGCTGTCCGACCCTATCGGCGGGGTATACAAAAAGCTGGTGCTCAAGAACGACAAGCTGGTCGGCGCCTGCCTGTACGGCGACACCGTCGACGGCAGCTGGTACTTCAAGCTGCTGCGCGAGGGAAAAAATGTCGGCGAGATTCGCGACACGCTGATGTTCGGCGAATCCAATACCGGACGCCCGGGTGATGCCGGCCATGAAGGCCACACGAAATCGGCAACGATGCCGGATACCGCCGAAGTATGCGGGTGCAATGGGGTATGCAAGGGCACCATCGTCAAGGCGATCAAGGAGAAAGGCTTGTTCACGCTGGAAGACGTGCGCAAACACACCAAGGCATCCGCGTCCTGCGGTTCCTGCACCGGCCTGGTCGAACAGATCATCATGTCCACTGCCGGCGGCGATTATTCCGCCTCCACCAAAGCCAAGCCGCTATGCGGCTGCACCGACCATACACATAAAGAAGTACGCGAGGCGATCAGGGTCAATAAACTGCTGACCATTGCCGCCACTATGGAATTCATGGAATGGCGCACGCCAAACGGCTGCTCCACCTGCCGCCCGGCGCTTAATTACTACCTGCTTTCCACCTGGCCGCATGAGGCGAAGGACGATCCGCAATCGCGTTTCATCAACGAACGCGCGCATGCAAATATCCAGAAGGACGGCACGTATTCGGTTATACCGCGCATGTGGGGCGGCGAGACCAACGCATCGGAACTGCGCCGCATCGCGGACGTGGTCGACAAGTACAGGATTCCGACGGTGAAGGTGACTGGCGGCCAGCGTATTGATCTGCTGGGCGTGAAAAAAGAGGACTTGCCCGGGGTCTGGAAAGACCTCGACATGCCATGCGGCCATGCGTATGCGAAGGCGCTGCGCACGGTGAAAACCTGCGTCGGCAGCGAATGGTGCCGCTTTGGTACGCAGGACTCGACCACCATGGGCCAACAGCTGGAGCGCGCATTGTGGCGCATGTATGCGCCGCACAAGGTCAAGATTGCCGTGTCGGGATGTCCCCGCAATTGCGCAGAGTCGGGCATCAAGGACGTAGGCGTAATCGGCGTCGATTCGGGTTGGGAAATCTACGTCGGCGGCAATGGCGGTATCAAGACGGAAGTTGCGCAGTTCTTTGTGAAGGTGAAATCGCACGAGGAAGTTCTGGAGTATTCCGGCGCATTCCTGCAACTGTATCGCGAGGAAGGCTGGTACCTGGAGCGTACCGTCCACTACATCGCGCGTGTCGGACTCGCCTATGTGAAAAAGAAGGTCCTGGAAGATCACGAAAACCGCAAGGCACTTTATGAGCGGCTGTTGTTCTCGCTGGACGGCGAGCCGGATCCGTGGCATGACAAGGAGAAGGCGCTGGTTGATACGCGCCAGTTCACGACGCTGGCGGCATTCTGAGCTTTCAGGAAGGGAGTTTCAGAATGAAAGCTCAGTTCCTCACCCCCACCCCTTGGGGGAGAGGGGAGCGACCAGCAGTAAATGGATGACCCGGCGGTCATCCATTTACTGAAACATCAATATGGAAAGGGAAACAGATGTCGCAACAATGGAAGCC
>JBBWZW010000146.1:0-32115 GCA_039649305.1 Burkholderiales bacterium
AGCAGGACGCGATCCGCCAGTTGAATCAGCGAATTACCTTTCACTACCATTTGGGACCGCTTTCCAGGGACGACATGGAGTTTTATGTTTCACATCGCCTGACTGTCGCGGGATTCGCCGGCAGCAGACTGTTCAACCGGGGCGCGATAAGGGCCTTGTATGCGGCCAGCGGTGGACTTCCGCGGCTGGTGAACATCCTCGCCCATAAATCCATGATGCTCGCCTACGGCGCGGGTAAACAACAGGTCACAGCACGGCATGTAAAAGCCGCGGTCAGTGACACGAGCGCCGCGGGCAGGAAATACCGGCCATTGGCATGGTTGGCAGTCGTCAGCGTGCTGGTAGCCGGTACCGGCTTAGCGTGGGCCTATTTTCTATGAGCGTCATCAATCAAATGTTGCAGGACCTGGACGCACGCCGCTCGGAAGTGACGGGCACCGACGTCTATGGCCATAACATCAGGGCGGTGCCGGAACGACGCCGGGTGCATGCCGCCTGGTGGGTGGCGCTTGCGCTCGGCGTGGTGCTCGCAGGCGTGGTTGCAGGGGTGATGTTGCGTCCCGCTCCCGCTCCCGCGCCCGTTGCTGCTCCGATCCAGCCGATTACGACAGCGGGACTTCCGCTGAAGCTCGATGTCGACATCGAGCGTTATCGATCATGGGCGCCGCCCGTCGAGCAGGAAAGCACGGTTGCTAGCGATCAAGGCAGGGACGGGCCGGTACCCGAGACTCCGGGGACAGGACAAGCGAGCGCCCCCGCAGACGCGCCGACAGTGGCGGTAAAGCCGCTGCTACCTAAGGCCCCGGCGCCGAAGCCAACAGTACAGGCGACGGCAGCAATGCCGGCGCCCGAAAAGCCGATCGTCGTGCCGACAGCTGCAGTGCCGGCAGCCAGCCATAAGCACGTCAAGGAACTCACTCCGCAGCAGCGCGCGGAAAATGAGTACCGCAAGGCGTTGTTCCTGGTTCAGCAGGGGAAGGCGGCGGACGCCGCCAGCGGATTCGAGCAGGCGTTGCAGATGGATCCGCAGCACCCGGCAGCCCGCCAGGCGCTGGTCGGCGTATTCCTGGAAACCGGTCGTCGGGACGATGCGGTGCGCGTTGCACGGGAAGGCCTGAATATCGATCCGGCCCAGCCCGGGTTGGCGATGATCCTGGCGCGCTTGCGACTGGAAACAGGCGAATTGAAATCGGCCGTGGAAACGCTGCAGCGCACGTTGCCGTACGCAGCCGACCGGGCCGATTACCAGTCATTCCTCGCCGCCTTATTGCAGCGTGATGGCCGCAACAAGGAAGCTGCCGAGCACTATCTGCAGGCGTTGCAGAAGTCGCCGCAAAACGGCGTCTGGTGGATGGGATTAGGCATATCGCTGCAGGCCGAAAATCGTTTGGTCGAAGCTCAGGAAGCGTTCAACCGTGCGAAAACATCCAATGCATTGTCACCCGAACTGCTCTCATTCGTAGAGTCGAGGCTCAAGCAGCTTCAGCGCTGATCACATTGTTTCCGATCCGGTGCCTGCCGCCCGGCAGGCACCGAAATAACATAGCCACTCCGTCGTTTTTGCAGCGTTGTTTGCTGTAGTCAGGTTTGAGCAAATCTGAAAAATTTCCCTGAGACACTCAGATACCATGTGGAAACACTTTGTTACTACTGTGGGTTTCGAAGTCTAAAAGGAGAAATAAATGCGCTCGTACCTGCTTGCCAACGCTGTAGTCGCCTCCCTCCTCCTCGGTTCCGTAAGTCTGGCATCCGCCGCGACGGCAACCGCCAACCTGAACGTAACCGCTAATGTCAACGCAAACTGCACGATAGGAACGACAGCAGTCGCGTTCGGCGCGTACGACCCGATCGTGACTCATGCCGCCGCTACCCTCGACGCTACCGGTACCGTATCAATCGCCTGCACCAAGGGCACGACCGCGAACATTGGTCTGGGCCTCGGCGCCAACGCATCCGGTGCAGTCCGGCGGATGAGCGATGGCGGCACGGAGCGCTTGACCTATGAACTGTTTCAGCCGGCAAGCGCTGCCGTAGGTGCAGTCTGCGCATATACGACTGTGTGGGGCACCACCATTGGTACAAATACCCTTTTGCCCGTTGCGGCCCCAAGCAAGGCGTCGCGCGCGTTTAACGTTTGCGGCCGCGTAGCAGCTGGACAGGATCCTGCGCCTGGCAACTATACCGACACGGTCGTGGCCACCGTCACGTTCTGAAACAAGCGCTGACATGCGTGCCCACGCACAACCAAGCAATTGCGGGTCCCGGTATGGATGAGTGCAACGTCATGCATAGGTTGTACAGGATTCGGGCGGCCGTCGTGGCCGCCTTTTTGTTCTCCGGCGGACTGTGTCCTGGGTCACTCTGGGCCGGGAGCTTCCAGGTGTCGCCGATTCGGATTGAGCTCTCGGCGCAGCAGGCAAGCGACGCGCTGAAGGTCCAGAACAACGGAAGCGAGCCGGTTGTTGTCCAGTTGCAAACGGTCGAGTGGTCACAGGAAAACGGGTTGGACGTTTACCAGCCCAGCAATGACCTGGTGGCGACACCGCCGATTTTCACAATGCAGCCGGGGGCAAGCCAGATAATCCGGGTCGGGCTGATGCGCGCAGTCGACGACAAAAAAGAACTCAGCTACCGCTTGTTCCTGCAGGAAGTTCCGTCCAGGCCGAAAGCCGATTTCAAGGGGCTGCAGGTGCTGCTTCGCGTCGGCTTGCCGGTATTCGTTTCCCCGAAAGCCAAGGCGTCTCCCGTTTTACATTGGCGGGCGGAGCGAGCGGATGGAGACCAGGTCAGGGTGCACCTGAAAAATGAGGGCAACGCGCATATCCAGGTCTCGGATTTCAAACTGTCCTCGCCGCACAAACTAGAAGCGACGGTCCAGCAAGTCTCCACCTACGTGCTTCCCGGCCAGAGCCGCAACTGGATGGTGGCTGCCGATCCGGCTCAACGGCCTGGCAGCGACACAGTACGCATAATCGCCAACACGGATGCCGGCAGTGTCGAAACCGAAATCAAGCTGGACAAGCCGTAAAGCGCTGCTGCTTGCGTCCTTGAGCTTGTGCGCAGCGCCTTGTGCCTTGTCCGCCGCAGACGCGAACGATGCGCCGGGCGAACGCCTGGCAGTGCAGGACATGGACTTGCAACCGGTGCTGCTCATGGTAGATATCAATCAGCAGAGGTTAAGCGATACAGTGCTGCTTCTCAAAGGGCCGCACGGGGAGTTGTATGCGGCCGAGAGAGACCTGCAAAACTGGCGCTTGCGGCTGCCGGGTGTGGCGCCGGTAACGTTCCGAGGCGTCCGATACACGCCGCTTGCGGCGCTGCCGGGTGTCGTCGCGACGCTGGATGACGCGAAACAGTCGCTGAATATTGAAGCCAGACCGGAGACATTTGCTTCAACTGACATCAGTGCGCCTCGACCTGCCTATCCGGAGCCCATACTGCCGAGTCCCGGTATGTTCTTCAATTACGATCTGCTCAGTGAACGGGAGAGCGAGGGCACGCACGGCTCGGGATTGTTCGAACTCGGCGCTTTTAATGCACTCGGGACAGGACTGACCAGCGTCGTGATCCAGAGGGGCCTGGGCGAGTCACGCTCGGTCCGGCTCGATACCTCGTTCACCGTCGATCAGCCCAAGCGCGCAGCGAGCATTCGAGTGGGCGACGCGATCAGCCGGCCAGCCTCTGTGTGGGGCCGTGCCGTGCGTTTCGGAGGCGCGCAGTATTCGACCAACTTCGCCACGCAACCGGGCCTGATCACTTTTCCGATTCAGTCTTTCAGCGGACAGGCGGCTTTGCCATCCACCGTCGACGTGTACGTTAACAATGTAATCGCCGCCAGCCGGCAAGTTCCGCCGGGTCCATTCTCGATTACCGATGTTCCGGTTGTGAGCGGGCGCGGTGATGCGAATATCGTTGTGCGTGATTTGCTTGGCCGCGAGCAGGTAGTGAGTCAGCCGTTCTACGCGAGCCCGATGCTCCTGCGAAAAGGATTGCAGGATTTTTCCTTCGAGTCGGGTGCGCTGCGAGAGAACTACGGCATTCGCAGCAATGATTACGGTACGCGGTTTGCCACGAGCACCTATCGTGTCGGCATTTCCGATGCCCTGACCGGCGAGGGCCACCTGCAGTGGCAGGAAAACCACCGGGCGGCCGGCGGCATGAGTGTGCTTGCCCTGTTTCCATCGTTAGGCACCCTCAGTACTTCGGCGGCCGTCAGCCGCAGCGATGCCGGCAATGGCCGTTTATGGACCGTGGGATTCGAGCGTCAGTCCCGGCTTTTCAGCTTTGGACTGCGTACGCAGCTGGCAACCGAGAATTTCACGCAGGTCGGCTCAGACGCAAAATTTCCCGACCCGCGCCGCCTGACGACTGCGAACATGGGGCTGGCGGCCGGTCGATCAGGGTCGTTTGGTACTACCTTCGTGCGGCAGGATGTGCCTGGCGCCGGCCGGGCTGAAATCGCCGGCATCAGCTACAGCCTGTCGCTGGGACGAGCTGGCTTAATTGGTATTTCCGCATTCAAGAACTTGCATGGCGCGCAGAATCATTCCATCAGCGCCTACTGGGCGATGCCGCTCGGACGCGATGTCAATATGAACGTCGCCCATACAGTATCGAGGGAGCGTGTCGACCAGACGCAGGTGCAGGTACAGCGCAATTTGCCGAGCGGGGACGGCTACGGTTACCGCCTTCAGTCCGGCCGCCACGTGCCTCACCAGGCTGCGCTGCTGATGCAGAATCGCGTCGGCACCTACTCAGTGGAGGCCGCGAACTTCGCGGACCGCTCAAGCGTTCGGGCCGGCATGGCGGGTGGCGTGGCGGTACTCGGAGGATCGGCATTCCTCAGCCGGCGCATCAACGAGAGCTTCGGTGTCGTGCAAGTGCCCGGTATGGAAAACGTCAGGGTGTATGTGGACAATCAGCTTGTCGCACGCACTGACGCGGAAGGCAACGCGCTGATACCGCGCCTGCGTCCTTACGACAACAATCCGGTGCACGTCGAACATACGGACCTGCGCATGGACACGAAGATCCGAAGCCTCACAGCGAACCCAGTACCTTACGCCCGCAGCGGTGTGCTTGTTCGCATCCCCATCGAGAAATCCAATGGCGCATTGCTGAAGCTGGTGTCAGATGACGGAACTCCGTTGCCTGCTGGGACGGAAGTGGAGGTCGAGGGCCAGGAGACACCGTTCCCGGTGGCGATGGACGGCGCAGTGTATGTCACCGGACTGAAAGCAATGAACCGGATGCGCGCCTCTTCGGGTGGCCGCGTTTGCGCAGTAAGCGTAACGTTCAAGGCATCAGACCATCCGGTGCCAGACCTGGGGACGTTCAAATGCAGAGTCCCTCAGCCGTGAATATCCGTCACACAATTGCTTCTCTGCTGCTGCTCGCGGTTTCGGCCGCACACGGCGCAAGCTGCTCGGTTACCAGCCTGCCCGCGCTTAACTTCGGCAACTACGATCCGTACTCCGCGGTCCACCTCGACGTCGCGACATCGGGCCAGGTATTTTGCACCAGGACGTCAAACGTTGAAACCGTGACTGTGAACATCTTCCTCACTACCGGAGGATCAGGGTCTTACTTTCCCAGACAGTTACGTAACGGGCCCAGCAACACACTCAACTACAACTTGTATCTGGACGCCGCGCGCACAACGATATTTGGACAGGGACCGGGAACCGGCAGTGTTGGCACAACCACCACGCTCCGCCCATCCAGGCCGACCTTAACCGTAACAACCAACATATACGGTCGCATATTCGCCGGCCAGGACCCCGCGGTCGGTACTTATACCGATACGGTGGTTTACACCGTGAATTACTGATCAGATGATTTTTCCGGCCTCTGCCGCGGGGAGCAGCGTCTCGTGCGGAGCGGGCCGGAACCGTTTGAAGCTGTCCAGCAGGGCATCCGGATCCGCCGAGTGCATCAACAGGGACGCCTGTTCCGCGCTGAGGAAACCCTGGCCCACCGTGTGCTCCAGAAAAGCGATCAGGCCGTCATAAAAGCCGCTCACATTCAGCAGGCCGAGGGGCTTGTCGTGGAACCCGAGCCGTGACCAGGTGAACACTTCAAACAATTCTTCGAAAGTGCCGATGCCGCCCGGCATGGCGATAAAACCTTCGGACAGTTCAGCCATCATCGCTTTGCGCTCATGCATGTCCTTGACGATATGCAGGCGGGTCAGTCCGGCGTGTCCGACTTCCTTGTCCATGAGCGCTTTCGGGATGATCCCCGTTGCTTCGCCGCCGAGACGCAGCACTTCATCGGCGATTGCGCCCATCAGGCCAACCTTGCCGCCACCATATACCAGCGCGATATTGTCATTGACCATGGCCTTGGCGAGATCGCGTGCCGCGTTTGCATAAGCCGGATCTTTGCCGAGGGAGGAACCGCAGTAGACGCAGATGGATTTCATTTGATATGTTAAATTAAAAGCGCCGGACAGGCCGGCAGGTTGTTGTGGATCGACTTGCAGAGCCGAGATTTTACCAAGATGCGCCTATTTTCCTTATCGGGCCTTCTTCAGGTAGTCCCCGGTGAGCTTCTCGAACAGCGCATGCGCTTCGCCGCGCAAATACGGCCCGATCAGCGACAACACCTGATAGCATCCGCGCGCCAGCGCATCGGTCATCGCTTGTTGCTCGCTGAACTTGCGCGGATTGCGCACATATTCGTACGAGAGCCAATAGGTGGCCACGATCACCATGTTGGTCGCCAGGGCGTCGATTTGCATGTCGTTGGCTTCCAGCGCGTCATCGCTGCGCAGCCCCATGCATAACTGCTGTGCCACCGTGATCTTGTGCGCGACGATCTGCTTGAAGTGCAGTTCGAGTTTCCGGTTGCGTGACAGGAGGTCGCTCAGGTCGCGATAGAAAAAGCGGTATCGCCAGACCAGTTCAAACATCAGGTGCAGATAGAGCCACACGTCTTCGATATTCGGGCGCCGGTCGGCGGGTACTGCCAGCATCCGTCCGATTTCAGCGTCGAACTGGACGAACAGGGAGTTGACGATGTCGTCCTTGTTACGGAAATGGTAGTACAGGTTGCCGGGCGAGATATTCATCTCTTCGGCGATCACGGTGGTGGTGATATTCGGCTCGCCAAGCTCGTTGAACAGCCGCAGTGATAATTCGAGTATTCGCTCACGTGTGCGCCGTGGCGTTTTGTTTTGCATGCTAGGCTACCCCCGTCTTCGCTCGTCGCTAGCATATCACTGATGGTCCATCTGCAAAATTGACCGGACGAGCAGGGCAGGGACCTTCCCTCTATTGCTTCGGTAGCACGACGGTGTCGATAATGTGGATGACGCCGTTATCAGCTGTGACGTCGCTCTGCGTTACATTGGCGTCATCAACGGTGACCTTGCCGTTGTCCGACTTCAGCGTCAGCGAAGCGCCCTCCATAGTCTGGACCTTGCCCGGCTTCACTTCTGCGACCATTACCTTGCCCGGGATGACATGGTAGGTGAGTACTTGCGCAAGTTTCTTCTTGTCTTTCATCAGGTCGTTTTTCGTGTCCGGGTCGAGTTTGGCGAACGCCGAGTCAGCCGGTGCGAAGATGGTATAGGGGCCGTCGCTCTTGAGCGAGTCGGCGACGCCGGCTGATTTAAGCGCCGCAACAAACGTCTTGATCTCGCCGGACGAGGACGCTGTTTCGACCAGGTCGGATGCCATCGTGTGACCCGCGCCTAGCAACAGCACGAACGCGATGGCGGAGAAGGGTTTCGTCATATCGGTATCCTTGTCTGGATGGAAAAGTTCGTCTATGAAACGTGCGCGACGGAGCCGCCGCCGGGCTGACAAGCGGACAGGCCTTGTTGAGTTGCCAAATAGTTAAAAAAGTTCAAATTAATCGAATGTTATGGTGAAGATGATCAAGATCCCGGACCGTTGGGTTGCAGTCATTTAAAATCCGGCAACGATCTAGTCACCCGGGGATTACTTTTCATGCTTATCAATTGTGTTGCCTATCAAAACGGGAAGAAGTTGAGTGACGTCCCCGTCGAGCAGATTTCAGACTACTTGAACCGCCCCGAGTGTTTCGTCTGGGTTGCGTTGAAAGATGCCGACCCGCAGGAACTGGCGCAAATGCAGGAGGAATTCGGACTGCACGAGCTGGCGGTTGAAGATGCGCGCCATGGACATCAGCGGCCGAAGATCGAAGAGTACGGGGATTCGCTGTTCGCGGTCGTCCACACCGTGGAACCGGTCAATGGAGAGCTTCTGGTCGGGGAGCTCGATATTTTTGTTGAAGAGGACTATGTACTGACAGTCCGCACCCACAGCGAGCATAGCTTGCTCGATGTACGCATGCGTTGCGAGCATGAACCGCATTTGCTCAAGCAAGGATCGGCTTTCGTTTTTTATGCGTTGCTGGACGCGGTGGTTGACCGGTATTTCCCGGTAATCGAAAACCTTGAGTCGGAGCTGGAAGCGGTCGAAGAGCAGATATTTGAAAAAGGACTGCAGCGTAAAAACATCGAAAAGCTTTACCAGCTCAAACGCAAGGTTACGGTGCTCAAGCATGCAGTCGCGCCGCTGATGGAAGCGGTCGGAAAACTGCATGGCGGCCGCGTCCCGAGGATCTGCGTCAACACGCAGGAATACTTCCGCGACGTGTACGACCATCTCTACCGCATCAACACATCGGTCGACGCCATCCGGGACACCATAGGGACTGCAATCCAGGTGAACCTGTCGATGGTAACGATCGACCAAAGCGAAGTGAACAAGCGACTGGCGGCATGGGCCGCAATATTCGCGGTTGCCACGGCCTTCGTTGGAATATGGGGCATGAACTTCGAAGTGATGCCGGAGCTGAAATGGAAGTACGGCTATCCGGCCGCGATTATCGTGGTCGCGGGCGTCTGCGGATATCTGTACTCCCGCTTCAGGAAAGCGGGCTGGCTGTAGCGGACGAAGGAGCTGCCGCCGGCGCCCGGGATGCTTCACGGATCTCGGCAATGACCCGTGCCTGCACGCGTGGACTGAATGCCAGTGCGACGTGGCCTACACCATGGAATTCGATATTGGTCGCGCCCGGCAGGAAGGACGATGTTTGCGGTGAAATGATGTTGTCGTGGTGTGAAAAAATCGACACCAGCAACTTGCGATCATCCGCGGTTTCGCCGGCATCCAGCTGGCGCAGCCATTCGCTCGATGCGCCTTCTCCCTCGTCGACAGTCCAGCGCATCTGCTGGCAATTTGTGCCTGCCCCGAAGTTGGCGACGCCGGTACCGTGGTGCGGCGTACCGAGCGTAATGACCTTCGCAATGCGCGCGCTGCCGTGCGCACGCAAGTAGGCGCGCGCAGCCAGGCCACCCATGCTGTGGGCCACGATAATGATCTTGTCACTCCGGGTTTCCTTGCACATCGCTTCAACCCCTTCATGCACCACGGGCACGTAGTCGTCGATGTCGCCCATGACCGGCTCCATGTTGACTGCGTAGTGGGTAATCTGCGCATGCGCCAGTTGCTTGCTCATCATGTGCCAGTAACCGCTGTTGCAGCCATAGCCGTGAATGAGCAGAACCGGCAATGCGGAAGGATTTTCCGCCACGCGTTTGGTGAATGCATGAAACGGCATCGTGTATGACGAAGCCGTCATCGTTGACCTGAATTCGTAAAGAAACAGTTTGCACGACTGCCAGCGGCTCAGCCGGCAAGCGTCAGGCGTCACGCTGCTGTAACGCGACGACAGGATGAAGTTATTGGCCGTAATTTGCATGCGCACCAGGAGAACCGCGCCAAGGCCTATGATCATGGCGACCACGGGTTTGTCGAAGTGGAAGACCTTGATCATGGTCGCTGCAATGGCGCACGCGACCAATAGCTGCAAGACGAGCAGGGTTCTTGTAATTCGGACAATCATGATTTACCTGGAAAAGCGTTGCGGGACCGGGTGTGTGCGATCTCCCGGCACGCGGTCTTTTCCAGTGTACCTTAGGGAATCTAAGAGCGGTGCGGCTTGGCCGGGGGAGCGGCCTTCGCCGGTTCCTCCGTCACGATGACGACCTTGGTCCCCGCTATACGATCGTGCAGGAACTGGCGTTGCGGATCGAGATAAACGGTGAGCGCCCAAAGCAGCATGTTCGCTGCGGGAATCAGGACCAGCATCCAGTTCTTCGCACCCATGGCCCACGCGGCAGCCAGTCCCGGCAGGACCCAGCCCCAAGCCAGTAAATACCTGCCTATGGCACGTTTCAGATTGACTTCGTTGCCGTCCCGGGTAACCACGCGGATGCGCCAGGTCTTCATCGCGAGTGTCTGGCCCCGATGGGTCCAGAACCAGACAAAATACACCGCCAGCACGAGAAACAACCAATCCTGTAACGCACTTCGCAAATAAAGGGCATGGCGCTGCTGCAGCAATGTCGAAAACAGCCAGCCCGAAATGAACAGTACGCCGAACAGCAGCATGGATTCATAAAGCATGCTGGCAAGACGGCGCTTCAACGAGGGTGTCGTAGTAGTAGGAATCAACGGCGGTACTTATTTTGTGGCGGGTTCGGGGGAAGGCTGCAGCGGAGATTGCGATGCGGCTTGCGGCGTAACGGACTGTTCGAGTACACGCCTGGGCGTTGATTTGATCGGGGGCACCGACTTGTCCTTGGACTGGGACGCAGGCGGCAACGTGGCGATACGCTTCCTCGATGCCGCATCGGCGGCCAGTTTTTTCTTCTGCTCTTCGGGCAACTGCTGGTATTTTTCCCAGTGCTCGGATTTTTGATTCGGATCGAGCTTCTTTGCACGCGTATAACTTTCGCGCGCCATGCGTCTTTGTTCCGGCGTGAGCTTGACCCATTCCCGCATACGGGCTTGCACCCGCTGTTGCTCATCGGGCGTCATCGCTGCGTATTTGTTGCCGATGACCAGCCACTTGCTCTTGCGCGCGGAGTTCAATTTGTCCCATTCCCCCGAAAGAGGGGCGAGCGCCTGTTGTTGGGCCGGCGTCAGGTCGGTCCACATGGGCTTCACCGCAGGCTGTGCCGGTGCGGCTTTCGCGACGCCGGCGGGCGAGGGTGGCATCGCGTTTTGCTGGGCGCGCTGCGGCGCGGGATTCTGCCCTGCGACTACCGGGGCGCCGCTCTCAGCAGCGTGAGCCAGTTCCGCTGTGCCGGCCAGTACGGTCAGGGAGGCCACCAAAGACAGCGCCCGCAAAGCGCGGGCGGTAGTGGAAATGGTCCGGAAGGCATGCCTGCTTGTCATCTCACTCCCCCGGCTTCGCGAGGTATGCATTAAAGCCATGATCGAGATAGGCGGACAGGGGCAGCTCATCGGCCAGAACGGCGGCGTCGAGTTCAGCGGTTTCACTGATGCGTTCCTGCTGTTCGAATTGATAAATGCTCATCAGACCGGCAATCAGCACCACAGCGGGTACTGCGAGGCCCATGCGTCCCAGCCAGGCGGAAGGCTTTTCGAAATAGGAACCAACGTTTCCGGCAAATGCAACTTGCGGCAGCCATGCTCGCATCGGCGAGTTCACTTTCTTGCGGGATAATGCAATTTTGCGCGCAGATGCCAGTCTTTCGGCGGTAGATGCCGGAAGGTTGTCGAGGTTTTCATTCAGTGCGTTACGCACTTTATAAGCGAAGTTCAGGTCTTTCGAATTCATAACGTAATTCCTTTGGCTCTTAGCGCCTGGGCCAGCGCGTGCGTGGCACGGGAGCAGTGTGTTTTCACGCTACCCTCGGAGCATCCCATTGCCGCCGCCGTTTCAGCCACATCCATATCTTGCCAATAACGCATAAGGAAGGCTTCTCGTTGACGCGTCGGGAGTTTTTGTACTTCCGCTTCGATCGCCGCCAGAACCTGGCGCCTTTCGACCTTGTCGGCGCTCGACTCGGCCGCCTCGGTTCCTTCTTCCGCTTCGTAGGTTTCCAGCAGGTCAAAGCCGTCGGGGTCTTCACCGTCGCCGCTCTTGCCGGAAAACAGGCTCACCCAGGTGTTGCGGACCTTCTCCCTGCGAAAATAATCGTTGATCGTATTTTGAAGTATTCGCTGAAACAGCAGTGGCAACTCCGCCGCGGGTTTGTCGCCGTACTTTTCCGACAACTTGATCATCGCGTCCTGCACGATATCCAGCGCCGCTTCGTCCTTGCGGACCGCATACACGGCTTGCTTGAAGGCCCGACGTTCTACGCTCTCCAGGAAGGCTGACAGTTCTTTTTCAGTGGCCATGCAATGCGGCGCGTTTTTCGTTGACTTGCCGGTTTTGGATACGGTGGTTAAGGTCGCTCAATTGGTTTGTTGCCTGTAGAAACTGTGCGCATGCTAGCAAAAAACCCCCCGTTTGTCCGCTTTTTCTACGTAAACCGCTTGATTTCAAACGTTTTTATTCGGATTTGACTTGACCAAAATGGTGCGACGCATTACCGTATCAGTCCCTTCGCAATCACGAAGGATTGTCTTTTCTTGCGCGGTGCATGATGCCGCTTCCTGATCAGGCGCGCTTTAACAAGCTGTTTGCTCTAACCCACGCCACAAGCGTGAGAAATTTGTATCGGCAGTACAGAAACCCAGGCTGAACGAGTCGCGTTTAGCGTCATTTTGAACCGCACTTACTAGTGCGCGACGAACTGGCGTCACCGCACAAAAAAGGGAAGCCCGGCCGTGTATATCCGAACGATTTCGCAAGGAGAGAGCATCCGTTCAATCTCCCATGGACCTTGAAAGGAATGATGTAATGAGTTTGGAACTTACAGGCGCGGAAATCGTTGTGCGCTGCCTGGCCGAGGAAGGCGTCGAACACGTATTCGGCTATCCCGGCGGCGCAGTGCTTTACATCTACGACGCAATATTCAATCAGGAAAAATTCCAGCATATCCTTGTACGCCACGAACAGGCCGCGGTGCATGCCGCCGATGCCTATTCGCGCAGCTCGAAAAAAGTCGGGGTCGCTATCGTGACTTCCGGTCCGGGCGTCACCAATGCGGTAACGGGTCTGGCAACTGCCTACATGGACTCGATCCCAATGGTGATCATCTCCGGTCAGGTTCCTTCGCACGCGATCGGCCAGGATGCGTTCCAGGAGTGCGACACGGTTGGCATCACGCGTCCGTGCGTCAAGCACAATTTTCTCGTCAAGGATGTCAAAGACCTCGCATTGACGATGAAAAAGGCGTTTTACATCGCCACCACCGGTCGTCCGGGTCCCGTACTGGTCGATATCCCCAAAGACATCACCATGCACAAGTGCGCGTACGAGTATCCGAAGGAACTCGAGATGCGCTCTTACAAGCCGGTCGACAAAGGCCACTCCGGCCAGATCCGCAAGGCATTGCAGTTGCTGTTGACCGCCGAGCGGCCGATGATCTACACCGGCGGCGGCGTCATACTCGCCGATGCGGCGCCCGAGCTGAACAAGCTGGTCGACAAGCTTGGCTTCCCCTGCACGAACACGCTGATGGGCCTCGGTGGATACAGGTCGTCGAGCGACAAGTTCGTCGGTATGCCCGGCATGCACGGCACGTACGAAGCCAACATGGCGATGCAGCATTCGGACGTGATGATTGCAATCGGCGCCCGCTTCGATGACCGTGTGATCGGTAATCCGAAGCACTTTGCCAGTCACCCGCGCAAGATCATCCACATCGACATCGACCCGTCGTCGATTTCCAAGCGAGTGAAAGTCGACATCCCGATCGTTGGTAACGT
Source organism: Burkholderiales bacterium (assembly GCA_039649305.1). GTDB lineage: Bacteria > Pseudomonadota > Gammaproteobacteria > Burkholderiales > Burkholderiaceae_D > Noviherbaspirillum. The sequence continues at coordinate 13,665 of JBBWZW010000146.1, forward strand.
GAAAGATGTGCTGCAGGACTTGCTCGCGCAGCTCGAAGCGTCAGAGGCCAAGCCGAATGCGCAGGCATTGACTGCGTGGTGGAAGCAAATCAACGAATGGCGCGGCCGCGAGTGCCTGAAATTTACCGATTCAAGCGAAGTAATCAAGCCGCAATCGGTAGTCCAGAAGCTGTGGGAAGTGACCAAGGGCGACGCGTTCATTACTTCGGACGTCGGCCAGCACCAGATGTGGGCTGCGCAGTACTACAACTTCGACAAGCCACGCCGCTGGATCAATTCCGGTGGCCTCGGCACCATGGGTGTCGGCCTGCCATATGCAATGGGTGTGCAGATGGCCAACCCCGGCGCTACGGTGGCATGCGTCACTGGCGAAGCATCGATCCAGATGTGCATCCAGGAGCTCGCCACCTGCAAACAGTATCACCTGACGCCGAAAATCATTCTGTTGAACAACCGCTTCCTTGGCATGGTGCGCCAGTGGCAACAGATCGATTACGGCTCGCGCTATTCCGAGTCGTACATGGACTCGCTGCCGGACTTCAACAAGCTCGCGGAATCTTTCGGCCACGTCGGCATGAAGATCGAAAAGCCGGGCGACGTTGAAGGCTCGCTGAAAGAAGCATTCGCCATGAAAGACAGGCTGGTATTCATGAATTTCATAACGGATCAAACCGAGAACGTCTGGCCGATGGTGAAGGCGGGTAAAGGGTTGACCGAGATGCTTTTGGGCTCGGAGGATCTGTAATGCGCCATATCATTTCTGTTTTGCTGGAGAATGAAGCAGGTGCATTGTCGCGCGTGGTCGGTTTGTTTTCGGCACGCGGCTATAACATCGAAACGCTGACCGTGGCGCCGACCGAAGACGCGACCTTGTCGCGCATGACGATCGTGACCAGCGGCTCGGATGACGTGATCGAACAGATCACGAAGCACCTGAACCGCCTGATCGAAGTCGTCAAAGTCGTCGACCTGACCGAAGGCTCGCATATCGAGCGCGAGCTCATGCTCATCAAGGTGCGTGCGGTCGGCAAGGAGCGCGAAGAGATGAAGCGCACCGCGGATATCTTCCGCGGCCGCATCATCGACGTCACCGAGAAGACTTACACGATCGAACTGACCGGGAATAAATCGAAGCTCGATGCATTCATCGAATCAATCGACCGGACAGCGATCCTGGAAACCGTCCGTACTGGCGGTTCCGGCATCGGGCGCGGCGAGCGCATTCTCAAAGTTTAATAATCCAGTACCACAACAACTAAGTTAGGAAGAGCAATGAAAGTTTTCTACGATAAAGACTGCGACCTGTCCCTGATCAAAGGCAAGAACGTCACCATCATCGGTTACGGCTCGCAAGGCCATGCGCACGCGCAGAACCTGAACGACTCCGGCTGCAAAGTGACCGTGGCACTGCGTAAAGGCGGCGCGTCCTGGGAGAAGGCCAAGAACGCCGGCCTGAACGTAGCCGAAGTCAACGACGCTGTGAAATCGGCCGACGTCGTCATGATCCTGCTGCCGGATGAGAACATCGCGCAGGTCTACAAAGAAAACGTCGAACCGTACGCAAAGCAGGGCGCTGTGCTGGCTTTCGCCCACGGCTTCAACGTGCACTACGGCCAAGTTGTTCCGCGCGCCGACCTCGACGTCGTCATGATTGCACCGAAGGCACCGGGACACACCGTGCGTTCCACATACACCCAGGGTGGCGGCGTTCCGCACCTGGTCGCTGTGTACCAGGACAAATCCGGTACTGCACGCGACATCGCACTGTCCTATGCAATGGCCAACGGTGGCGGCCGTGCCGGCATCATCGAAACCAACTTCCGTGAAGAGACTGAAACCGACCTGTTCGGCGAACAAGCCGTGCTGTGCGGCGGTGCCGTCGAACTGATCAAGGCTGGTTTCGAGACACTGGTGGAAGCCGGTTATGCGCCTGAAATGGCTTACTTCGAGTGCCTGCACGAGCTGAAGCTGATCGTCGACCTGATTTATGAAGGCGGCATCGCCAACATGAACTACTCGATCTCGAACAACGCCGAGTATGGCGAGTATGTCACCGGTCCGCGCATCGTGACCGAGGACACCAAGAACGCAATGCGTGCGGTGTTGAAGGATATCCAGACCGGCGAATATGCGAAGAGCTTCATCGTGGAAAACAAGGCCGGCGCACCGACCCTGATTTCCCGTCGTCGCCTGACAGCTGAACACGAAATCGAACAAGTCGGCGAGAAGCTGCGCGGCATGATGCCGTGGATCAAAAAGAACAAGCTGGTCGATCAGTCGAAGAACTAAGCACATTCGCCTCGACGAGCGGATCGGTAAGATCCGCTTGAGTTGAGTAGAATTAATGGGGTGCACACTCAGGTGTTGCACCCATTTTTTTTGGAGAAGTCATGTCACGATTGCGAGCCTGTTTGCTGCCCCTGGTTCTCTGCGGCAGCCTGACAAATGTATGCGCAGAGACTGCGCAGAGTCCCGCACAGACGAGCGGCACGCTGGTGATCGTCCCGGCATTCAGCGAAGTCAGACATCCGAATGACGAAGCGCGCATCACGCTGATGATCGAAGAGCAGGACAAGGACAAGGCAGCCGCCGCGTCGCGCGTCAATCAGAAGATGCGGCAGGGTACCGAGATCGTGAAGCGGGAGGACCCGCAGGCCACACTGAGGACGCGGGGGTACTACACATATCCGGTGTACGCGGATGAACAGCAGCCGCGTCCCCACGGCGGTAAGCCGAGGCAGGCTGTGGGATGGCGCGTAGGCCAATACCTGGAAGTGACCACGACCAATCTGGGCACGCTGCCCAAGACGGTTGCGGCTGCCCAGAAGGTGCTTGCCTTGAGTGGCCTGCAGTTCGGCCTGACCGAAGCGACCAGCAGGAAGCTGGATGAGAAGCGGATTGCAGCTACCTACAGCAACCTCAATGAACGCATAGGCGCTATCGCGAAGGCGATGGGACGCAACACGGCGGATGCGGTGATCGACACAGTGGATTTCGAGGGCTCGGGTGCATATGCCCAAAACGAAGCCCAGGCGCCGAAGACCATGCGCATGTCCTCGGCGGACGCCGCACAACCGGTCGAAGAGCCAAGCTTCGAACCGGGTGAAACAACGCTAAGCATGCGTGCGGTTGGAAAGATCCGCTTTAAGTAAAGCAGCTGCGGCCGCGTGCGAGGGACGGCGAACAACAGTCGCTTTGGTAATTGGTTTAGCATTGGGTCACCGGCTTCGCGCCCGAATGCACAGAAAACCATTAGGCGTGCTTCGGGTCTGAACGTACAGGCATCGTTGCCAAGGGGTTACATTTAGTCGCTGCTCGTCTAGAATAGCCACGCTTTTAATCTTTCGCATAACTGGGAGCGACGTTGAAACAGTATCCGCACCCCATCATTGCGCGCGAGGGTTGGCCATTCGTTGGCCTGACCATCGTGCTTGCCGCGCAGTGATGGCCTTTTTCTCTGCAGCATGGTCGCTCCCTTTCTGGATCATTGCTGTATTCGTATTGCATTTCTTCCGTGATCCCGCACGGTCGATTCCGCAAAAGGCGAACGCGATCCTGTCTCCGGCAGACGGACGTATTGTCGTGATTGAAAAGGCTCAGGATCCGTATGCCGGCCGTGAGGCGACATGCTGGCCCGCGGCCAGCGCTATGGATTCATCCGCTTCGGTTCGTGCGTTGATGTCTATCTGCCGCTTATTGCGAAGCCCAAAGTGACGGTTGGGGACAAAGTGTCCGCGACCGAAACGATTTTGGCCGAATTGTGATCTCAACTGCATTAAATTGAAACGGAATCAGCATGGGAAGTTTCCATCGTCGCAAAGCGAAGAGTAACGCGGGGTTTTTCCCCAAAATGACGCGTTTGAACAAGAAGACGCTGCGTCATGCACCGCTTGATGAGGGCGGCGCACCCGTGCGTGCCACGCTGCGCCGGCGTGGCATTTATCTGTTGCCGAACGCATTCACCACCGCCAACCTGTTCTGCGGTTTCTTTGCCATCGTGATGGCGATGAACCTGAAATTCGACTTTGCCGCAATCGCGATTTTTGCGGCGATGGTGCTGGATAGTGTCGATGGCCGGGTGGCGCGCCTGACCAATACGCAGAGCGAGTTCGGTGCACAATACGACAGCCTCTCCGATATGTTGTCATTCGGCGCCGCGCCGGCGCTGGTTGTGTACGAGTGGTCATTGCGCGGCATGGGCAAGCTCGGTTGGCTGGCTGCGTTTGTTTATTGTGCCGGTGCGGCGTTACGGCTGGCTCGCTTCAACACGAATATCGGTGTCGTCGACAAGCGTTATTTCCAGGGGCTGCCGAGCCCGGCATCCGCTGCCTTGGTCGCCGGGTTCGTATGGTTGATGGACGATCTCGGCTTTGCCGGGACTGACCTGAGCTGGTTCGCATGGGCGATCACCCTGTATGCGGGACTGACCATGGTCACCAACGTGCCGTTCTACAGCTTCAAGGAAGTGAATTTTCGCAAGTCGGTGCCGTTCATTGCGATATTCGTGATTGTGCTTATTTTCGTACTGATATCGAGCGATCCGCCTAAAGTGCTGTTTGGCATGTTCGTCCTTTACGGCCTCTCCGGATACGCAATCTACTTCTGGCGCTTGTTGAAGGGTAAGCCGGTCAGTATCGTCCAGACGACGGCCGAGAACGAGCGCGAGAAGGAGTGACAGCCGCCTGAACAGCAATGTGGAAGAGTTGCACGCTATGCAAAAACCGGCGCTTTTGCCAAATAGTTGCGCTTTTCCACATTTCCGCTTATAGTTTTTCGCATGTCCCGCGAAATCCACATTTCCGCATCCGCTTCTCTCAGCAGCCTCCTGCCAGGCCTGCTGCTATCGCTATTCCTGCTAGTGCGTTAACACGCGCTAAACCCCATACCCCCACAATTCGTGTAGTCTCTCGCTCCTGTTGACGGCAAGGGCAGGCGAAAAACCATTTAAAACACGGCTCGTTCACCGTATCTTTCTAAGGAGTGCAGCATGACCGCTAGTGCATCAGAGAAGTTGATCATATTCGACACCACCTTGCGTGACGGTGAGCAGTCCCCGGGCGCCTCGATGACCAAGGATGAGAAAATCCGCATCGCCAGGCAGCTGGAGCGCCTGAAGGTTGACGTGATCGAAGCGGGTTTTGCTGCGGCCTCGCCGGGTGATTTCGAGTCAATCAAGGCCATCTCCGGCATCATCAAGGAATCGATCGTATGCTCGTTGTCGCGTGCCAATGACCGCGACATTTCCCGCGCGGCCGAAGCGCTCGCGCCCGCTGCACGGAAGCGCATCCATACCTTCATCGCCACGTCGCCGCTGCACATGGAAAAGAAGCTGCGGATGTCGCCGGACCAGGTGTTCGAGCAGGCTAAGCAAGCAGTGCGCTTCGCCCGCAACTTTACCGACGACGTGGAATTCAGCCCCGAAGACGGCAGCCGGTCGGACATGGATTTCCTGTGCCGCGTGATCGAGGCGGTGATTGCGGAAGGCGCAACGACCATCAATTTCGCGGATACGGTTGGCTACGGCGTGCCCGAGTTGTACGGCAACATGATCAAGACTTTGCGCGAGCGTATTCCCAATTCGGACAAGGCTGTCTGGTCAGTCCATTGTCATAACGACCTGGGGATGGCAGTTGCGAACTCGTTGGCCGGTGTGATGATCGGTGGCGCACGCCAGGTAGAGTGCACCATCAATGGCCTCGGCGAACGTGCGGGCAATACTGCGCTGGAAGAGATCGTGATGGCGGTCCGGACACGCAAGGATCACTTCAACCTCGACCTTTCGATCGATGCCTCGCAAATAGTGGCTGCTTCAAAGCTGGTGTCCCAGATCACCGGCTTTGCGGTGCAGCCGAATAAAGCGGTGGTTGGCGCCAATGCGTTTGCGCACGCATCCGGCATACACCAGGACGGCGTGTTGAAGGCGCGCGATACCTACGAAATCATGCGCGCGGAAGTCGTGGGCTGGACCGCGAACAAGATCGTGCTGGGCAAACTGTCCGGCCGCAATGCATTCAAGCAGCGTCTCGAAGAACTCGGCATTGCGCTCGAGTCGGAAACCGAAGTCAATGCCGCGTTTGCGCGCTTCAAGGAACTGGCTGACCGCAAGTCCGAGATTTTCGATGAGGACATCATCGCTGTCGTAGCGGACGAACAACATTCGCACGACAAGGAATTCTTCCGATTTGTGTCGCTGTCCCAGCGTTCCGAAACCGGCGAGCGCCCGAGCGCCAAAGTGGTATTCACGATGGATGACCAGGAACTGACCTGCGAAGCGCAGGGCAACGGCCCGGTCGACGCCACCGTCAATGCGATTGAATCGAAAGCCGCGAGCGGTTCCGAATTGCTGCTGTTCTCGGTTAACGCGATCACCACCGGGACGCAATCGCAGGGCGAAGTGACCATGCGCCTGTCGAAAGCCGGCCGCATCGTCAATGGCGTTGGCGCCGATCCGGATATTGTGGTCGCCTCCGCGAAGGCGTACTTGTCGGCGTTGAACAAGCTGCAGTCGAAAGCGGAGAAGTTGAATCCGCAGCTTTAATCTCACTGCGGAAGCATCCAAGCGCCTGCCTGGAAGACCAGTCAGGCAGGCGCTTTTTCATTATCTGCGTAGCATGCCAAACGGAAAACGCATGTCCGGATCGAAGCGCGGATCCGGTCCGTTTAGCATCTGGCGTACAATGCCGTTCTTGTCAAAATGCACGTGCATCATCGAGTTCCATACCCCGCTTTCCTTGTACGGATAGGTCCATACCTCCAGGTCGGTCCGTCGGAAATAAGACGTTTCACTAGGAGCGCCGATGGTGCGCAGCACGTCGTTCTTGGTCGCCTGGCCCACCTTGAGCGTGGCGAATTTTTCCACCGTTAACACTTGTTCGAACGAAACAACCTTGCCATCCGGGCCGATGCGCGCCATATAGGTCTTCTGGCCCCACGGCCCGAGTGCATATTCCAGCAATCGGTCCTGTCCGTCCTGGTAGCGATTCGTTGGGTCGCCGCGTTTGGCAAAAAGGTCTGGTTCGGTATCGCCGGCGTTGACCGGCGCGGGCATCAGCGCGCAGCCACCGGTTGTTGCCAGAACGACAGCGAGCAGGGCAGTGGAGAGAATTTTCATGGCGATTCCTTTAAAAGCGCTTTAAAGCCAGCTAAGTGTTTGAATAGCCAAGTCATTTCCTATATACTGCGCATCTTGGTCAATTTTGATCAAAATTTTAATTCATTTATTCACGGTGTGTTAGGGGTCGCGACTCCGCCCACCGCATGTGAAAGGTAATTCATGACAGTCGAAAATATCAACAAGGCCGAAATCATCAAGGACAACGCTCGCGGCCAGAACGACACGGGCTCCCCGGAAGTCCAGGTCGCATTGCTGACCGCCCGTATCAACGAACTCAACGGCCACTTCAAAGCCCACGCGAAGGATCACCACTCCCGCCGTGGCTTGATCATGATGGTCAATCGTCGTAAAAGCCTGCTTTCCTACCTCAAGGGCAAAGATTTGAGCCGCTATCGCGCCCTGATCGAAAAGCTCGGCTTGCGTAAGTAAACTCGTTGCGACATTATTGTCTGGGTTTGTAGCGCTGAAATGCCTGCGTCAGTTCGCTGATGCGGGCATTTTGTCTTTTAGCAGTTTGTAGTGTTTGAAAGTAACAAAGGCGGCTGTCATCCGTGACGGTCACCCGTGGTGAGGTGAACGACAGCGCCTGAAAATCTGTCGGCAAAAATAGAAAGGAAACACCGTGTTCAATAAAGTTACCAAAACTTTCCAGTATGGCCAGCACCAGGTCAAGCTTGAGACAGGCGAGATCGCCCGTCAGGCCTCCGGCGCTGTGGTCGTATCGATCGAGGATACCGTCGTACTGGCTACTGTCGTCGCCCGTAAGGATGCCAAGCCTGGCCAGGATTTCTTCCCGCTTACCGTCGATTACGTTGAAAAAAGCTATGCCGCGGGCCGTATCCCGGGTGGTTTCTTCAAACGTGAAGGCCGTCCTTCCGAGAAAGAGACGCTGACTTCCCGCCTGATCGATCGTCCGATTCGCCCGCTGTTCCCGGAAGGTTACCTGAACGAAGTGCAGGTGATTATCCATGTACTCTCCGTCAACCCGGAAATCGATCCTGACATCGCATCGATGATCGGCGCATCGGCCGCGTTGTCGGTTGCCGGCATTCCGTTCAACGGTCCGCTCGGTGCAGCCCGCGTCGGTTATATCGGCGGCCAGTATGTGCTCAATCCAACCACGTCGCAGCTTGCAACCTCGCAAATGGATCTGGTGGTTGCCGGGACCGAACAGGCTGTACTGATGGTGGAATCGGAAGCGAAACAGCTGTCCGAAGAAATCATGCTCGGCGCAGTGGTCTACGGCCATGACCAGATGCAAGCGGTCATCAATGCGATTCACGAACTGGTACGTGACGGCGGCAAGCCGGAAGTGGAATGGAAGCCGGCGGCCAAGAACGAAGCACTGATCGCACGTGTCACAGCGTTGGCCGAAGCGAAGCTGCGCGAAGCCTATCAGATCAAGGAAAAGCAGCAGCGTACCGAAAAGCTCAAGGCGGTTACCGAGCAAGTGAGCGTCGCGTTGGCTGCTGAAGCCGCTGCGAATGGCAGTCCGGTGCCTGATGCTGCCGAAGTTGGTTCCATGCTGTTCGACCTGGAAGCGAAGATCGTCCGCTCGCAGATTCTCGAAGGCGAGCCGCGTATCGATGGTCGTGATACACGCACGGTCCGTCCGATCTCGATCCGTAACAGCGTGCTGCCGCGTACCCACGGCTCCGCGTTGTTCACCCGCGGTGAAACACAGGCTCTGGTCATCGCGACCCTCGGCACTGCGCGCGACGAGCAAAAGATCGATGCGCTGATGGGCGAGTACTCCGATCGCTTCATGCTCCACTACAACATGCCACCGTTTGCTACCGGTGAAACCGGCCGCGTCGGTACACCGAAGCGTCGTGAAATCGGTCACGGCCGTCTGGCCAAGCGCGCGCTGCAGGCAGCGTTGCCGTCTCCGGAAGAGTTCAGCTATTCCGTGCGCCTGGTGTCCGAGATCACTGAATCGAACGGATCCTCTTCGATGGCGTCCGTCTGCGGCGGCTGCCTCGCGTTGATGGATGCGGGCGTTCCGATGAAGGCGCATGTCGCCGGCATCGCGATGGGCCTGATCAAGGATGGCAGCAAGTTTGCAGTCCTGACAGACATCCTCGGCGACGAAGATCACCTCGGCGACATGGACTTCAAAGTAGCCGGTACCGCCAACGGAATTACCGCGTTGCAGATGGATATCAAGATCCAGGGCATCACCAAGGAAATCATGCAGGTCGCGCTGGCGCAAGCCAAAGAAGGCCGCATGCACATCCTGGGCAAGATGCAGGAAGCCATGCCGCACGGTAAAGCCGAGCTGTCCGACTTCGCACCGCGCCTCATCACCATCAAGATCAATCCGGAAAAAATCCGTGACGTGATCGGCAAGGGCGGCGCTGTGATCCGCGCATTGACTGAAGAAACCGGCACCCAGATCGATATCAGCGATGAAGGCGTAGTGACCATCGCTTCCGTCGACGCGGCTGCGGGCCAGGAAGCCAAGCGCCGTATCGAAGAGCTGACCGCATCGGTTGAAGTCGGCAAGAACTACGACGGCACTGTGCTGAAGTTGCTCGACTTCGGCGCGATCGTCCAGGTCATGCCGGGCAAGGATGGCTTGCTGCACATCAGCCAGATCGCCAATGAGCGCGTCAATGCGGTCGGCGATTATCTGAAAGAAGGCCAGCAGGTCCGTGTCAAAGTCCTGGAAACGGACGACCGCGGCCGCCTCAAGCTGTCGATGAAAGCCGTCGCTGCGGAAGAGGGCGGTGTAGCGGAGCCTCAGCAGCAGTAACAAATTGCGCGCCTGCTGACGCAGGTTGAAAAGCAAACCGCCCGTGGTGCAAACCACGGGCGGTTTTTTTCATGCGATGCGCCGTAAAACCTCGTCCTTCAGGGCGAAGATATAAGGCGCGGACGACGAAGGCGTCCATTACTTCGCATTAAATGTTTGATAACATCAACTGTGCATGCTGCGCGGTTTCGCCGGGGCACGTCGCTTCGTGTTTAACACAGCGCTGGCGCTGCAGGAGCAGAACACGAGGATGGCGGCGATCGCGCTGCACGGCGTGCCGCTTCGTGGCCAATGCGGATGACAATGCGTCATGCAACATTTTAGCGGCAGGACATGCCGTGTTCGCCTGTGGAGAGCCGGTGCTCAGGCCGCTCTGCGAAGCAGGCACCCGCCGAAGTGACTATGCTGGAGCTTGCTCATGCATAGCGCAGTAGATCCCCGTCGTTCAGGGCAGGGAGGACGTCAAGCTTCGAGTTGCATCACTTCGCAGCGAGAATGGAACCGGAAGCCATTCCTGCCGAGGCCTTTAGCGCCGTACATTGCGCTGTCCGCGTTTTTCAACAACGTACTGGCGGTGTCGCCGTCACCCGGATATATCGCCACTCCTATGCTGATGCTCTGCCGGAAATGCTGCCCGTTGATGGTCAGCGGACGAGACGCTGCATCAAGGAGCTTCTGCGCGACATCGGCCGCATCGCGTTCATTTTCCAGGTCCGGTATCAGCACATAGAATTCATCGCCGCCCATGCGCGCGATTTTGTCCGTCTGTCGTAATGCACCGCGTAGCCGCGCCGCGGTTTCCCTCAACACGTGGTCGCCGGCTTCATGGCCGAAGGTGTCGTTGATTTCCTTGAACCTGTCGAAGTCGACGAACAACACGGCAAACCTGCTGCCGTTGCGCTGCGCATCATGCAACGCAAGGTCGAGATATTCGTTGAACAGGAAGCGATTCGGTAAGGAGGTCAGGCCATCATAGTGCGCGAGATAACGCAATCTCTCAGCCGACGCGCGGCTGTCGATTGCGATGGCGGCGAGCCGGGTGCAGATGTTCAGCAATTCAAGGTCTTGCCTGGTCGGCAGGCCGGGGTTGCGGAAGTAAAGCGCCAATGCGCCGATCTGCTTGCGTTGCTTGCTGAAGATCGGCCGCGACGCGAACGCTTTGAGCCCGCGCGCGAGTGCGTGACTACGCCGCGACGTCCATAGGGTGGTTCCCGCTTTATCAGCAAGCATGACCGGTTCCGAGTGCAATACCTCCATCCGATCTGGAGCCAGCGTCGTCAAGCTGTCGTCGAACATATGGATCGAGCAAAGTCCGCGCGACTGGGTTTCGACGAGCCGCCCTATCTCAAGCAAGATATCCCGCAGTTCGGCGCCGGTGACAAGCATGTTCAGGATCCGGTTTTGTCCGAGTTGCAGTTCTTCGTTGCGTTTGCGTTCGCTGATGTCGCGTACAACGATCTGTACCGAGGGCGCGCCGTCATGGATCAGATCGCTGACCGCGATCTCGGCGTGGAAGCTCGTTCCGTCCAGGCGCTGCCATACCTGCTCGACAAACGGTGTGGACGCGCTCTTCCATGTCGGCAGCGGGGCGCGCTCGTGGAAGAGCGTACGGTGGTCCGGATGCACGAAATCGAACAGGTCCCGTCCCAACAATTCGCCGGCATTATCCGCCCCTAACATGCGGCTTGCGGCCCGGTTGAGCAGGGTCAGCTTGTTCTTGCGATAAACGAAGATTGCATCCGGCGATAAGTCCACGAGCTGTCGATGGCTCTCCACCGAGGCGGGTCTTATCTCGCGCTCAATGTGAACGACCCGGGCGGATTTTCGATTCGTCTCTGACCTGCTCTCCCTGAGGGACGCGGCGGTGTAGGCAAGCTGCATAGGCTCCGATCCAATAGCGTGATGTTTCCGTTTGGAAACAGAATAAGTTGGTTAGTTCCCATCAATTTGTAACAATTGAAACACCTGGCAGGAACGTGGCCGCGCGGGGCCGGCAACTCGCAAATGGCCGCTGGCGTACAATGCATTTTTTCAAATACAAGACTATCCACATCATGCGAGCAATTGAAATCACGCAGCCGGGGCCACCAGATGTATTGAAAATTTGCGAGCGGCCGATGCCACCGACCAAGCCGGGTGAGGTGCTGATCAAAGTACATGCCGCGGGCGTGAATCGGCCCGACGTGCTACAGCGGACAGGTAACTATCCTGTGCCGCCCGGTGCATCCGACTTGCCGGGACTCGAGGTCGCAGGCGAGATCGTCGGCGGGGACGTAACCGGATCCGCGTTCAAGATCGGCGACATGGTTTGCGCACTGGTGCAGGGAGGCGGCTATGCCGAGTACTGCGCTGCTCCGATCCAGCAATGCCTGCCGATCCCGAAAGGCATGAGTGCGGTCGAGGCAGCGTCTCTGCCGGAAACCTTTTTCACCGTATGGAGCAATGTATTCGACCGGGCGAAGCTTAGCGGCGAAGAAACTTTGCTGGTGCAGGGCGGTTCCTCGGGTATCGGCGTGACGGCAATCCAGATGGCGAAGGCTTTGGGTCATCGTGTCTTCGCGACGGCCGGTTCCGACGAAAAGTGCCGTGCCTGCGAGGCACTCGGAGCGGAGCGCGGAATTAATTACCGCACCGAAGATTTTGTGGAGGTGGTGAAGGCCGCCACCGGAGGCAAGGGAGTCGATGTCATCCTTGATATGGTGGCAGGCGATTACGTTCCTCGCGAAATAAACGCCCTGGCCGACGATGGACGTCTCGTAGTCATTGCGTTGCTCGGTGGAGCGAAGGCGACGGCTGACCTGGGCCAGATCCTGCGCCGCCGTCTGACGATTACCGGTTCTACCCTGCGTCCTCGTTCGATCGAGTTCAAGGCAGCGATTGTTTCCAAGCTGCGTGAACAGGTCTGGCCGCTGCTGGAGTCCGGCAAAATCAAGCCGGTAATCCATAAAGTTTTCGCGCTGGAAGAAGCGGCCGAGGCTCACAAGCTGATGGAGTCGAGCACACACGTCGGAAAGATCGTCTTCAAGCTGATCTGATCCGCACCGGGATATATGAGTTAACAGCAAGCAGCATGCCCGGTAGGTTTGACCGGGCATGCTGCGGCGCGCTAAAATGGGCGGTTATTGAAAATTCGGGTCCATATGCGTCGCAAACTCATCGCCGGTAACTGGAAAATGAATGGCAGCCTCGCTGCAAACAGTAATTTGCTGACAGGGATCAAGGCCGAGCTGGGACAGCCGGCTTGCGATGTGGCGGTTTGTGTTCCCGCCCCATACCTTGCGCAGTGCCAGTCAGAGCTGTCGGGCAGCCCGGTGGCGTGGGGGGCACAGGACCTGTCGGTACACGAATCCGGCGCTTATACCGGTGAAGTTTCGGCAGCGATGCTGCTCGATTTCAGATGCAGGTACGTCATTGTCGGTCACTCCGAACGTCGCTCGTATCACGCCGAGAGCAATGAGCTGGTTGCGCAAAAAACCGCGCGTGCGCTCAAGGCAGGCCTGACTCCGATTGTGTGCGTGGGCGAGTCGCTCACGGAGCGCGAGGCGGGTCAGACCAATGCAGTGGTAGGTCAGCAGATCGATGCGGTGCTCAATGCGATCGACGCGGCTGCGCTTGAAAAAATTGTGGTCGCTTACGAACCTGTATGGGCAATCGGCACCGGCAAGACCGCAACACCGCAGATGGCGCAGGACGTTCATGCCATGTTGCGTTCGAAGCTGGCCGCAAAGAATTCAAACGCTGCGGCCAACGTACAAATTCTCTATGGCGGCAGCATGAAGCCTGACAACGCGAAAGAGTTGTTGGCGATGCCGGACATTGATGGCGGCTTGATCGGCGGCGCGGCACTGAAGGCTGCGGACTTCCTGTCGATCGTCAGGGCAGCATAAAAACAAAAATCAGACTAATTAGATTGGAAATTCAATGAACGCTTTGTTCACTATCATCGTTGTGGTTCAAGTGGTGTCCGCCCTGGCGATCATCGGTCTCGTGCTGCTCCAGCATGGCAAGGGCGCGGACATGGGCGCGGCATTCGGCTCCGGCGCATCCGGCAGCCTGTTCGGCGCTACCGGCTCTTCGAACTTTTTATCGAAGTCGACCGGATTTGCGGCCGCGATCTTTTTCGCTGCCACCCTCGGGCTGGCTTTCGTAGGCAACAAACATCCGGCGGCAAGTAGTGGTGTGATGGACAGGATGCCCGTAGCTCCTGCACAAGCGCCCGCTGCTCCTGCTACGAATGCGCCTGCCGCACCGGCAGCCAAAGAGGTGCCTGCACAACCTGGCGCAGCGACTACAGCGCCTGCTGGAGCAGCCGGACAAGCAGGGCAGATCCCGAAGTAATTACGCTGTGCGATTCGCAAACACCGTTCGCGAATATTAATTTGGTTTTTCCTATGTTTAGCCGCAATGAGCGTTGAACAAAAGGACTAAAACAGGTTAAAATATTGGTCTTCGTTGCCGACGTGGTGAAATTGGTAGACACGCTATCTTGAGGGGGTAGTGGCGCAAGCTGTGCGAGTTCGAGTCTCGCCGTCGGCACCAAAAAAAATAATAGAGCCAGCAAGGGGGATCCCCGAGCTGGCTTTTTATCGAGGAGTTGTCGTTTGATTCGCTTTGCTGCGAAGCTGATAACGAACCGTTCAACATACTGCGCCGTCTTATCGTGAACCTCGAAAACTATTTCCCCATACTTCTCTTCATTCTGGTTGGCATCGCTGTAGGCGTAGTGCCGCAAGTGCTTGGCCGTGTGCTCGCACCTCACAAACCGGATGCACAAAAGCTTTCTCCTTACGAATGCGGCTTTGAAGCATTCGAAGATGCGCGCATGAAGTTCGATGTGCGTTACTACCTGGTTGCAATTCTTTTCATCTTGTTCGATCTGGAGACAGCGTTCTTCTTCCCCTGGGGTGTCGCTATGCGTGACCTCGGATGGCCGGGCTTTATCACGATGCTGGTGTTCATCGCCGAATTCGTCGTGGGGTTCTGGTACATCTGGAAGAAGGGCGCCCTGGATTGGGAGTAATCAATGTCTATTGAAGGCGTATTGAACGAAGGTTTCATCACCACCACGGCTGACAAGCTGATCAACTGGACGCGTACCGGTTCGCTGTGGCCCATGACGTTCGGTTTGGCCTGCTGCGCAGTCGAAATGATGCACGCAGGTGCATCGCGCTACGACCTTGATCGTTTCGGAATCGTGTTTCGCCCATCACCGCGTCAATCGGATGTGATGATTGTTGCCGGTACCCTGTGCAACAAGATGGCGCCGGCTTTGCGCAAGGTGTATGACCAGATGGCCGAGCCGCGCTGGGTGATTTCCATGGGCTCCTGCGCCAACGGTGGTGGTTATTATCATTATTCCTATTCCGTGGTGCGCGGTTGCGATCGGATTGTTCCGGTCGATGTCTATGTCCCCGGATGCCCGCCGACCGCCGAAGCGCTCTTGTACGGCATCATGCAACTGCAGAACAAGATTCGCCGCACCAATACGATTGCGCGCTGATAGCGTGCATGGTCCAAGAATATGACTACGAAACTTGAAACACTTGAAGCGGCCCTGCGAAATGCGCTGGGCGATCATGTTCAAAGCCTGACTGTCGCACTGGACGAAGTGACTGTCGTCGTCAAGGCTGCGGATTATCTGTCGGCGATGCGTGTCTTGCGCGATCATGCCGACTTGCGTTTTGAAGAGTTGATCGACCTGTGCGGCGTCGACTACTCGACATACAGTGACGGCGCCTGGGAAGGTCCGCGTTTCGCCGTGGTCTGCCATCTGCTGTCGATGGCTCATAACTGGCGTTTGCGGGTGCGTGTTTTTGCGCCGGACGATGAGATGCCGGTACTGGCGTCGCTGATCGATATCTGGTCTGCGGCTAACTGGTATGAGCGTGAGGCGTTCGACTTCTTCGGCATCCTGTTCGATGGCCATAACGACCTGCGCCGCATCCTCACCGACTACGGCTTCATCGGTCATCCGTTCCGTAAGGATTTCCCCGTTTCCGGTTATGTCGAGATGCGCTACGACCCCGAGCAGAAGCGCGTCATCTACCAACCTGTAACGATCGAGCCCCGTGAGATTACGCCACGCGTAATTCGTGAAGAAAAGTACGGGATGAAATAATGGCTGAAATCAAGAATTACACTCTCAACTTTGGTCCGCAGCATCCGGCCGCACACGGCGTGTTGCGCCTCGTGCTGGAACTGGACGGCGAAGTCATTCAACGCGCCGACCCGCATATCGGGTTGCTGCACCGTGCGACCGAGAAACTGGCTGAGCAAAAGACCTATCTGCAATCCGTGCCGTACATGGATCGTCTCGACTATGTGTCGATGATGTGCAATGAACACGCATACGTGATGGCGATCGAGAAGATGCTCGGTATCGAAGTGCCGCTGCGTGCGCAATACATCCGCGTGATGTTCGATGAAATCACGCGCATCCTGAATCACCTGTTGTGGATCGGTGCGCACGGGCTGGACGTCGGCGCAATGGCGGTGTTCCTGTATGCATTCCGTGAGCGCGAAGACCTGATGGACTGCTACGAGGCGGTTTCCGGCGCGCGTATGCACGCGGCTTACTATCGTCCGGGCGGCGTTTATCGCGACCTGCCGGACAGCATGCCGCAGTACAAGGCATCGATCATCCGCAATGAGAAGGCGATCAAACAGCTCAACGAAAACCGCCAGGGCTCGTTGCTCGACTTCATCGAGGACTTCACCAATCGCTTTCCGACTTACGTCGACGAATACGAGACGCTGCTGACCGATAACCGTATCTGGAAGCAGCGCCTGGTCGGTATCGGCGTGGTATCGCCCGAGCGCGCGAAAGCAATGGGTTTTACCGGCCCGATGCTGCGCGGTTCCGGCATCGAGTGGGACCTGCGCAAGAAGCAGCCGTATGAAGTGTACGACCTGCTCGACTTCGATATCCCGGTCGGCGTCAACGGCGACTGCTACGACCGCTACCTTGTGCGCGTCGAGGAAATGCGCCAGTCGAACCGTATCATCAAGCAATGCATCGAGTGGCTGCGCAATAACCCCGGTCCGGTGATCATTGATAACCACAAGGTGGCGCCGCCGTCGCGGCTCGAGATGAAGTCCAACATGGAAGAGTTGATCCACCACTTCAAGCTGTTTTCCGAAGGCTTCCATGTGCCGCCGGGCGAAGCATATGCCGCGGTGGAGCATCCGAAGGGCGAGTTCGGCATTTACCTGATCTCCGACGGCGCCAACAAACCGTATCGCATGAAGATACGCGCGCCCGGTTTCCCGCACCTGCAAGGGCTGGATGAAATGGCCAAGGGCCACATGATTGCCGACGCAGTAACCATCATCGGCACGCAAGACATAGTGTTTGGTGAGATTGACCGCTAAGAGCGTGTCGATATTTGAGGCATAGACAATGCTGTTATCAGAGCAAGCTTACAAAAGAATCGATCGCGAAGTCGCGAAATTCCCTGCGGACCAGAAACAGTCTGCGGTGATGGCCGCGCTCGCCATTGCCCAGGATGAAAAGGGCTGGCTCGCGCCGGAAGTGATGCAGGATGTGGCCGATTACCTCGGCATGCCGGCGATTGCCGTGCAAGAGGTGGCTACGTTCTACAACATGTACAACACCCATCCGGTCGGCAAGCACAAAATTTCGATATGCACCAACCTGCCGTGCCAATTGTCGGGCGGCGAAACGGCGGCGCATTACCTGAAGCAGAAGCTCGGCATCGATTACAAGGAAACCACTGCGGACGGCCAGTTCACGCTGCTGGAAGGCGAATGCATGGGCGCCTGCGGCGACGCACCGGTCATGTTGGTGAACAACAAGCGCATGTGCAGTTTCATGTCGAATGAGAAAATCGATGTGCTGGTGGAGGAACTGAAGAAATGACCAGCTTGCACACTCGTCACATCAATCCCCTGATTCTTGCCGGCCTCGACGGCAACAACTGGCATTTGGCAGACTATGTCAAACGCGGCGGCTACGAGGCGTTGAAGCGCATCCTGAACGAAAAGATCACGCCCGAGCAGGTGATCGCCGAGCTGAAAGCTTCATCGCTGCGCGGACGCGGCGGTGCGGGTTTTCCGACCGGCCTGAAATGGAGCTTCATGCCGCGCCAGTTCCCGGGACAGAAATACCTGGTCTGTAATACCGACGAGGGCGAACCGGGCACGTTCAAGGATCGCGACATCATTCGCTACAATCCGCACGCATTGATCGAAGGCATGGCCATCGGTGCGTACGCAATGGGCATCACCGTCGGCTACAACTACATCCACGGCGAGATCTGGGCCGAAGACGCACGCTTTGAAGAAGCGCTGGACGAGGCGCGTGCAGCTGGCCTCCGTGGCGACAAGATCATGGGCAGCGACTTCAACTTCCAGCTGCACGCGTTCCATGGCTATGGCGCATACATCTGCGGCGAAGAAACCGCATTGCTTGAATCACTGGAAGGCAAAAAAGGCCAGCCGCGCTATAAACCGCCATTTCCCGCCAGCTTCGTCCTGTATGGCAAGCCGACCACGATCAACAACACAGAGAACTACGCTGCAGAGCCTTTCGTCTACCGCATGGGCGGTCAAGCGAATGCCGC
>JBBWZW010000154.1:0-6783 GCA_039649305.1 Burkholderiales bacterium
GCGTCGGGATTGCCCCATTGCCGCGGTGTGTCGATCGTATGGCCGTTCGCCGTGACTAATGCATCAATGGCATCCGCCTCGCTCTGGTCGTCAACGGTTGCAATCGGACGCTCTCGGTTTGACATGCGCAAGGCGTCGATGATCTTAAATTTCAAAATGCCGGTGACATAGGTGCGCAGGGACGACTGTCCGCTGTATTGTCCGGGCTTTTCCAGCACCGCCATCAACGTGTCCTGTACCACGTCCTCGGCCACCGCATCGCTGCGGAGTTGCAGGAAAGCGAAGCGCAACAGCGCGGGTCTGAGCGCCTCGAGTTGAAGATGCAGGCTTGATGGTGTTGTCAGTTGCGCAAAGTTTAATGTCGCGATCCTTCGAAACACAATACACGGCCCGGGAATTGCATGCACTTTCCCTGTAAAATCGCGAAAATCTATTTACAGGATTTGTCATGACCGACTTAACCCAGCCTGGCATCGACCTCAGCGCGGTGCCACCACAAATCAAGGCCGAAATTCTTGCGGAGGCGCTGCCCTACATCCGCAAATTCCACGGCAAGACCATTGTCGTGAAATACGGCGGCAATGCGATGACCGAAGAGCGCCTGAAGCACGGCTTCGCGCGCGATGTGATCCTGCTGAAACTGGTCGGCATGAACCCGGTCGTGGTGCACGGCGGCGGTCCGCAAATCGACAACGCGCTCAAGAAGATCGGCAAGCAGGGAACCTTCATCCAGGGCATGCGCATCACCGACGAAGAGACGATGGAAGTGGTCGAGTGGGTGCTGGGCGGCGAAGTTCAGCAGGATATCGTGATGCTGATCAACCATTACGGCGGCCAGGCGGTCGGTTTGACGGGCAAGGACGGCGGCCTCATCCGCGCGCGCAAAATGGCGATGCCGGACAAGGAAAACCCGGGCAAATTCATCGATATCGGTTTCGTCGGCGAAATCGATGCGATTAACCCCGCTGTGGTCAAGGCGCTTCAGGACGATGCGTTCATTCCCATCATTTCGCCTATCGGTTTCGGCGAAGACGGCCAGGCCTATAACATCAACGCCGACCTGGTGGCCGGCAAGATCGCGGAAATCCTGCAGGCTGAGAAGCTGATCATGATGACCAATATCCCGGGCGTGATGGACAAGCAGGGCAACCTGTTGACCGATCTGTCCGCGCGCGAAATCGATGAGATGTTCGCGGACGGGACCATCTCCGGCGGGATGCTGCCGAAGATTTCATCCGCGTTGGAAGCGGCGAAATCGGGTGTGAATACGGTGCACATCATTGATGGACGGATCGAGCATTCGCTGTTGCTCGAGGTGCTGACGGAGCAGGCGTTCGGGACGATGATCCGGTCGCACTGAATTGCCACTCCGCCGCATGGCAAGATGATCGTCAAAGCGATTTGACGATCATTTTTTTTTGAACAAGCGAAAAGCGCTGATACACGCCTGGTGA
Source organism: Burkholderiales bacterium (assembly GCA_039649305.1). Classification (GTDB taxonomy): domain Bacteria; phylum Pseudomonadota; class Gammaproteobacteria; order Burkholderiales; family Burkholderiaceae_D; genus Noviherbaspirillum. Next base: position 1,455 of record JBBWZW010000154.1, read on the forward strand.
AATAACCGCGTTTTTCATCGCCTCCGACAACGCCTGGCATACTTTCACATGGCTGCTCCCCTCTGGTTGTTCGACCTCGACAACACGCTTCACAACGCATCACACGCCATCTTCCCCGCCATCAATGCAAACATGAATGCATTTATGGCAAAAGTCCTTGGCAGTCCCGGCACGCCGGCCGACCCGGCTACCGTCAATGCAGCGCGACTCGACTACTGGAAGCGTTACGGCGCGACCCTGCTGGGCCTGGTCAAGCACCACCAGGTGCGCGAGGATGAATTTTTGCGCGACGCCCATCAGTTCGACAACCTGATCATGATGATCCGCGCCGAGCGCGGCCTGGGTCGGCTGCTCAGTCGCCTGCCGGGCCGGAAAATCCTGTTGACCAACGCGCCGCGACGTTATTCGCGTGACGTCGTGCGCCATCTCGGCCTGCACCGGCATTTCGCCAAACACATCCCGATCGAATCGATGCGGGTGCACCGTCAGTTGCGGCCAAAACCATCTAAATCGATGCTGCGCAAACTGCTGGCTAAAGAAAAGACCCCGGCCTGCCGTTGTGTACTGGTGGAAGACACGGTAGTCAACCTGAGGGCGGCGAAGGCGATCGGCATGCGCACGGCCTGGGTGACACAATACCTCGTCAGGAAGCCGGATTTACAACAGGGGGCGGCGCACCTTCCGCCACCGGAAATTACAAAGCGCCCCCTTTATGTCGATGTCAAAGTAAAATCCGTACGGCAACTGGCGAAAAATGTCCATCGATTACGCTAACAATAACAATAGTCTTCCTCCGAGCGCTTACTAACCAGAACATCATGGCAACCACAAAACCGGGCGAACGCAAACTCCAGATTCTTCAGATGCTGGCCGAGATGCTGGAGCAGCCGAAGGGCGAGAAGATCACCACTGCGGCGCTGGCAGGGAAGCTGGATGTATCGGAGGCGGCGCTATACCGGCATTTCGCCAGCAAGGCGCAGATGTTCGAAGGGCTCATCGATTTCATTGAATCGACCGTGTTCGGCCTGATCAACCAGATCGCCGAACAACAGGAAAACGGCTTGTCGCAGGTACAGGCGACTATCGGCATGCTGCTCAACTTCGCCGAGCGTAATCCCGGCATGATCCGGGTGGTGATCGGCGATGCGCTGGTCAATGAGGACGAGCGGCTGCAGCAGCGGATGAACCAGTTCATCGATCGCGTGGAAATGGCGCTCAAGCAGTCCTTGCGCGTGGCGGTCACACAGGGCGAAGCGAAAGAATCGGAAGTCATCATCCGCGCCAACATGATCACCAGCTTTGTGGTGGGACGCTGGCACCGGTTTGCAAAGAGCGGTTTCAAGCTAAGCCCGTCCGAGGGCTCTCAGGCGCAAATCGCCATGCTGCTGGTTTAAATATCAGGGGACAGGGGTCAGGAATCAGGAATCAGAAAAATGATGCGGCGCATTGGGCAATGAAGTCTGATCCCTGTACCCTGACATGACCAAATCATTTCCCGCATTCGCTTTCATCGCCCTCCTGTCTGGCGGCATTGCGATCGGCTTCGCCGGCATCCTCATGCGTCTGTCCGACGTCAATCCTGTCGCTTCGGCATTCTGGCGCATGGCGCTCGCCACGCCGCTGTTGTGGGCATGGGCGTTCGTGGTTCGCAAGCAGGATGAAGCCGGCGGCAAGCGTACTGACTTCACGCTGGCGCTCATCCTGGCCGGTATCTACTTCGCCGGCGATATGGCTATCTGGCATTTGTCGTTGCATTACACCACTGTGTCGAATGCCACGCTGTTATCGAATTTTGCGCCGGTGTTCATCGCATTGTGGATGTGGGTTGCACATCGCGCACGCTTTGCGCGTACCTTCATTGCCGGACTGGCGATTGCGCTGGCCGGGGCAGTGATGCTGGTCGGGCCGAATGCGGGCGGCAATACAAGCGGTGGCGACACCAAGCTGCTGGGAGATGCGCTGGGGCTGGTGAGCGCCGTGTTTTATGCCGCGTATCAGCTTGTGATCAAGGACGCGCGCAACCAGTATTCAACGGCGCGGCTAATGGCGTGGAGCACCACCATCACAGCGATCGCATTGTTGCCGTTTGCGTTGATGTCGCCGGGCGCATTCTGGCCGGCCCAACTGTCCGGCTGGTTGCCGTTGCTGGGGCTGGCGCTGTTGGCCCAAATCGGCGGACAAACAGTGATTGCGTATGCATCGGCCCATTTGCCGGCCTCGCTGTCCTCGGTCAGCCTGTTGATCCAGCCATTGACCGCGACCATTGCAGCGTGGATCATCTTCACAGAAGTAATCAGTCCGGTGCAGATGGCGGGTGGCGCGTTGCTGCTCTGGGGTATTTACCTGTCGAAGCGGGGAAGCTAGCCGGAGGGTATTAAAATACCGGTTTCACGCATCTGCTATATTTCCCTCGCTTTGAACACTTCGCACGACGTCACAAATTGCTTCGCCCTGCTCGACGATAACGCCGCCACTGAGTCCGATCGCCGCTCGCGTCTGTACACCGGTCATGCCGGAACACTTTCATGCGCGCACGCGTCGGAGCTGCCGGCGCTGTGGGAGCAATTACAGAAGGCATTGCAAGAAGGGAAGCATGCTGTCGGCCTGTTCTCCTATGAACTCGGTGCCGGGCTGCATGATGTCGCCGAGCGCAGCGGGAATCCCGGCGCCTCGCAGGTGTTGTTCTTCGATCGCTGCGAACAGCTGTCCGCCACAGAGGTGGAGAGCTGGCTGAGCGCGCAATCTATTCCCGCCTCCGGCATTGCGAACATCCGTACCAGCGTCGGTGAAGAACAGTTTGTTGAAGCCATCGAGCGTATTCATGCCTACATCGAAGCAGGCGATACGTATCAGGTCAACTATACCTACCGATTGCGCTTCGATGCGTACGGTTCGCCGCTAGGGCTTTATACAAAGCTGCGCGCGAGGCAGCCCGTGCCATATGGCGCATTGATCACGCTGCCGGAGGGTGGTGCAGTGCTGTCGCTCTCTCCCGAGCTGTTCGTTCAGCACACGCAAGGGGAATTAACGGCGCGTCCGATGAAAGGCACTGCGGCCGCAACCGGTGATGCGGCACAGGACGCCGAACGCGCCGCACAGCTCGCCGCCGACCCGAAGAACCGCGCGGAGAACCTGATGATCGTGGACCTGCTGCGCAATGACCTTGGCCGTATTGCGGCATCAGGATCGGTTACGGTGCCGCACCTGTTTGACGTCGATCGTTACAACAGCGTGCTGCAAATGACGTCCACCGTGCGCGCTCGCCTGCGAGACGATGTGACGTTGGCGCAGGCATTTGCCGCGCTTTATCCATGCGGCTCGATCACCGGCGCGCCTAAGCGCCGCACTATGCAGATCATTCGCGAGCTGGAACCCGATTCGCGCGGCATCTACACCGGCGCGATCGGCTGGTTCGATGAAACCAGCAGCAGTCGCATTGGGGATTTTTGCCTGTCGGTGCCGATACGTACGTTGGTGCTGGGTGCGCCTGGGCCTGATGGTGTGCGTGCCGGCGAGATGGGTGTCGGCGCCGGCATCGTGCATGACAGCGTTGCAGCAGAAGAGTACGCCGAGTGCAAGCTGAAGGCAAAATTTCTCACCGGGCTCGAGAGCGACTTCGAAATATTCGAGACCATGTATGCGACCAGGGACGAAGGTTGTCGCCATGTTGAGTTGCATCTGCAGCGCTTGCGTTCATCCGCTGCGTACTTTGGCTATGCGTTCAATGATGTGGAGATGCGCGGGATGTTGGAACGCACCTGTGCCGGTTTGTCACCGGGGCCTCATCGTGTACGCCTTGCACTGAAGCAGTCCGGTGTATGCGTCGTGCAAAGCGCACAGCTCATTCCTTTGCCAGGTCCGGTATCAGTGTTGATTGCGCCGCAGCCCACCCTGTCCACCGACTTGTTCCTGCGACATAAGACAACGGTGCGCGAGCGCTACGACCGGGCGTGGCGCGCGGCGGAAGCACAAGGCGCCTTCGACATGTTGTTCTTCAATACGGATGGTGAGTTGACGGAAGGCGCCCGCAGCAACGTCTTCATCAAACTCGATGGACGGTGGTATACGCCGCCGCTTGCAGCAGGCTTGCTGCCGGGTGTGATGCGTTCGGTGTTGCTGGATGACCCGGCTTGGAATGCGACGGAGAGAAGACTGACGCTTGAGGACCTTCGTGCGGCGGAAGAAGTCGTGGTGTGCAACGCACTGCGTGGTGCAGTGCGCGCGACAGTACAGTTCTAACCTGTTGCCCGCTTCGTCGCCGCTCTTGCCTGAAAGACCACCAGCCAGGTCGCCAATACCACCAGTCCACATCCGATCAGCATGTTGAGGTTGATCGGCTCATGCAGGAACAGCGCGCCCCACAGCAATGCAAACAACGGAATCAGGAAGGTCACGGTAAGCGCTTTCGTTGGTCCGAGATCGGCGATCAGGCGGAAGTAAATGAAATAGGCGATCGCGGTACACAGGAGCGCAAGCGCGCCGGCCATCAGCAGGATGAATGGCGTTAATTCGCCACGTATCGGCGCCAGCGGCAGGAAGGGCAGCAGCGCCAGTGTCGCGCCTAGCTGCGAGCCGGTTGCCATCAGTGGAGAAGCGATATGCGCCGACTTCCTTTTCGAATACGCGGCTGCGATGCTGTAACAGATGGCTGCGCTTATGCCGGCCATGACCGCGAGCAGCGTCTGGGAGGTGAATTGCGCTGGGCCCAGCCGCACCAGGAAAGCTACTCCAACAATACCGATCGAAAGACCGGCGATCTTGCGTGCGGTGAGTTTTTCGTTCAGGACCGTCGCGCCAATCAATGCGCCCCACAGCGGGCTGGTTGCATTCAGGATGGCCGAGTACCCGGCGGGCAGTGTCAGGGCCGCATAGGAAAACAATGCAAATGGAAGCGCGGAATTCAATGTGCCCACCACCAGGTAGTGTGTCCAGTTTGCCGCGAATCCCATTGCGCGTCCGCTAGCAAGCATGAACAGCAGCATCGCCGCTCCTGCGACCGCTATACGTATCTCCGCGGTCCATAACGGTCCGAGCACCGGCGCGAGGATGCGCATGAAGAGAAACGATGCGCCCCAGATGGCGGCGAGGCTCAACAGCCGGATAATGTCGCCACTTCGCATAATGGTGGTCTCAGGATTGAACGAGTCGTCAGGATAGTCGAAACAGGCTGATGCCGTTCGCCGGAAACGGACATCAGGCCAACGCCCGCTGCCGCGACCCCAACACCGCGCCGATAAGCAGCGCGGCAGCGGAAAAGATGAAGCCACGTTGCAATCCACCTGCGCCGTCGGATATCCAGCCGACGATGGTCGGACCGACGATCTGGCCG
>JBBWZW010000197.1:0-8351 GCA_039649305.1 Burkholderiales bacterium
ATTTTGCTGGCCGTAGCGGGCGCGTTGCCGCGTTGCTCGTCGTCGCCATAGCTCGCTATGGCTCCTCCTCACGCCTTGCACCGCATCCCGCGACGGCCGCCAAATTGCCCAACTTATTCCTGCGCGGTGCCTAAGGCCACAGAAAGACAGTTTGTTGGATTTCACTACCAGGCAACCGGCGTCCCTCGCGATACGGTCCGGCCGCGGTTCAGGCCTTCTTTACGGCCCAAGGATTCACTTGGGCATCGGCGAGGATTTGGACGACTTCCTTGTCGTCAACCGGCGCAAAGTCCCGGAAAAATTGCCCGACGCTGTAGAAATTGCCCGGCACAGCGAGGTAAAGCACGCGGTCGGCCAGCGGCATCAGCTGGTCCAGGCTTTGCGGTGCAGCCACCGCGACTGCACACAAGAGCTCTGCGGGGTGCCGGCATCGAATCGCGCGTAGAGCGGCCATCATGGTGGCGCCAGTTGCTAGTCCGTCGTCAACGACAATGACGATGCGACCCGCAGGGTCGATGAGACGCCGCACAGGCGTATAGCGCGCGCGTCGCTCAATGAGTAGCGCCAGCTGGCGCGTTTTTTCGTGTTCAACAAAAGCACGGGGTGCATGAAACCATGGGGTCGATGGCGCGAGATAAGTCGCGCCGGTTTCATCGACCGCGCCGATGGCGAATTCGGGATTGAACGGGCTGCCCAGCTTGTGGACCAGGACGACGTCCAGTTCTCCTGCCAACCGCTCGGCGATGATCTTACCCATCGGGACGGCCCCGCGCGGAATGGCGAGAATCAACGGGTTGCGCCCGTGATACTCATGCAACCGCAGCGCCAACGCTTCTGCCGCCTCTGCGCGGTTTTCAAAAGGCAATTGCATTCTTCGTATCCGTTCTTAACACGGGTCTCCATTCACCCAGAATCGGTGACAGCGGGACAGGATCGACAGGGAATCGCCCGGCGCGAGCCCGCATCATGGCTCCCTGTACGCCGCATTCTGTGCGGATACTGCCACGCGCGAGGCGAAACACGTCCGTTTGATTACGCATCTTATGTTGAATATCGTTGTCAAATCAAATGTGGGATTGTGGTATATCCCAAAGATCTCCCGGATGGGATGAAAGCCATGTCAATTCAAGGCGTGTTAAATGAGGGGTTTGTCACTGCCTCAGCGGATAAGATCATTAACTGGACTCGAACCGGCTCGATGTGGCCGATGGCGTTTGGTCTGGCGTGCTGTGCGGTGGAAATGATGCACGCAGGTGCGTCACGTTACGATATGGACCGATTCGGGGTTATGTTCCGCGCGTCTCCGCGCCAATCGGATCTCATGATCGTTGCAGGAACTTTGTGCAACAAAATGGCACCGGCGTTGCGCAAGGTCTACGACCAGATGGCCGAACCGCGCTGGGTTATTTCGATGGGTTCTTGTGCCAATGGCGGCGGCTACTATCATTACTCATACTCTGTCGTACGCGGGTGTGACCGTATCGTTCCCGTGGACGTTTACGTGCCCGGTTGCCCGCCAACAGCAGAACAGCTGCTCTACGGGATAATTCAATTACAGAACAAGATCAAGCGTACCAACTCGATCGCACGTTAAACGGTTCTGTCGCATGATGGACGAGGTAAAGTAATACGAGCCCCTTCTTGCAAACACGCGAACACCCGCGCCCCGCGCCAGCGCTTGAAATACTGGCTATTTTTTTGAGAATTTGGTGAAAACATTCCTGGTCATTCCCGCCGCCATCCGCCGCCTAATGCCTTAATCAGAAGAATGCAGGCGACCAGGCGTCGATTCTGGAGATCCACCGCAGTACGTTCACTGCCCAGCGCGGTGGTTTGTACGGTAATCACGTCCAGGTAACTGACAATACCTGCCTTGTACTGGTTAATCGTCAGCGCAACCGACAAGCGGGCGGATTGCAGCGCTTCATTCTGCACCTGCGCTTCCTGTTCAAGAATGCGCAGCGCCGCGAGGTTGTCTTCGACCTCCTGGAAGCCGGTCAGCACGGCTTGCCGATACGCCGCCACTTCGGCATCGTAAGCAGCGATTGCCTGATCGGTGAGTGCACGGCGCGCGCCCGCGTCGAACAGGGTTTGTGCGATTGCCGGCCCGACCGCCCAGAACCGGTTGGGTACAGTGAGCCATTTCGCCACGCTGCTGCTGCGAAAGCCACCTGACGCGGAGACGGTCAGGTCTGGAAAATAAGCGGCAACGGCGATACCGATGTCGGAATTGGCGGCTGCGACCCGGCGCTCGGCAGCGGCAATATCGGGCCGCCGCTCCAACAGCGTCGACGGCACGCCGACCGGCACCGCGGGGATTGCGGCCGCAAGCAGCGCGGAGCGCAAGGCAAAATTCGATGCCGGTTTGCCGACCAACAGTGCGATCGCATGCTCCAGCTGCGCGCGCTGCACTCCGAGATCGATCAATTGCGCCTGCGTGGTCTTAAGCTGCGTTTCGGCCAGCACCACGTTTTCCCTTGCGACCACGCCAGCCGCATACTGGTTCTGTGTCAACTGCAGTGATCTCTGATAATCGGCTACCGTCCTTTCGAGCAACTGCGTCTGGGTATCGGTCGCCTGCAATTGGAAATAGGCCTGTGCCAGCTGCGCCTGAATACTCAGGCGGGTCGCTTCGAGATCGGCGGCGCTGGCCTGGGCATCTGCCTGATTTGCTTCGACGGTGCGCCTGATCCTGCCCCACACGTCCGCTTCCCACGTCGCATCGAACGTCAATTCACGGGTCCCTGTCACGTTGGCCGGCGTCGCACCCGACGCCCCACGCCCGGCGCGCGTGGCTGATACGCTGCCGGAAAGTTGCGGAAAAAAACCTGCGCGGGCCTCCTGCACCAATGCCTTCGCCGCGCGGAAACGCGCCTCGGCCTGGGCCAGGTCCTGATTCGACACATTCACCTGTTCTTCGAGCGCATTGAGCAGCGGATCATTGAACGCGTTCCACCATTTGCCGCGGAGTTCATGATCGCGGGGTCGGGCGAGTTTCCAACCAGTAGCTTCCTTGAATGCGGATGGCGCTTCGACCGGCGGGCGCACGTAATCCGGCCCGACCGCGCAACCGGTCAATTGCGCAACGCACAGGACCACCATGAACCGTGTCTTCCGGTGGAGGTAAACTTGCATGGTGTGGTCATCCGCCGGCGTCGTGCGCCGCATCCGCGACCGGCCGGCCGTACAACCTCGCGCGCAAGCGTCGTGCCCAGCTCTGCAAGCGGTCGAGATACAGGTAGACGACCGGGGTGGTGTAGAGCGTCAGCGCCTGACTCACGATCAGACCGCCGACGATGGTCACCCCCAGCGGGCGGCGCAGCTCGGAACCGGTGCCGGCGCCGAGCGCCAATGGCAACGCCCCCAGCATTGCCGCCATGGTCGTCATCACGATTGGACGAAAGCGCAGCAGGCAGGCCTGATGAATCGCCGCCATCGGAACCTTGTGCTCGACCCGCTGCGCAGTCAGTGCAAAGTCGATCATCATGATGGCGTTCTTCTTGACGATGCCAATCAACAGGATGATGCCGACGAACGCCAGGATCGACAGGTCCATCCGGCACAGCATCAGCGCCAGGATAGCGCCGACGCCTGCCGAAGGCAGGGTGGATAGAATCGTAACCGGATGCACATAACTCTCGTACAGCACGCCCAGTACGATGTAGATCGTCAGCAGCGCCGCCAGGATCAGGTAAGGCAGGCTTTCGAATGAAGTCTGGAACACGCGGACCGCTCCCTGGAAACTGCCATGGATACTGGCGGGCATGCCAATGCGGACCGTCGCGTCATTGATCGCCTTGACCGCATCGCCCAGCGCAGCCCCGGACGCCAGGTTGAAAGACAGCGTGATTGCCGCGAACTGCCCCTGGTGGTTGACCGAGAGCGTGGTGGTGGTCATCTCGTAACGCGCAAATGCACTGAGGGGCACCATCGCGCCGGCCGCCGTGCGTATATAGAGGAGGTTCAGCGTTTCCGGTCGCTGCCAGTATTGCGGCGCGACCTCCATGATCACATGGTACTGGTTGCGCGGCGCGTAGATGGTCGATACCTGCCGCTGGCCGAACGCATCGTATAGCGCGTCGTCGACCATTTTCTGGGTAATGCCTAACCGGGACGCGGTCGCTCGATCCACGATCAGCGTAACCGCCAATCCCCTTTCCTGCTGGTCGGAGTTGACGTCGGTCAGCAGCGGTATCCCGCGCATGGCCTGCATGACCTGCGGCGCCCAGCTGAACAACTCTGCCAGGTTGTCGCCTTGCAGCGTGTATTGATACTGCGCGCCGGCCAGCCTGCCGCCCACGCGGATATCCTGCGCCGCCTGCAGGGTCAGGGTCGCGCCAGGCACGACTGCCAGCTTGCCGCGCAGGCGGTTGATGATCTGCGTGGCGCTGATGCGCCGCTCCGCCAACGGCTTGAGGGCAATGAACACCTGGCCGGTGTTGCGCTGGCCGCCTCCGGTAAAACCGGTGACACTCGCCACTGCCGGATCGGCCTTGACGATATCGATATAGGCGGCCAGTTTCGGACGCATCGCCTGAAATGAAATGGCCTGGTCAGCCTGGATAAAGCCGACGATGCGTCCCGTATCCTGTTGCGGGAAAAACCCTTTTGGCACGGTGGCATACAGGTAGAAATTGAAAGCGATCACCGCCAGCAGTACCAGCAGGGTCGATATCGAATGGCGCAGCACCAGGCGCAGGCTCCTGTCATAAGCATTCAGCAGTGCATCGAAGGCGCGCTCACTTGCCGCATACAGCCGCCCATGCGGTCGTTCCGGTTCGTATTTAAGCAGCTTGGCGCACATCATCGGCGTAGTGGTCAGCGACACCACCAGCGAGACCAGCACCGCCACCGACAGCGTGACCGCGAATTCATGAAAGAGGCGGCCGACCAGCCCGCCCATCATCAGCATCGGGATGAATACCGCAACCAGCGAAATACTCATCGACAACACGGTGAAACCGACCTCGCGCGCACCGGTCAACGCGGCTTGCAACCGGCCCATGCCTTGTTCCCGGTGCCGCATCACGTTTTCCAGCACCACGATGGCATCATCGACGACAAAGCCGGTGGAAATCGTCAACGCCATCAATGAAAAATTGTCCAGGCTGTAACCGAGCAGATACATGATGCCGAAGGTGCCGAGCAGAGAAATCGGCACCGCGATGCTCGGAATCAGGCTTGCCCGCCAGTTGCGCAGGAATAAAAACACCACCATCACGACCAGCGCGACGGCAATGACCAGCGTGCGCTCCACATCATGCAGCGATGCGCGGATCGTCGCAGTCTGATCCAGCGCGACCGACACGTCGATAGCGGCGGGAATCGACGCCTGCATCTGCGGCAATAGCGCGCGCACCCGGTCGACGGTATCAATGATGTTGGCGTTCGGTTGCCGGTTCAGGATCACCAGCACCGAAGGCTTGCCGTTGAACATGCCCGCGTTCCGCAAGTCTTCCACCGAATCGTCGACCTCACCGAGCGTCGTCAACTGCACCGGCGCCCCATTGCGATAGGCCACGGTCAGCGGCAGGTATTGCGCCGCCCTGGTCGCCTGGTCATTGGCCGCAATCTGCCACTGCCGCCCGCCGCTTTCGAGAACACCTTTCGGCCGATTAGCATTGGCGGCCGCCAGCGCATTGCGCACGTCGTCCAGGCCGACACCATACTTTCCAAGCGCGGTCGGATTGAGTTCGACCCTCACCGCCGGCAACGAGCTGCCGCCAACATTCACCTGGCCTATGCCTTTCACCTGGGACAGCTTCTGTTGCATGACGGTTGACGCGACGTCGTACAGCTGCCCTTGCGTCATCGTATCCGAAGTCAATGCGAGGATCATGATCGGGGCTTCGGCCGGATTGACTTTCCGGTAGGTCGGATTGCTGCGCAAGGTGGGCGGCAGGTCGATGCGCGCCGCATTGATGGCAGCTTGTACATCGCGTGCTGCGCCATCGATGTCGCGGCGCAGGTCAAACTGAAGCGTGATGCGGGTCGAGCCGAGCGAACTCGACGATGTCATTTCGGTGATACCGGCAATGCGGCCCAATGAGCGCTCCAGTGGCGTGGCAACCGACGTGGCCATCGTCTCGGGGCTGGCGCCCGGCAACGAGGCCGATACCGAAATGGTCGGAAAATCCACCTGCGGCAGCGGCGACACCGGCAACAAATTAAACGCCAGGATGCCGGCCATCGCCACGCCCAGCGTCAGCAAGGTAGTGGCAACCGACAGACGGATAAAGGGAGCCGACAGATTCATGGCGGTTCAGGCCGGGTGGCAGCTTCGGCGTCTCCGGCATCATCCTCAACCGGCCCGGAAAAGCGCCTCGCCAGCCGGTCGAATGCGAGGTAGATCACCGGCGTGGTAAACAGCGTCAACGCCTGGCTCACGATCAGGCCGCCGACAATCGTGATGCCTAACGGATGGCGCAATTCGGAACCGACGCCAGTCCCCAGCATCAGCGGCAGCGCGCCGAGCAATGCCGCCATGGTGGTCATCATGATCGGTCGAAAGCGCAGCAGGCAAGCCTGGTAAATCGCGTCGCGCGGATTCAGGCCTTCGTTGCGCTCCGCGTCGAGCGCGAAATCGATCATCATGATCGCGTTCTTTTTCACAATGCCGATCAACAGCACGATGCCGATGATGGCGATGACGTCCAGCTCGGCATCAAACAGCATGAGCGCGAGCAATGCTCCCATGCCCGCAGACGGCAGCGTGGACAGGATGGTGACTGGATGGATATAGCTTTCATACAGCACGCCCAACACGATGTAGACCGTAACGATGGCAGCCAGGATCAGCAACAGCTGGTTGGCGAGCGATGCCTCAAACGCCAGCGCCGCTCCCTGGAAGCCGGTCTCCATACTCCGAGGCAAGCCAAGTTCGCGCGTCGTGGCATTGATTGCATTGACCGCATCACCCAGCGCCGCCCCGGGTGCCAGGTTGAATGAGATGGTCGCGGCCGGGAATTGACCGATATGCGTGACCGCCAATGGCGTCACCTGTTCCGTTAGCGTAGCAATGGTGTTCAGCGGCACCTGCCGGGGCCCGCTCGCGGTAACGTTGCCCGCGGCGTCCGTTGTGGTTGTTCCGGAGCCGGTGACGTAAATTCCATTGAGCGCATGTGGCCCCCTCTGGAAATCCGGTTGCACCTCGAGCACCACCCTGTTCTGATTGACCTGGGTAAAAATGGTCGAAACGATACGCTGGCCGAACGCGCTATAAAGCGTATTATCGACGACGTCCGGAGTAATGCCCAAGCGCGATGCCGTGCTGCGGTCGATGAATAACGCCGCCTGCAGCCCCCGGTCTTGCAAGTCGCTCGTCACATCGCGCAATTGCGGCAATTGCCGCAGTCGCTCAACCAATCGCGGAGTCCAGACGCTGAGTTGCGCCGGGTCGGGATCTTCAAGCGTGAACTGGTACTGGGTGCGGCTGACACGCGTTTCAATCGTGAGGTCTTGCACCGGTTGCATGAACAGCGAAATTCCTTCCACTTGCGCCACTCTCTCCTGCAGCCGGCCAATAATCTCCGTGGCCGTCGCTGTACGTTGATCGCGTGGTTTCAGAACGATCTGGATGCGGCCGCTGTTCATCGTGGTGTTGATGCCGTCAATGCCAATGAATGACGTCAGGTTTTGCACCGCAGGATCTTGCAGGATTGCCTTCGTGAGGGCTTGCTGCCGTTGCGACATGGCCGCAAACGACACCGATTCCGGCGCTTCGGAAATACCGAGGATCAGTCCGGTGTCCTGCGCCGGGAAAAAGCCTTTTGGGATGGTGATGTACAACAAAACCGTCAGTACCAGGGTACCGACCGCCACCAGCAGCGTCGCTGCCTGGCGGTCGAGTATCCAATTGAGCCATTCGCCGTAGCGCGCGATCAGACGTTCGAAAAACCGGGCGGACGCCTGATAGAAGCGGCCCTGCCTGTTTTGCGGCACGTGACGCAACAGCTTGGCGCACATCATCGGCGACAGCGTCAGCGAAACAAGCGCCGACAGGATGATCGTTACCGACAGCGTGATGGCGAATTCGCGGAACAGGCGCCCCACCACGTCGCCCATGAACAGCAGCGGAATCAGGACGGCGATCAGCGACACAGTCAGCGACATGATGGTAAAGCCGATCTGCTGCGAGCCTTTTAGTGCCGCCGTCAGCGGCGGATCGCCCTGCTCGATGTATCGCGCAATGTTTTCGATCATCACGATCGCATCGTCGACGACGAAACCGGTGGAAATGGTCAGCGCCATCAGGCTCAGGTTATTGAGACTGAAACCGGCGAGATGCATGACGGCGAATGTACCCACAATCGACAATGGCACCGCCACGCTCGGAATCGCCGTAGCCCGCG
>JBBWZW010000513.1:0-4299 GCA_039649305.1 Burkholderiales bacterium
TCCGATGGTCCATGGCGCCGGCCCGCTGACCGCGGCCAACGGATTTACAGACCAGGCTGAAACCGCTCTAGCGGGCGCGTTGCTGAGAGCCTGTTCTTCTTTTTTCTTGCGAACGTGTTGCTCGTCGTCGCCATAGCTCGCTATGACTCCACTCCTCCTCACGCCTTGCACCGCATCCCGCGACGGCCGCCAAATTGCCCAACTTATTCCTGCGCGGCGCCTTAGTTCCGGCGAGTGCCCGCCGAGTGCTGCGTGCGTCGCGACGACCTCGTCTGCGCGCCATCCTTTGGGGACCCCGTGGTAGATCTCGAGCGGGATTGGCGTTCCGCGATGGGTCCGGATCATTTGCGGGCTAATGCCTAAGTTAACCGTCGCGCTTGCGCGCGTCCACGTTCAATTGCAAGTCAGGCGCATATATCACCACGAGTTTCCCCGCATTCAGGCGAAGTTGAAGCGGCGCATAAGATATGCACCGAGATCCTCAGCGGTGGCCTTGTCGTAGTCCTTGCCGGCCTCGTACCAGTTCTCGGCATACGCCTCTGCCTGGGACTCGTTTACTTCGTGATGTGAGGCGAATGCACGCGCAAGTTCGAGTGCTGCCTGAAGGGTTTTCACTTGTGTATATTCAGCCATAAATTCCTGGTTAATAATAGCGATGGTTGGATTTATTGATTCGCATGCCACTATCGACGAGTGTATATACATTTTTAGCCGCTGCAAACTCAAGTCTGCCTCAGGCAGCATCCGCCTTGGTATCGACGTTCTTCAATCCCGCGCTTTGCGCATTCTCTTTGGCGAACTCCAGGATGCCGGGGGAAATGTCGGTTGCGAGCACATATCCGTCTGGACCGATGATCATGACTTACTGGCCGTCCACCATGCGGCGGCATCCACCCTACGCGAAATTCCCCGGTTGACCGGCTGTTGCGCCTCCTCGTAAACTTGGATAATACTGCCGCGGTGGCCGGAAACCTGGCATATCTCGTTTTGATCAACCGTCGGTTCAACAGGATGATGAATGAAGCAATCAATTTTTGCTGCGCTGGCCGTACTGCTGACGGCCGCCGGCAGCGTCGATGCACGCGAAACCAGCGCGCATGTACATGGAGCCGCGAGGATGCAGGTCGCGGTAGAGGGCAACACATTGGAACTGGAACTGATCTCGCCGCTCGATAGCCTGCTTGGCTTTGAACATGCGCCCCGCAACGAGCAGCAGCGAAAAGCGGTGCAGGCCATGTCTGAAAAATTCCGGAAACCGGAAACGTTGATTGTCCCGACCGCGGCGGCGCGTTGCACGTCCGGGCCGGCGCATGTTACGTCGCCGGTCACCGATGCGACAAATAGCAAGCAGGAAGACAGCCATGCAGAACTGGAAGCGGTCATCACCTTTCAATGCGCATCGCCTTCCGCGCTGAAAGGCCTGGAGGTCAGGCTGTTCGAGGCGTTCCCCCACCTTCATCGTTTGCAGGTACAGATGGTCGGCCCGCGCGGTCAATCGGCTTCCACGTTGACGCCGAAGCGCCGCGCCCTTTCCTGGTAGGATCGCCGCATGCAAAATCGCAGCATCCTCTCCATTGAGCACATGCGCTTCCGCTGGCCAAAAGCGCAATCCCCATGCCTCGACATACCTGACTTCAAAGTGAAAACCGGAGAGCGGGTGTTCCTGTACGGGCCCAGTGGCAGCGGCAAGAGCACTTTGCTCGGACTGCTGGGCGGTGTCCTGACGCCGGAATGCGGCAGCGTCTGCGTATTGAACGACGACTTGCCAAAAAAGCAGGCCCGCGCGCGTGACCGCTTTCGGGTGGATCACATCGGGTTCATTTTCCAGCAGTTCAACCTCATTCCGCATCTCTCGGTGCTCGACAACGTACTGCTGCCCTGCCGCTTTTCCGCGCTTCGGCGTGACCGGGCCACGGCGTCCGGCAACTCACTGCAGGCGGAGGCGATGCGTCTGCTATCCGACCTTGACCTCGATCGGGCACTTCAATCCAGGCCAGTCACCGAGCTAAGCGTCGGTCAACAACAACGCGTCGCCGCTGCACGAGCGTTGGTCGGCCGGCCGGAGATCATCATCGCCGACGAACCGACCTCCTCGCTGGACACGGAACGGCAGGAAGACTTTCTGGATCTGTTGTTGCGGGAGTGCGAGGAATCGCAGGCCACCGTATTGTTTGTCAGTCATGATCACCGGCTCGCGACGCACTTCAGCCGCGAAGTGTCGCTCACTGAAATCAACAAAGCCGCGACGACAAGAGGTGCCGCATGAAGCATCTCCTGTTCCTTGCATGGAAGAGCGCGTGGAATCGCCGCCTGACACTCGGCCTGACCATGGCGGCGATTGCGCTGAGCGTCACGATGCTGCTGGGCGTGGAACGGCTCAGGCAGAGCGCACGGGAAGGTTTCTCCCAGTCGGTGTCCGGCACCGATCTCGTGATCGGCGCCCGTACCAGCCCTGTGCAACTGATGCTGTACGCAATATTCCGGATGGGCGAGGCAACTAACAATATCCGTTGGCAAAGTGTTCAGGCCATTGCCCAACATTCGTTAGTGGCATGGGCGATCCCGGTATCGCTTGGCGATTCGCACCGCGGCTTTCCGGTGCTGGGCACCACCGACGCTTACTTCGAGCATTTCAAGTATGGATCGTCGAGGCCGCTCGAATTCACCAATGGCAAACGGTTCAACGAAATCTTCGACGCGGTGCTCGGCGCTGAGGTGGCGGAGCAGCTCGGCTACCGCGTGGGAGACAAAATCTCGCTTAATCACGGCATGCGTGAGGTCGCACTGGCCGCGCACAAGGACAAGCCGTTCGTGGTGACGGGTATCCTGGCGCGCACCGGGACACCGGTGGACCGGACCGTGCATGTCGGGTTGCAGGCGATCGAAGCGATCCACCTCGACTGGCAGGCCGGCGCACCGATCCCGGGTTTGTCCATTCCACCGGAGTATGTCCGCAAGTTTGACCTGACGCCGAAGACCGTGACCGCCGTTCTCGTGGGTCTGAAAAGCCGCACTGCAGTGTTCAAGATGCAGCGCTATGTGAACGAGTATCGCGACGAAGCGCTGCTGGCCATACTGCCGGGGGTGGCGCTGGATCAGCTGTGGCAGGTGGTCGGCGTGGTCGAGCGCACCTTGTTGCTGGTTTCCGCGATGGTGGTCCTGGTGGGCTTGAGCGGGCTCGTCGCGGTTGTCCTCGCCGGGCTCAATGAGCGTCGGCGTGAACTCGCGATCCTGCGATCGGTTGGCGCGCAACCCACGGACATCTTCCTGATGCTGGTGGTCGAGGGGCTGGGCATCACTGTGATCGGCTCCCTGCTGGGCGTGGTGCTGCTGGCGCTTGCGACCGCTATACTGGGGCCGCTGGCAGAGGCGCACTACGGCTTGTCGGTTGGTTTTTTATTACTTGCCATGGATGAAATCCCGTTACTTGGCACAGTCGTCATCGTCGGTCTCCTCGCCAGCCTGGTGCCGGGATATCGCGCGTACCGGCTATCATTGGCGGATGGGCTGACGCCCCGCCTGTAAGGAAAAACATGAAACCAAATCGAACGTCCTTTTTCTTCGCGCTGGTATTGGCCGGCGCCGCTCCAATGATCGCTGCGCAGGAAAGCAAACCCACAGCGGAGTCCAAATCCGAATACCGCGTCGGCGACCGCTTGCCCCAGCCCAAGGCGCCTGCGGCAAACGCCGGTTTCAGGGAAGTGAACTGGGATGCGCTGGTACCGAAAAACTGGGATCCGCAGCAACTGTTCAAAGGGCTAGACCTCGGACAAATGAGCGATGGCGATCCGCGTGCGATGGAGGCGCTTGAGCGTATGAAGAAAGCCTGGAGCGAGGCGCCGGTGGAACCTTCGCTGAATGGCGCTCGTATCCGGATCCCCGGTTTCATTGTTCCGCTGGATGCGCAGCGCGGGAAGGTGAAAGAGTTCCTGCTGGTGCCCTACTTCGGCGCCTGCATCCATACACCGCCGCCACCTGCGAATCAGATCGTTCACGCTTTTGCGGCAAAACCGATCAAGGATGTGCAGATGATGTCAGCAGTCTGGGTGAGCGGCACTGTGGAAACGGTGCGCAGCGACACTGAATTCGGAGCATCGGGGTATCGGATGAAGGCGGAGATAGTCACGCCGTACAAACAATAGAATTCCCCGTTTCACTTTTCTCATTAGGCACCGCGCAGGGATAAGTTGGGCAATTTGGCGGCCGTCGCGGGATGCGGTGCAAGGCGTGAGGAGGAGCCATAGCGAGCTATGGCGACGACGAGCAACGCGGCAACGCGCCCGCTACGGCCAGCAAAAT
>JBBWZW010000287.1:0-6700 GCA_039649305.1 Burkholderiales bacterium
GCATGATGTAGTGCATCGCGTCGTCGACAGTCGGCACGACCATCGCACAATATACGCTCATCCCCGTCGCCCCAGCCCGTTCTTCCCGCGCACTCAACCGCGATGCGCGATGCGAAAACGACAGCACCGTGGCGCCGAACATATTGCACGCCCGCGCGGTCTTTGCCCTAGAATCGCGCCATGAGTCATCTAGATATCCTGCTGCCTTTCGGCCTGCCCCCCGAAGAATTGGCCGCCGATTTATTCCGCGAATTAAAAACTCCCGCTCTGGCCACCCTGATCGGCCGCGCGAAATCGCAAAGTGCGGCGTCCCGCCACCAAACCTATGAAGATTTTTCCCGTGCGCTTCCGCATGAGACGTGGCTTGCGCGTCAATTCGGATTGGAAAGCGGCACCGGCAGCCCACCGATTGCGGTGGCGGCGATGCAGGCCTTCGGCTTGCCTGCCGAAGCAGGCGTGTGGTTCATCTTGAATCCGGTACACATCCATGTCGCGCGCGATCACCTGGTACTCACTGATTCGCGGCAAGTTCCCCTCAGCGAGCAGGAATCCCGGGCCTTGTTCGAGATGGCGCAACCGCTGTTTTCCGAAACCGGGAAGACTTTGCTTTATGCAAACGCACAAACCTGGTTTGCCCGGGCCGATGAATGGGGTCAGCTGCAGACCTCGACACCCGACGCGGCGAGTGGGCATAACATCGACATCTGGATGCCGAAAGGCCCCGGCGAGCGCGACTGGCGCAAGCTGCAGAATGAAGTCCAGATGCACTGGTTCACCCACGAGGTGAATGCGGAGCGCGAAGCACGCGGCATCAGACCGGTCAACTCGATATGGCTGTGGGGCGGCACACCCGCTACTGTGGAAGCATCGCCGACCCCCTACTCCCAGGTTTTCAATCTCGACGGATGGATGCGCGCCTTCGGCCGGTTTTCCGCAAAGCCGATGTCGGCTGCGACGCCATCCGATATCATCACGCATGCGCCGCACCGCGGTTTGCTCGTGCTTGACGCTTTGCTCGAGCCGGCATTGGCAAATGATTGGTCGCAATGGCTCGACCAGCTGCACGCGGCGGAAACGAATTGGCTGGCGCCGTTGCTCGCCTCATTAAAATCCGGAAAGATCGATCAGTTATCATTGATACTCACCCATCACGCGCGCACATCGACGTTCACGGCTAGCCGGCCGTCGCTCCGTAAATTCTGGGTCCAGCCCTCACTCGCACCGCTTCTTTCATGACCCGTATCGCCACCCGCCCCTATCCGTTCCGCACCTCTGAATTATTGAGGCAACAAGGAATCCACCCGGTCCTCGCACGGCTTTACGCAGCACGCGGCCTGGCCGATGTAAAGGAGCTCGCAAGCGACCTGACCTCGCTCATCGCGCCGTCGGGCCTGCTGCATATCGATGCCGCAGCGGTTTTCCTCGCTGACGCGATCGGCGCCCGAAAAAAAATGGTGATCGTCGCCGACTACGACTGTGACGGCGCAACGGCTTGCGCAGTCGGACTGCGCGGGTTGCGCGCACTGGGTGCGGTAGTCGATTTCATCGTACCGAACCGTTTCGAGTACGGCTACGGCCTCACGCCCGAGATCGTCGAATTGACGGCACGCGAGAAATCGCCCGACATCATCGTGACCGTGGACAACGGCATTGCCAGCATCGACGGCGTGGCGGAAGCCAACCGGCGCGGCATTGAAGTGGTCGTGACCGACCATCACCTGCCCGGCGATAAATTGCCGGCGGCGCGAGTGATCGTCAATCCTAACCAGCCGGACTGCGGCTTTCCGAGCAAGAACCTGGCCGGCGTCGGAGTGATGTTCTATGTGCTGCTCGCGCTGCGTGCCGAGTTGCGCCGGCGCGGCGTCTTCACTGCGGAGACACAGCCGAAGCTCGACTCCCTGCTCGACCTGGTCGCACTAGGCACCGTGGCCGACGTTGTGAAGCTCGACGCCAACAACCGCATCCTGGTTGCACAAGGCCTGAAGCGTATGCGTAGCGGCCGAATGCACGCGGGCGTCGCCGCCCTGTTCCGTGCCGCGGGGCGGGAAGCGCGCCGCGCGACGCCGTTTGATCTGGGCTTCGCACTTGGACCGCGCCTGAATGCGGCGGGACGGCTGGCCGACATGTCGCTCGGCATCGAATGCCTGACCACCGACGACGAAGGCCGCGCATGGGCGATTGCGCAACAGCTCGACACCATCAATCGCGAGCGGCGCGATATCGAAGCCGACATGCAGGACACGGCGCTTATCTTGCTCGACAGCTTCGATCCAAGCGACAAAACCACGATCAGCGTATTCGACGATTCCTGGCATCAGGGCGTCATCGGCATCGTCGCCTCGCGCCTGAAAGACAAGTTTTATCGCCCGACCATCACCTTCGCCCCCGGTGGCGACGGCCTGATCAAGGGTTCCGGCCGCTCGATCGCCGGCTTCCATCTGCGCGACGCGCTCGACCTGGTCTCCAAACATGCGCCGACCCTGATCCAGAAATTCGGCGGCCACGCGATGGCAGCCGGCCTGACGATACGGGCCGATGCATTCGAGGCCTTCGGCGCCGCGTTCGAGGAAGTCGGCAAGAGCTCGCTGACCAAAAACCAGCTGGAACGCGTGCTGGAAACCGACGGCTCGCTGGAGGACGCTTATTGCACGACCCAGTTCATTGAACTGCTGGACACGCAGGTGTGGGGCCAGGGCTTCGCGCCGCCGGTCTTCTGCGACGAATTCCGCGTGCTTAACCAGCGCATCCTGAAAGAAAAGCATCTCAAGCTGACACTGGAAAAAGACAACCGCCGCTACGACGCGATCTGGTTCGGCCATGTGGATGACCTGCCCGAGCGGGCCCGGGTTGCCTACCGCCTTGATGCGAACGAATACAACGGCGTGACCAGGGTGCAATTGATGGTGGAATTTGCGGAACCTGCCTGAAGGGCAACTGCAGCCATTTATTTTTTGGCAATGAATGCCCGGTTATCTCGCGGCATCCGCAAAAGTGCGGCGTACAAAGCGTCCAATGGCGCGTCAGGCGGCTGATAGCTTATCCGCTCGGGTATAATCTAAGGTTTGATCGCAGAAGAAATCATCATGGAAGCAGAACGCTTAAATTCCCTCTCAGCCCTGCTCGCGGACCTTACTGCCCGCGAAGCCGAACTTCGGAGGTATCTTTGACTTCGATGTGAAGTCGGAGAAACTCGAACAAGTCAACGCCGAGCTGGAAGACCCTACCGTCTGGAACGACCAGAAGCGTGCGCAGGACCTCGGCAAGGAAAAGAAATCGCTGGAAGCGATCGTCCACACCCTCACCAAAATCGAATCCGAATTGCGCGACGCACGCGACCTGTTCGGGATGGCGCGTGAAGAGCAGGACGAAGACACCATCGTCTCGATTGAACAGGATACGGAAAAACTGGCGAAGCTGGTCGAAGGCATGGAATTCCGCCGGATGTTTTCCAATCCGATGGATCCCAACAGTTGCTTCGTCGATATCCAGGCCGGCGCCGGCGGCACCGAGGCGCAGGATTGGGCGTCGATGCTGCTGCGCCAGTATCTGCGCTATTGCGAGCGCAAGGGCTTCAAAGTCGAAATCATGGAGCAGTCGGATGGCGAGGTCGCCGGCATCAAGACCGCGACCCTGAAAGTCGAAGGTGATTATGCCTACGGCTTCCTGCGTACCGAAACCGGCGTGCACCGACTGGTGCGCAAGTCGCCCTTCGATTCCGCCAACGGACGCCATACCTCGTTCTCCAGCATTTTCGTGTATCCGGAAGTGGACGAATCGATCGACATCGATATCAACCCGGCAGATGTGCGTGTGGACACCTACCGCGCATCCGGCGCCGGCGGCCAGCACATCAACAAGACCGATTCCGCAGTGCGCCTGACGCACGCGCCATCGGGCATCGTGGTCCAGTGCCAGAACGACCGCAGCCAGCACCGCAACCGCGCGGAAGCGTGGGAGATGCTGAAATCGCGTCTGTTCGAGCTGGAACTTCGCAAGCGCATGAGCGAGCAGCAAAAGCTGGAAGACTCGAAGACCGACGTCGGCTGGGGGCACCAGATCCGTTCGTATGTGCTCGACCAGTCCCGCATCAAGGACTTGCGCACCAACTTCGAAACCGGCAATACCAAAGCCGTGCTCGATGGCGAGCTTGACGACTTCATTGCCGCGTCACTCAAGCAAGGTGTGTAAGCCGCTCATTGCTCACGCGCTCTTTGCCCACGAATAAACTGCATATAGTCATGACTACACCAAACGAAACCGCGGTACCCGCACAAGACGAAAATTCGATCATTGCGGAGCGCCGCGCCAAGCTCGCGGCGATACGCGAACAGGGCGTCGCCTTCCCGAACGATTTTCGCCCGCAGCACAAGGCCGCGGACCTGCACGCGCAGTACGGCGAACTCGACAATCTTTCACTCGAAGCACAACCGGTCAAGGTAGCCGTCGCCGGCCGCATGATGCTCAAACGCGTGATGGGCAAGGCTTCGTTCGCCACCATCCAGGATGCATCCGGCCAGAAGGCCGACGGCCGTATCCAGCTCTACATCACCGACGACCTGGCGGGTCCGGAAGCGCACGGGGCGTTCAAGCATTATGACCTCGGCGACATCCTCGGCGCAGAAGGCGTGCTGTTCAAAACCAAGGTCGGCGAGCTGTCGATCAAGGTCACCAACCTGCGCCTGCTGACGAAATCGCTGCGTCCTCTGCCGGACAAATTCCACGGCCTTTCAGACCAGGAAACCAAATATCGGCAGCGCTATGTCGACCTGATCATGAGCGAAGACACGCGCCGCACTTTCAAGGCGCGTACCGCCGCGATGTCGTCGATCCGCCGATTCATGTCCGAGCATGGCTTCATGGAAGTCGAAACACCGATGCTGCACGCCATTCCAGGCGGTGCGGCTGCCAAGCCTTTCATCACGCACCACAATGCGCTCGACATGCAAATGTTCCTGCGCATCGCGCCGGAGCTGTACCTGAAGCGACTGGTGGTGGGTGGATTCGACCGCGTGTTCGAAGTCAACCGCAACTTCCGCAATGAAGGCGTATCGCCGCGCCACAATCCGGAATTCACGATGATGGAATTCTATGCGGCGTATGTCGATTATCGCTGGCTGATGGATTTCACCGAAGCCGTGATTCGCCAGGCCGCCATCGATGCGCACGGCACCGCATCCCTTACCTACCAGGGACGCGAACTGGACCTGAGCAAGCCGTTCCACCGCATGACCATCGTGCAGGCGATTAACAAATTCGCGCCGCAGTACACGGACGTGCAACTGCAGGATGCGAATTTCCTGAAAGAGGAACTGAAGAAGTTCGGCGTCAAGCCGTTTGCGACTGCCGGCCTCGGTGCGTTGCAACTGGCGCTTTTTGAAGAGACTGCTGAATCGCAATTGTGGGAGCCGACCTACATCATCGATTATCCGGTTGAAGTGTCGCCGCTCGCGCGCGCATCCGATACCGTGCCGGGCATTACCGAACGCTTCGAGCTGTTCATCACCGGCCGCGAGATTGCGAACGGCTTCTCCGAGCTGAACGATGCGGAAGACCAGGCTGCCCGCTTCCAGGCACAGGTTGCGGCCAAGGATGCGGGCGATGAAGAGGCGATGTATTACGACGCCGATTACATCCGTGCGCTGGAATATGGCATGCCCCCGACCGGCGGCTGCGGCATCGGCATCGATCGCCTCATGATGTTGATCACCGACTCGCCGAACATTCGAGACGTGATCCTGTTCCCGCACCTGCGCCGCGAAGACTAAGGGCCCGCGCAGCAATAAGGTGGCATTTTTGCTGGCCGTAGCGGGCGCACTGCGGCGTTGCCCGCCCCGTGCAGTGCTGGCACTGCGGCGGGTCGGGCGCCTTGCATTGCATCCCGCTACGACCGCCAAAATGCACAACTTATTGCTGCGCGGACCCTAGGCTCCGGGTGGTTGAACAATACGAAGGGCCGCATTTGCGGCCCTTTTTTCTCGTCGGTGTCTGTGCCGCGCCACGTTTCTATTGGCGAAAAACAAACTTCGTTACAAACATTTACAGCTTAAACACTCTCCCACTATGTTTGCATGGCATTACCTTTGATAATTCATTCATAGGCGCGAACATCACGCGCATCTCAAAGGAGGAAAGCCATGGAAGAAAAGAAAACAAGCAATCGCATCCATCCGCTCATGGCGGGCGCCGCTGTGTCGGTCATGCTGGTAAGCCTCGCAGGCGTTGCCGCAGTGACGGGATTGATTCCGAACTCGCACAGCACCTCGGCACCAACCACTGCCCTCACCGCATCGAATGCTCCTGCTGTCGCCACGGCTGCGACCTCACCGGCCGCGCTGGTTGATTCAAAG
Organism: Burkholderiales bacterium; assembly: GCA_039649305.1. GTDB lineage: Bacteria > Pseudomonadota > Gammaproteobacteria > Burkholderiales > Burkholderiaceae_D > Noviherbaspirillum. The sequence continues at coordinate 6,348 of JBBWZW010000287.1, forward strand.
GCACAAACCAAAATTGTGACAGACGATATTCGCGAACCTGCACCGCGTACGACACAGAACAAGCAATCGCAATCGCGCCAGCACGCCGAGGCGCCAAGCATCTGCGCAAGCTGCGGCCGGATCGAATCGGTGCAGGCGATCAAGCAAAAAGGCGAAGGCAGTGGCGTAGGCATCGCAGCCGGCGCGGTACTCGGCGGTGTGTTGGGCAACCAGGTTGGCGGCGGCAATGGCAAAACACTGGCGACGGTTGCCGGCGCGGTAGGCGGCGGCTATGCAGGAAATGAAGTCGAGAAGCATGCGCGTGCGACCACCACTTATCAGGTGCGCGTACGCATGGAAGACGGAAAGATCCG
>JBBWZW010000288.1:0-11411 GCA_039649305.1 Burkholderiales bacterium
ATCGGGTTGGGCAGGCCGGCGTTCGGGTAGATGCAGACGTAGGTATCGGCAATCTTCGACAACTCTTCCGCATAGGGGCGCATCAAGGCAGCGCCCAGCGCGCAGTTGAGGCCGACGGTCAGCGGCTTCGCATGCCGGATCGAGTGCCAGAATGCCGGCACTGTCTGGCCCGACAAAATGCGTCCCGACGCATCGGTCACAGTGCCGGAAATCATGATCGGCAAGCGCTTGCCCGATTCTTCGAAAAACGCGTCTATCGCGAACAGTGCCGCCTTGCAGTTCAGCGTGTCGAAGATCGTCTCGACCAGCAGTACGTCAGCGCCGCCTTCGACCAGCGCGCGCGTCTGCTCAAGGTACGCTGCAACCAACTGATCGAAAGTGACGTTGCGGGCGGCGGGGTCGTTGACGTCCGGCGAGATCGATGCGGTCTTCGGCGTCGGGCCGAGCGCGCCCGCGACGAAGCGCGGCTTGTCAGGCGTGGAATATTTGTCGCATGCGGCGCGCGCCAGCTTAGCCGCTTGCACGTTCATCTCATAGGCCAGGTGCGCCATGTGGTAATCGTCTTGCGCAACGCTGGTGGCGCCGAACGTATTGGTCTCGACCAGGTCGGCGCCCGCGGCCAGGTACTTCTCATGGATCTCGCTGATGATGCGAGGCTGCGTCAACGTCAGCAGTTCGTTATTACCCTTGACGAACAGTTCCTTGCCCGGCACCGAGAAATCCGCAAAGCGCATACCGCGATAGTCTTCTTCCGTCAGCTTGTACTGCTGAATCATGGTGCCCATCGCGCCGTCGAGAATCAGGATGCGTTGGGAAAGCAAATCGCGCAGGAGCGATTCGGTGGAAGAGATGGCGTCGCGCTTCATGGCTACTCGTTTTAACGTATTGATCTAAAAAGCAAAAAACCCGGCCAGCTATAGCGGGACCGGGTTGCTTCGCGTCCGCTTTAGCTGAATTTGATAATGGGACTTTATACCCCGGCGCCCGCAAGCTGGTTTTGACTTGTTCAATCAAATCGGCGCAACGAAAATTATACGTTAAATCAAGGATTTGCGTAAAGGAGCGTGACTATGCAACCTCCGCATCCCGCAGTAGCGACCGGCGTTCTTCGGTCAGCTTCAGAGTCAGGCATTTGGCGGATCCGCCTGCCATCATGAACTCCGCCAGTCTGGTCTGGTGCACCGCGAATCCACGCGAATGCAACTCCGCAACCAGCGCCTCGGAGGCCTGGTTGAGAAAAATATTTCCGGCGCAGTTGACAGCATTGCACGCAAAATTGATTGCATCTTCGTCGGAAACGATGATGCGGCGCTCGGCCGGAACGCGCGCCATTATGCGCATTTGCGACGCCGCATCGAACGCCTGCGGGTAATACATCAGGTAGCCGCCCTCCAGGGGACAGAAGCAGGTGTCGAGGTGATAAAACCGCTCATTCACCAGTCGCAGCGGCTGGACGTCGATGTCCAGCAGTCCGGTGAGCAAGGGCGCGCATAGCATGCTGGAGCGATGTCCATGGCCAAGCCACAACAGCGAGTGGTGCCGATCCAGCAATGCATCGCCGGCGCCTTCGAATGAAAGTTCCGGCGGCAGTGTAAGCACGTCAAAGCCCATCGCAGCGAACCACTTTGCGAAGTGCGGCTCTTCTCCCTGGCGTTCGGGATGGCGAAAGCGCGACAGCACGAATTTGTCGCCCAGTACCAGGCCGGCGTTGGCGGTGAAGACCATGTCCGGCACGCCGGCCGCCGGTGTGATGTATTCGACATCGGCCACACGCGCGATCAGCCGCGCCAATGCATTCCACTGGCGTTTTGCGGCGACGCCGGAGCAGCGGGCTATGTTCCCCTCCATCCAGGGGTTGATCACATAGGCCACCTCGAAATGGTCCGGTGCACACATAAGAATACGGTCGCGCATTGTTCACCTCCCCGAGAAAAATGATGAACGGGCCTTCATGCCACCAGTCGCTCATTGCTGCGACTGGCGCTTCGATCCGGCGTCGGCAATGAATCGAATACCGTGCGGATGGTGGCGAGCGCCACATCCAGTTCGTCTTGCGTAATGATCAAAGGCGGAGCGAAACGCACTACCGTGTCGTGCGTTTCCTTGGACAGGATGCCGTTGCTCATCAACTCTTCGCAGAAGGTGCGCGCGCGAACCATAGTCGGATCCAGGTCGAGGCCAATCAGCAGGCCCCTGCCGCGAACCGCGCGTATCGCCGGATGCCGGATGTTGCGCAAGCCGGCCAGCAGGCGATCGCCCAGATGCTGGGCCCGCTCGGCGAGCCGCTCGGTCTTTAACAGCTTGAGTGCTGCAGTCCCGACGGCGGCTGCCAGCGGATTGCCGCCGAAGGTGCTGCCGTGATCGCCCGGATTGAATACGCCCATCACGTCTTCGCGACCGAGGAATGCCGACACCGGTAGCAGTCCGCCGCCCAATGCCTTGCCCAGTATCAGGCCGTCCGGCTTTACCCCCTCGTGTTCGCAGGCCAGCAGGCGGCCGGTGCGTCCTAGCCCAGTCTGCACTTCGTCGCAGATCAGCAGCACATTGTGGCGCGTACAGATTTCCCGGCATGCGGCGAGATAACCCGCCGGCGGCACGATGATCCCGCCCTCGCCCTGGATCGGCTCGACCAGGAAGGCGGCCGTGCGCGGCGTGATCGCCGCTTCCAGCGCAGCGGCATCGCCATACGCCACCGAGACGAAGCCGGGCGCAAACGGACCGAAGCCGTCGCGGTATTGCGGCTCTGAAGAGAAACCTATGATGGTGGTGGTGCGGCCGGCGAAATTGCCGTTGCAAACGATGATTTCCGCGGTGTTTTCGGGAATGCGCTTGACCTTGTGGCCCCACTTGCGCGCCGCCTTGACTGCGGTCTCGACCGCCTCGGCGCCGGTATTCATTGGCAGCGCCCGCGGTTGTCCGGTCATTTCGCAGAGGGTGCGCAGAAACGGCCCAAGCTGATCAGTGTGATAGGCGCGCGACGTCACTGCGAGTTGTTGTGCCTGGCTGACAAGCGTCTGCACCAGGACCGGGTGGCTATGCCCGAAGCTCACGGCGGAATAGGCCGACATCATGTCGAGATAACGATGGCCGTCCACGTCCCATAGCCACACGCCTTTTCCGCTCTTGAGCACTACAGGAAGCGGATGGTAGTTCCGTGCGCTGTAACGGTTTTCGAGTTCGATCGCCTGATTCATATGCTCCCCTTTCGCGCCGTAAATTGCTGCCTTGTTGATGGCATGATAGCGACAATCGGTAGAAACTTTTTTGCGTAATCGACCGTCAAATCTACAAAATATGAAAGAATCTTTCATTATTTCCGATTTTACGGTGCCGCCATGTCAGAAAAGCTCGATCGTTACGACAGGATTATCCTGAAGACGCTGCAGGAAAACGGGCGCGCCTCCAATGTCGAGTTGTCGGATAAGGCCAGCTTGTCGGCGCCGCAGTGTTTTCGCCGGGTACGGCGACTTGAAACCGACGGCATCATCCGCAGCTACGGGGCGCAGGTAGATCCGTCGGCGATCGGATTGGGGGTGGTGGCCTTCGTCAGCCTGAACATCCACCGCGAACAGTTCAAGCATGTGCGGGCACTCGAGAAAGCGATCCGGCAATTCCCGGAAATCCTCGAGTGTTACACCATCTCGGGTGACTTCGACTATTTGTTGAAAGTGGTCGCGACCGACTTGAAATCCCTGTCGGCCTTCCTGACTGATCGCCTGATGCAGGTACCGGGCGTGTCTGGCGTGCGGTCGATGGTGTGCCTGGAAGAGATCAAGCCTGCCAGTCCATTACCGTTGAGTCACGCCGAATGATTCGCGTACTGGTCGAAGCAGCCGCCTTCCATCGCAAATCCCTTCAAGAATTCAGCCGCCGGCAAGCGTTTGCCGCCCGGCTTTTGCAACTCGGAGAGCCGTAACGCGCCTTCACCGCAAGCCACGATGACTCCGGTCTGAGGCCCGGCTGCGAGCACCTGACCGGGCGCCATCCCGGATGTAGTCTCGACCGCTTCGGCGCGCCACAGCTTGATCGATACGCCGTTGAATGAAGCGGAAGCGCCGGGAAAAGGATTGAACGCGCGGATCTTGCGCGCAAGGGTTTCGGCGGATTGCGAGAAATCGAGCGCGGCCTCTTCCTTCGATATCTTCGCTGCGTAAATTGTCCCCGTTTCCGGCTGCGGCGTTGCGGGCAACGTCCCCTGCTGCAGTTTGCGCAGGGCGTCGACGATCATGCTTCCGCCGAGTTCGGCCAGTTTGTCATGCAGGCTGCCGGTAGTCTCATCCGCCGCGATCGGCAGGCGCTCCATCGACAGCATCGGTCCGGTGTCCAGGCCCTCTTCCATTTGCATGATGGTGACGCCGGTTTCGGCATCCCCGGCTTCGATTGCCCGATGGATCGGCGCAGCGCCGCGCCAGCGAGGCAGCAGCGACGCATGGATGTTGATGCAGCCGTACTCAGGAATGTCCAGCACCGAACGCGGCAGGATCAGTCCATATGCAGCCACCACCATCACGTCGTGCGGCGTGTTCTGCAGCAGCTGGTGCGCTTCATTGGCGACATCGGGATACTTGCCGTTCAGGCGCAGCGATACCGGCTGTGCGACGGGAATACCATGCGCAAGAGCGAGTTGCTTGACAGGCGAAGCTTGCAGCTGCATTCCGCGCCCGGCAGGGCGGTCGGGCTGGGTCAATACGAGAGGGATTTCAAAGCCTGCCTCATGCAAAGCTTTCAGCGCCACTGCGGCGAACTCGGGCGTACCGGCGAAGATGATTTTCATGGGCTCGATTGTATATGGCGAAATGAATGCCGGCGGCGCCATGACACCGCCGCCCACAGCTTGTTTTCGGATTTTTGTTGTGAGCCCGCCGGGCAGCCGGGCGCCGGATCAGTTACCTGACCGACGCAACCTTCTTTTTGTCCTTGCTCAGTTCCCGCTCTTCCTTCAACAGCTTGGTCCTGATGCGGTTGCGCTTCAGAGGCGACAGGTATTCCACGAATACCTTGCCCTTCAGGTGGTCCATCTCATGCTGGACACACACCGCGAGCAGGCCATCGGCTTCGAGCTCGAACGACTTGCCATCGACATCGCGCGCACGAACCTTGACCCGGGCAGGCCGTTCGACGCCGTCGTAAACACCGGGCACAGACAGGCAGCCTTCGTCGTAGACCTGTTTCTCTTCGCTCGCCCAGACGATTTCCGGGTTGATGAATACCAGCAAACCGTCGTTCGTTTCCGATGTGTCTATAACAATAAGTTGCTCATGAACATCGGCTTGGGTTGCGGCGAGGCCAACGCCCGGCGCGTCGTACATGGTTTCGGCCATATCGGCCACCAGCTGCTTAAGGCGGGCGTCGAATACGGTCACCGGCCTGGCAACTTTATGCAGGCGCGGATCGGGATAACGGAGAATAGTTAATAAAGACATACGGCTTTTGCGCAACATCGCGACTGAGTGATTTCGTGGTTTTCCTTGCTAGATCAAGGATTTCTGTGCAGAATTTGATTCAATTTGACAAGTATTTTGTCCCGCCAATCTCATTTTCTTCTATGCGGGCCAACCTGTGGTGGCTTCAATACCGGCTCGCTTTTCAAGCCGCATTAACCGGACAAATCATGACAAAGTTTAGCACAGCCGCACTCCTCCTCGCTTTCGCTTCCACCAGCTATGCCGCCAACGGCAACGATGCACCAAAGTCCGCCCGCTGCGGTTTCCTGCCGAACGCTCCCGACCAGCACCAGGTGGTAAAGGGCGACACACTGTGGGGTATTTCCGGCAAATTCCTGCAGAACCCATGGTGCTGGCCGGAAGTGTGGGGGATGAACCGCGAGCAGATCCGCGATCCGCACTGGATTTATCCGGGACAGGTCGTTTATCTGGACCGCGAGGCGGGCCGGCTGCGTTTGGGCAAGCCGGTGGGCCCAGGCGGCACACCTACCGTAAAGCTGACGGCACAAATGCGCACCGAGGGACTCGGGGCGGAAGCGGTACCGGCAATTCCGTCAGGCGTCATCGAACCCTTCCTGTCGCAACCGCTTATCGTTGAAGCAGACGAACTGAAAGGCACGCCGCGCATCGTCGCAGCCGACGAAAACCGCGTACTGATCGGCAAGAACGAAAAAGCCTATGTACGGGGTGACCTGAAAGACGGCACCTCGTTCCAGGTATTCCGACCCGGCAACCCGTTGCGCGATCCGGACACCAAGCAGATCATCGGTTATGAAGCCGCTTACCTGGGCACCGTCAAATTGCAACGCGCCGCCCGCGCCGAGAATGAAGCCCATGTGTTCACCGTGACCAGCAGCAAGGAAGAAATGAGCGTGGGTGACCGTTTGCTGCCTGTTCCGCCGACTCCGATCATCAATTACGTACCGCATCCGCCGGAAAAAGCGGTTGAAGGACGCATCGTTTCTATCTACGGCGGCGTGAACCAGGCCGGCCAGCACCAGATCGTTACCATCAATCGCGGCAAGGGCCACGGCCTGGACGTCGGCACCGTTCTCGACTTGTCCCGTTTCGGGCGCACTATCCTGGATCGCACCGACGAAAAGAAAGCGGTGAAGCTGCCGGACCAGCAATACGGCAACCTGTTTGTCTTCCGCGTATTCAACAACATCTCTTACGGTCTGGTAATGCAAGTCACCAACACCGTACAGGTTGGTGATACAGCCAAATCACCGGAATAAGTGACCCGGGCGGTGGGTGCCGACGAGCTTGCGCACTGGCTTCGGCTGGTGCTGACGCCCGGGGTAGGAGGCGAAACCGGGCGCCGGCTCCTCGGCGCCTTCGGTCCGCCGGAACAAATTTTTGCGGCAGGATGTTCGGCGCTGCGCGAAGTCGTCCCGGAAAGAATCGCCCGGGCGCTCTCCGAGCCCTTACCTGACGATGCGCGCAGCCAGATAGATAAAGCCATTGCCTGGGTCGGCCAGCCGGGCAACCAGATAGTAACGCTGGCTGATGCGGTTTATCCCGCCGCCCTGCTTAACATCCCCGATCCTCCCCTGCTGCTGTATGTGAAAGGCCGGCTTGATCTGTTATCCCGCCCGGCCATAGCGGTTGTAGGCAGCCGCAACGCAACTGCGCAGGGCGTAGCGAATGCGGAAAAGTTTTCCGAAGTCCTTAGCCACGGCGGCCTGACCATCATCTCCGGCCTGGCATTAGGGATCGATACCGCTGCGCACAAAGGCGGATTGCGGGGTCGCGGTTCCACCGTCGCGGTGATCGGCACCGGCGCCGATATTGTTTACCCGGCACGCAATCGTGGGCTGGCACATCAGCTCGCGGATGAAGGCTGCATCATCAGCGAGTATCCGCTAGGCACGCCGGCGATTGCCTCCAACTTCCCGCGCCGAAATCGCATCGTTTCCGGGCTTTCCCGTGGCGTACTGGTGATAGAGGCTGCCGCGCAATCGGGTTCGCTGATTACCGCGCGCATGGCCGGTGATCAGGGCCGCGACGTATTCGCCATTCCGGGATCGATCCATTCCCCGCTATCCAAAGGCTGTCACCTGTTGATCAAGCAGGGCGCGAAACTGGTCGAATCGGCACAAGACATCCTTGACGAGCTCGGGACCGGCGTAAGCACGCATGCCACGGCCGTTGTGCCGGCGGAGGAGGTACAACTATCCGCTGACGATCCGCTGCTGGCGGCGATGGGCTTCGATCCGGTTGACATCGATACGCTTGCCGCGCGTTGCCAATGTGACATTGCATCTGTCACTGCCCGGTTGCTTGCGCTCGAACTTGACGGCCTGTTGGAGATGCTCCCGGGCGGCACGTACCGGCGCATGGCGTGATAAGCTGCAAGCAAGCAAGCGGTGGATCGAAACTTTTAGCCGCTTTTTACATCCTCTTTTTTCAGTTATCCTGATAACGGCTTCTGTGCCTCGAGTTGTCGCTGCCTTGATTGTATTTCCTGTCGTAGGGTGTCCTGGCGAAGGAGAAATATGAATCACGAAAGTGTTATAAATTCGCAATCCTTGATTTTGAGGGGTTGTGCCGCAACGATCTTAACGCTACAGTGGAACCATGTTTGACGTCCTCGTTTATCTCTACGAAACATATTATCGCCCGGATGCCTGCCCGGATTCGGAGGCGCTGGTGAAGAAGTTGTCGGCTGTCGGCTTTGAGGAAGAAGAAATTTCCCGGGCGCTCGGCTGGCTGACCGATCTGACGGAAACCACCAACGAGTTTTCCGATCGCTATCCGCAGCAAACCTCTTTCTCGTTCGGCATGCGCATCTATGCGCCGCGCGAATTTGACGTGCTCGGCACCGAAGCCGTGGGTTTCATCCAGTTTCTTGAATCAGCCAAGGTAATCAATCCGATCCAGCGCGAGATCGTGATCGAGCGCGCGCTGGCGATCAGCGATGTGCATGAACTGTCGCTCGACAGGCTGAAAGTCATCGTCCTGATGGTTCTGTGGAGCCAGGGCAAGGAACCGGACGGCCTGATCTTCGACGAACTGTTTTCCGACGACGACGAAGACGGCGAACCACGCCTCTTGCATTAAAGACCACTTCTTCGACTTTCATTCATTACCTGTCTGACAAGTCCATTCTGAATTGCAATTCGGATATCCTCGCTTGCGGTTTTCGGAGCAACCCGCTTATTATTGGCCGCTTAAATAGATAGTTGTTATATTAGTGGCCGATTTCCGACCAGCAAGATCACTACTTTGCGCTGTACCATGCTTACTTTAGCGCGCCGACCCACCATTTTTGCGCGCCACTTTCGAGAACACTCTTATGACTAAGACCCTCATCATCGCCGAGAAGCCTTCTGTCGCGAACGACATCGCGAAGACGCTCGGCGGCTTCACCAAGCACGATGAGTACTTTGAATCCGACGAATTCGTGTTGTCTTCCGCCGTCGGCCACCTGGTCGAGATCGCGGTGCCGGAAGAATATGATGTCAAACGCGGCAAATGGACGTTTACCCACCTGCCGATGATACCGCCACATTTCGCGCTCCAGCCGATTGTGAAGACGGAGTCGCGCCTCAAGGTACTCAACAAGCTCCTCAAACGCAAAGACGTTACCCAAATTATTAATGCATGCGACGCGGGGCGTGAAGGCGAACTGATCTTCCGCCTGATCCAGCAGTATGCAAAAGCCAAGCAACCGGTCAAGCGGTTGTGGCTGCAGTCAATGACGCCCGGGGCGATCCGCGAAGGCTTCAAGCAGTTGCGCGAAGATAAGGAAATGCTGCCCCTGGCCGATGCGGCCCGCTGCCGCAGCGAAGCAGACTGGCTGATCGGAATTAACGGCACGCGTGCGATGACCGCGTTCAATTCCAAGGAAGGCGGCTTTTACCTGACCACTGTCGGCCGGGTACAGACGCCGACGCTGTCCATCGTGGTCGAGCGTGAAGAGAAGATCAAGAGTTTCGTGTCGCGTGACTTTTGGGAAGTGCGCGCGGAATTCGTTTGCGCAGCCGGCATCTACGAAGGTCGTTGGCTCGACACCAAATTCAAGAAGGACGAAACCGATCCTGAGAAGAAGGCGGAACGCCTGTGGAGCAAAGCCGCCGCGGAATCGATCGCTACGGCGTGCCGCGGCAAGCTGGGCACGGTCACCGAAGAATCCAAGCCGGCGACGCAAATGGCGCCGGGGTTGTTCGACCTGACCAGCCTGCAGCGCGAAGCCAATGCGCGCTTCGGCTTTTCGGCAAAGAATACGCTCGGCCTGGCGCAGGCACTGTATGAAAAGCACAAGGTGCTGACCTATCCGCGTACCGATTCGCGTCATTTGCCGGAAGACTATATCGACACGGTGAAGCAGACGCTGGACACCGTCGCCGAGAATAATAATTACCACCAGTTCGCGAAGCAGATCCTGAACAAGAACTGGGTCAAGCCGAACAAGCGGATTTTCGACAACACGAAAATCAGCGACCACTTTGCGATCATTCCGACCACCCAGGCGCCGAAGAACCTGTCCGAGCCGGAGCAGAAACTGTATGACCTCGTGACGCGGCGCTTCATGGCGGTGTTCTTCCCCGCAGCCGAGTTCCAGGTGACCACCCGTTACACCGAAGTGTCGGGCCATCAGTTCAAGACTGAAGGTAAAGTCATGACCAACGCGGGTTGGCTGGCGATCTACGGCAAGGAAGCGGCGAACGACAAGGACGAGGAAAACGCCGGCACGCTGGTGCCGGTCGCAAAAGATGAAAAAGTCAAAACCGAAAAAGTGACTGCCAACGGCCTGGTGACCAAGCCGCCGGCACGCTATTCGGAAGCGACGCTGCTGTCGGCAATGGAAGGCGCCGGCAAGCTGCTCGACGATGAGGGCTTGCGTGAAGCGATGGCGGGCAAAGGCCTCGGTACTCCGGCTACGCGCGCGGCGATCATCGAGGGCCTGTTGAATGAAAAGTACCTGCTGCGCGAAGGCCGCGAACTCATCCCGACCGCCAAGGCATTCCAGCTGATGACGCTACTGCGCGGACTTGGAGTGGACGAACTGACGGCGCCTGAGCTCACCGGCGAATGGGAATACAAGCTGGCGCAAATGGAGCGCGGCAAAATCAGCCGCGAAGAATTCATGCGCGAGATCGCGCAGATGACGCAGATCATCGTCAAGCGCGCCAAGGAATACAACAACGACACCATTCCGGGCGATTACGCAACGCTGAAGACGCCGTGCCCGAACTGCGGCGGCGTGGTCAAGGAAAACTATCGCCGCTTCGCCTGCACGCAATGCGAATTCTCTATGAGCAAAACGCCTGGCAGCCGCCAGTTCGAAGTAGCGGAAGTCGAAGAGCTGCTCGAGAAACGCGAGATCGGACCGTTGCAAGGCTTCCGTTCCAAGATGGGCCGTCCGTTTGCCGCGATCCTGAAGATCTCGCGCGACGAGGACATCAAAAACTATAAGCTGGAATTCGACTTCGGCCAGAACCAGGATGATGACGAAAATGCGGAAGGGGTTGACTTCACCGGCCAGACGGCGCTCGGCCCTTGCCCGAAGTGCAGCAGCGGCGTGCATGAAATGGGACTCGCCTACGTCTGCGAGAAGACCGTCGCCAGGCCGAAGGCGTGCGACTTCCGAAGCGGCCGCATCATCCTTCAGCAGGAAATCCTTCCGGAGCAAATGGCGAAATTGCTCAATGATGGCAAGACCGACCTGTTGCCCGGCTTTATCTCGCAACGTACCCGCCGCCCGTTCAAGGCTTTCCTTGTGAAGGGCAAGGATGGCAAGGTGAGCTTCGAGTTTGAAGAGCGCAAGGCCAAGGCGCCAGCAAAAGGCAAGGCGGCCGGCAAGGCGGCCGTGGAAGAAGCGCCAGCACCTGCCAAAAAAACCGCGGTGAAGGCTGGCGCCAAAGTGGCCGCCAAGGTCGCCACCAAGGCGCCGACTAAAACTGCTGCGAAACCCGCGGCGAAGAAAGCTGCTGCCAAGAAGTCGGCAGCCAAGAAGGCTGC
>JBBWZW010000296.1:0-11055 GCA_039649305.1 Burkholderiales bacterium
TTAATTCCACATCCGCTGGACGACGCGATCCTTGTCGATCAGAAGATGTTTGAGTGCACCAAGAACATGAATGCCGACCAAGATCACCAGCGTCGCGGCGATCCAGAAATGCACGGCAAAAAATCCTTCGAACAAATCCTTATTGCTCGATGCCCACCCCGACAGGGGCAGTCCGAACAAGACCACGCCATCGGTGCTGAACGATGCGCCGAGATATCCGGTCACAGGCAGGGCGAGCATGCAGACGTACAGCAGCCACTGCACCACCAGCGATGCGCGGACCTCCCACGGTGCGACGCTTCGTGGCAGGCGTGCGGGTTTGTGAGTCAAGCGCCAGGCGAGGCGCAGCAGGACCAGCGTGCCGATCACGAGGCCAAGCAACTTGTGCGAATTGAAGTAGCGTTCGCTGCCCGGGTCATCAACGATCGACACCATGTAAAGACCCAGGGTCACTTGCACAAGAATCAGGATTGCCAACAGCCAGTGGAGAACGATCGCGGGCGGCCGGTAATGCCACTCCGAATCCGTCAACATAGCGTTGTGTGCACCCGGTTTCATCGTGGCGCTCTTCCCTGACGGTAGCCTCAGCCTCGCTCAATAATGGCGGCAATACCCTGGCCGCCGCCAATGCACATGGTGACCAGGCCAAATCGCTTGCCGGTGCGAATCAACTCATACAGGCACTTGACCATGAGTATCGCTCCGGTGGCGCCAAGCGGGTGGCCGAGCGCAATAGCGCCTCCGTTCGGGTTGGTGCGCCCGGGATCGAGATCCAGCCCCTTGCACACGCCCAGCGACTGCGCTGCGAACGCTTCGTTCGATTCAATGACGTCCATCTCGTTGAGAGTCAGCCCGGCACGCTTCAAGGCCAGCTGCACCGCCGGCACGGGCCCGGTACCCATCAGGGAGGGATCGACACCCGCAACCGCATAAGACGCCAGGCGGGCCAGCGGCACTGCGCCCGCGCGCGCGGCGGCGCCCTCTTCCATCAATACACAGGCCGCAGCGCCGTCATTGACGCCGGAAGCATTGCCGGCAGTAACGGTGCCCCCTTCTTTCTTGAATGCGGGCTTGAGCCTGGCGAGCGCTTCGATCGTGGTGTCCGTCTTCGGATACTCGTCGGTATCGAACACCACCGTTTCTTTGCGGGTTTTGACTTCGACCGGAACGATCTGCGACTTGAAGTGACCGGCCGCAATGGCTGCCCCTGCCCGCTGCTGGCTTTGCAATGCAAACGCATCCTGATCCTCGCGCGCGATGCTGTATTTTTCCGCGACGTTTTCAGCGGTGATACCCATATGGCCGGCGCCGAAAGGATCCGATAGTGCGCCGACCAACATGTCGACCATCGCGGTGTCACCCATGCGCGCACCCCAGCGCATGGCCGGCGCCAGATAGGGCGCGCGGCTCATGATTTCGACGCCGCCACCGACGGCGATATCGGTGTCGCCCAGCTGGATGGCGTTAGCGGCGGTGACAATTGCCTGGAGGCCGGATCCGCACAACCGATTGAGCGTCAGTGCAGCCGATTCCCTGGCCATACCAGCATTGATGCCAACCACGCGTGACAAATACATATCACGCGGCTCGCAATGAATAACGTTGCCGAACACGATCTGGCCGGCCTGGGCCGGATCGACATTGGCACGGCGTAAGGCTTCCCTGACAACCGTGGCGCCCAGGTCGCTCGCGGGAAAGTCCTTCAACATACCGCCGAACGAACCGATCGCGGTGCGTGTGGCGCCGACAATAACGACTTTATTTGGAATGCTCATGTTGGTCTCTCTTTAACAGGATGGTTGAATTGCGCCTACGGAGATGTGAACGCCCGGTTTTGCCCGGTACAACGAACAGTTCCGAACCGGCGTCCGGCGGCTGGCCGGACGGAAGAAGCCTGTCCACCAAACCCCATTCGACGTAGCAGGCAGGGTCTGCAGTGTCCTGGATCTCGCTGCCTAGAATGTTGACCAGGGATGACACAGGCAATGTGCGGATAGTGGCGCCCGCCGCCAGTTCAGTGCTCGAAGCCGCTGCGGCAAGGCCAATATAAATGCCACCGGAGAGCGTGCCGGTAACGCGCAGGCGCATGGGCAGACCCTCGCGCACCAGGTAGCGCAGCCACAATGCCAGGTGAACCAGGTACTGCGAAAGAATGCATTGTTCATCGTGCAGCAGGGTACTGTGCCCGGGGCAATTCATCTCAATCGTGAGGGACCTTGCTGTGCCATCTGCGCATGCCGACTCCGCGAGCTCCGCCAATGCAACCGCATCCGCTGCGCCAAAAGACCTTTCCATCACGCATCGCAGCGTATCGCCATCCAGCCGCGGGCCTTCGGCGGCATTGCGCCCAGCGCCCCGCAATCGTTGCGATAACTGGAGACGCTCACGGATCAACGCATCGCGTGTCACGTTCGCCACCAGGGGATTGGCGACCCATATGCGGACAGCTTCCGCATAAGCACCAAGATCGTCGGGAAGCAGCGTGTCAGCGTTGCCAACCGCAGCGCGGGAAATACCATTGATCCGGTCTGACACAGTGTCGCGAGATGTGCCGTCGGGCAGCGCCGCTTGCAGCACCCTTGGTCCGGACATGGCCAGTTGCGTACTTTCCGAATAGATGCGCGCATGGGCTGAATACGACAGCATGCTTGCCGAACCGAACGCATAACGCCCCAGCACGGCCAGCATGGGAACCCCGGCGAGGCGAGCATCCAACACTTCCCGCATCAACGCGCGGATTGCTCCCTGCACCGGCAGTCCCCCGGTGAGGCGGGTGCCGGCGGAATCGATTAACAGCAGCATCGGAATACCGGTCGCACGCGCACGCCTGACGGCCCACCTGAAATCAGCACATTCGCCGATACCGAAGGTGCCCAGCGCAGCAGCCGGTTCGGTCGCAACGGCCAGCACCTTGCGGCTCCCGATATGCCCCTCCGCAACGCAAAGATCGGAATTGGTAGCGAGGTATTGCCAGGCGTCGCCGTTGAACAGGGCGCCGAGCCGTTGTGGAAGCGCCGCCCCACTGTAGGTTTTTTGTTCCAAGATGGTCCCTTGCATGTTGAATGAGATGTTATTCAGGGCGGTGAGCGGTCCCTTAAAGTTTATCCAGCAGGAATGCCGCGGCAGCGGTCGGTGTCACATCACCGGCGGCCACCGCCGCAATCTGCAGAGGCAACGCGACTTGCACTGCGCTATGGCTGTGAAAGCGCTCCTGCAGGCCCCTTTCAATCAGTGTCCACATCCAATCCAACGCCTGCTTGCGGCGTTTCTCCGATAGCTGCCCGCTGGCACAGAGCGTCTTGCGGTGGTGCAGAATGGTGTTCCAGAAAGCTTCGATGCCCTCGCCGCTCACCGCACTGATCGCGAGCACCGGGGGTCTCCAGTTAGATGACAAACCTCGCAATAGAGTCAATGCATTTCGCATCTGGCTCATAGCCAATTGGGTAGCGATCGGATCCAGGTCCGCCTTGTTGTACACAATCACGTCGGCCATCTCGACAATCCCTTTCTTGATCGCCTGCAAGTCATCGCCGCCATGCGCTTGCTGCAGCAGCACGAACGTATCCGCCATTGCCGCCACCGCTGTCTCGCTCTGCCCTACGCCTACCGTTTCGACGATGATCACGTCGAATCCGGCCGCTTCGCACACCAGCATTGCTTCCCGCGTATGGGCCGCGACGCCGCCCAGCGAACCGCTCGCCGGGGACGGACGGATATAGGCAGCGGGGTTTACCGACAGCCGTTCCATCCGTGTCTTGTCCCCCAATATGGACCCGCCGTTGACGGAACTGGACGGGTCCACTGCCAGCACTGCCACACGGTGGCCTTTTTCGATCATATGCAGCCCGAGTGCTTCGATAAATGTCGACTTGCCCACGCCGGGTGCACCGGAGACGCCGACCCTTATGCAACGGCCGGTTTCGGACAACAACGTACTGACGATCTGCTGCGCTCGTGCCCGATGATCGGCACGGCTGGATTCGATCAGCGTGATGGCTTTTGCCAATGCCCGGATTCGCTGCGCGCGCACGCCCGCGACCAACGCCGCATCGTCATCCGACGGCAAGGAGGTTCCAGGCATAGTGGTCAGCGACGTAACGATGCGCCGATCTTTGCGAGCACATCGCCGGCGCACTGCGGAATCGGCGTGCCCGGACCATAGATCCCTTGCACGCCGGCCCGATACAGGAAGTCGTAATCCTGCGCCGGAATGACGCCGCCGACGAACACCACGATTTCCGCGGCCCCCTGATCCTTGAGCGCTTGCACAATCGCCGGCACGAGCGTCTTGTGTCCGGCGGCTAGCGTGGAAATACCGAGTGCATGCACATCGTTCTCGATGGCCTGGCGCGCCGCTTCTTCCGGGGTCTGGAACAGCGGACCGATGTCGACGTCGAAACCCAGGTCGGCAAACGCCGTCGCCACCACTGTTGCGCCACGGTCGTGGCCGTCCTGGCCCAGCTTGGCGATCATGATGCGCGGGCGCCGGCCCTCCATCGCAGCGAACGCGTCGATGTCTTTCTTCATCGCATTCCAGCCATCATCCTTGTCAAACTGCGCGCCGTAGATCCCCGATACGCTCTGGACAGTGGCACGGTGGCGGCCGAATTCCCCTTCCAACACTTCCGATACCTCGCCAACAGTCGCGCGCGCCCGCATCGCATGAATCGACAGCGCCAGCAGGTTGCCTTGCCCGCTACGCGCCGCTATTGCCAACGCGTGCAACGCTTCCGCCACGGCCGCGCCATCGCGCATCGCCCTGGTCGCTTGCAGGCGCCGGACCTGCGATTCACGCACGGCGGCATTGTCGATATCGCGAATCTCGACCGCCTCTTCTTTTGCGAGCTTGTATTTGTTGACGCCCACGATCACGTCGCGGCCGGCATCGATGCGCGCCTGTTTCCCGGCAGCGGACGCTTCGATTTGCAGCTTGGCCCAGCCGGACGCAACCGCTTTGGTCATGCCGCCCATCTGCTCCACTTCATCGATCAACTCCCACGCCCGGTCGGCCATCTCCTGCGTTATTTTTTCCATCATGTAGGAACCGGCCCACGGGTCGATCACGCTGGTGATATGGGTTTCCTCCTGGAGGATGAGCTGCGTGTTGCGCGCAATGCGCGACGAGAAATCGGTCGGCAGCGCGATCGCTTCATCAAACGAATTGGTATGCAGCGACTGGGTGCCCCCGAAGACCGCAGCCATCGCTTCGACCGTGGTGCGCACTATATTGTTGTACGGGTCTTGTTCGGTCAACGACCAGCCGGAGGTCTGGCAATGGGTGCGCAGCATCATCGACTTCGGGTTCTTTGGATTGAACTCCTTCATGATGCGCCACCATAACAGGCGGGCCGCGCGCAACTTGGCCACTTCCAGGTAAAAGTTCATGCCGACGGCGAAGAAAAAACTCAGGCGGCCGGCGAACTGATCCACATCCAGGCCGCTGGCGAGCGCCGTTTTCACGTATTCCTTCCCATCGGCCAACGTGAACGCCAGCTCCAGCGCCTGGTTGGCGCCGGCCTCCTGCATGTGATAACCCGACACTGACACCGAATTGAACTTCGGCATGTGGTGCGCGGTGTAGCCGATAATGTCGGCAATGATCCGCATCGACGGCTCGGGCGGATAGATATAGGTGTTGCGCACCATGAACTCTTTCAGGATGTCATTCTGAATGGTGCCTGACAGCTGGTCCTGCGATGCGCCTTGCTCCTCTGCTGCGACCACATACGCAGCCAGCACCGGCAGCACTGCACCGTTCATCGTCATCGAGACGGAGACCTTGTCCGGCCGGATGCCGTCGAACAGGATCTTCATGTCTTCGACCGAATCGATCGCGACACCGGCCTTGCCGACGTCGCCCACGACGCGCGGATGATCGGAGTCGTACCCGCGGTGTGTGGCAAGGTCGAACGCGACCGACACACCCTGTGCGCCTGCTGCCAGTGCTTTACGATAGAAGGCGTTGGATTCCTCGGCGGTTGAAAAGCCGGCGTACTGGCGAATGGTCCATGGTCGCACCGCGTACATGGTGGCCTGGGGTCCGCGCAAATAAGGTTCAAACCCCGGGAGTGTATCGGTGTACGGCAACTCCTTGATATCGCCGGCGGTATACAGCGGTTTGACCGCGATGCCTTCCGGGGTGAGCCACGATAAGCTGTCCAATGCAGTGTCGGGGACCGACCTGGCGGCGGCTTTAGCCCACTCTTCAATGGAAGCCGGACGATAAGATGGAGGCGATTGACTGGTATTGGAATGCATGGGGTCCGTCAGGATAGGGAAATACCAGGACCGGGCCGCCCGCCGTCTTGCGTCAGGTGCGACTCGCGTCCCGCCAGGTTCAGGCGATATGTTGCGCGGCTTAAGCGGTCAGGCGGTGCGCTGGCGCGGCAAGCAACTCGGGTTGTTGACGGAGCTGTTCCTGATTGAGTTCGTGCCGGATGACGAATGCCGCCTGCTCCAGCAAAAGGATACGAGCAGATCGCAGTGCATGGTTCTCGTTAGGAATTTCCGCCTTGATTGCAATGGTAGTCCGTTGAAATTCAATAGCGGTTTCGGCAATCAAAAGATGTCCGGTCGCAGTGAAACTCAGCTGTCCGAAAGTTGGCATGCTCATGCATATTCCTCTAAGAGTCGGTTAAGAGAGTCACGACTTTTTGCTCTTCCCGGCAAGTCCGCATGACACAGTCCTGCATCGGCTGTCAGTAAAGAGCAGCTATTCCGTGCTTGATGACGGCTTGGGTAAAGCGTTGCGCGGGCCGGGAGCGGTGTGGCTGGGCATGACAACTTGCCGATGCGTTATGGCCTGCCCTTGCAAGTTCGAGCCGACACCCTGAAATGATTATTCTGAACGATGAACCAATAGTAGGTATGACCAAAATCAAGCAGGCGGAGATGTACCGTTAGGCACCGCGGAGGAATAAGTTGGCGAATTGCACCCCGGGTATGGGCCTGCCGAATAAATAGCCCTGGCACTCGTCACAATCATATTTGCGCAGGAACTCGTACTGCGCCTCGGTTTCGACACCTTCCGCGACGATGCGCAGGCCGAGGCTATGGCCGAGGGCAATGATCGCGACGATCAGCTTGCCGCTGTCTTCGCCGTTTGCAAGGTCGAGCTCCGCCAGGAAGGAACGATCGATCTTCAGCTCATCAAGCGGGAAGCGGCGCAGATAACTCAGCGACGAATACCCGGTCCCGAAATCATCCATCGACAAATGCAGGCCCATTGCCTTGAGCTGCTTGAACAGCGCGATATTCGCGTCGACGTTTTCCATCAACATGCTTTCGGTGACTTCGATCGTAAAGCATTGGGGATCGACACCGGAGCGCCCGATGATATCGTGGACAGTCTGATGAAAACCCGGCGTGCTGAACTGCCGCCCGGAGACATTCACCGACACCCTTGGCACCGCGAGGCCTTGCCTCTGCCAGGCGTCGACGTTACGGCACGCTTCGGCGAGCACCCACTCGCCGAGCGGCACGATCAGTCCCGTTTCCTCGGCGAGCGGAATGAATTCATCCGGCGGGACCATGCCGCGCCCGGGATGGGGCCAGCGTAACAATACCTCGGCCCCCACCACCTTCCTGCTATGCGTATCTATCTTCGGCTGATAGTAGAGCTGCAATTCGTTACGCTCGATGGCTTTATGCAGGTCCGACTGCAACCCCAGGTATTGCAGCGAGCGTTCATTCAGGTCGCTGGAATAAAAACGATACGCGTTGCCGCCCTGCTGCTTGACGACATGCATTGCAACGCCTGCGTTTTGCAACAACACGTTGCGTTCCATCCCATCCGCCGGAAATACAGAAATGCCGATACTGCACGTCGTAAAAATGTCGCGCCCGTCGATCAGCAGCGGCATCTTCACCACTTCGAGCAGGCGGTTGGCCACGCGTATCGCGTCTTCCGCCTTATCCATCTCCGCCAGCAGTACCGCAAACTCGTCCCCGCCCACGCGCGACAACAGCGGATGCAGGCCCTCTTCTCCAGAGCGCATAATCGTATCGGTCGTCCGCACGCTTTGCTCGAGCCTCTTGCTCATGGCTTGCAAAAAGGCATCGGCTACTGCCGGACCGAGGGCTTCGTTGATCTTTTTGAAGCGATCGATATTGATATGCAGGAGGGCGCCGATCCGTCCATAGCGCCGGGCCTGGCCCAGGGCCCAGTCGAGATGATCGAGAAACCTCTGGCGATTCGGCAATCCTGTCAGCGTATCGAAATAGGTCAGCCGGTCCTGGTACGCCTTTGCGGCAAGCGTATTGCGTAGCCGCAGCGCCAGCTCGCTTGAGTCGACCGGCTTGGCCAGAAAGTCGGTCGCGCCCAGTTCCAGCGCGCGCAGCTTGGTCTGGGAGTCGGTCGATGAGGTCAGTACGATCACCGGGATATGGCGATACTCTTCGTCGGCAGCCAACGCTGCGAGTATGTCGAACCCGCTCACCACAGGCATCATCAGGTCGAGCAGGATCAGGTCCGGCCGTTCGCTCGCAATCAGCTGCATGGCTTCTTCAGGTTTGCTGGTGGCGATGAAGTTGCCGTATCCCGCCTCGTCGAGGAACTCGCGCAATACCTCAATCGTGATCGGCTCATCGTCGACCATCATCACCTTCGCCTTGCGCAGCAGCTCGAAGCTGGTCGCGTCACGATCGTCGTTGCCGGGTGCGGCGGTGGGCAGACGGGTGATGCCGGCGCCGACGGGAGACGGCGTTGCCAGCGGTGGCGCGGCTACACGTGCGCGAAGTATCGGGTTGCTCATTCTTGGTTCCCTCCCACCTGCGATCGGCGGCTTTCATTTATGCGATGACGCGTTGGGATTTCATCCCAACCTGCATCAACCTTAGGACTACTGCACCATTTCCATCGGTTCGACGATCCGGCGCTGCAAACTCCGCAAGTGACGCAACGATGCAGCAATCTCATCCTCCGCGCCGGCCTTGATCCATTGTTCAAGCTCCGCGGACGGTCCGGTGAATGCGTCATACCCGACAGTGCCCGCCGCACCCTTGAGCCAATGCGCCAACGCCGCAAGCCCGGCCATATCCTGTGCGTCAAAGGCGCGCTCCATCGCATCAAGCTGTTCGTCCAGGCGCTGCGTAAATTGCCTGATCGCGGAATGCAGCCGCGGCCGGTTGGCCAGGCGCGATACCAGCGGTTCATCCGAATGCTCGATCAAAGCGGAGGCTTCGACTACCGACCGCACCCCTGCAACGCGCCGGCCACCCAGCACTTCCGCTATCGATTGCATCATCCGATCGATATCGATCGGCTTGGTCACGTAACCGGAGCACCCGGCCGCCATGATCTCCTGCTCGAATCCCTTCATCGCATGCGCCGTCAGCGCAAAAACCGGTTTGGTGTAGCCGCCTTCACGCAACAGCCGTGTGGCCGCATACCCATCCATCACCGGCATCTGCATATCCATCAGCACCATGTCGAATCGCCCTGCGAGCGCCTTCGCGAGACCGATCTCGCCATTCTCTGCCTCTTCCACCGGTAAGCCCGATTCTTCCAGAACCAGTTTGACGAGTCTGCGGTTTTCCGGGCCGTCGTCCACCACCAGCACCCTTGCACCGGCCGGGAACATCCAATGCGACTGTTCCTGCGCCTCTTGCCCTTGCTCCTTCGCCTGCACTTCTTCCGGTGTGATGAATCGGACTTCGTCGAGCGGGCCGCACGCCACCCTGACCGCGAATGTACTGCCGTTTCCGGGCACACTGCTGGCGACGATATCGCCGCCCAAAGCGCGCGCGAAACGCCGGCTGATAGAAAGCCCCAGGCCGGTTCCGCCGAAGCGGCGCGTCACGCTGGTGTCCGCTTGTACAAATGCTTCAAAGATGGCATCCAGCTTGTCGTGGGGAATGCCGATACCGGTATCGACCACATCGATAGCGAACAACGGCTTTTCGCCCTGCTGTTCGAGGTGGAGCACCACGGTGACACTGCCCGCCCTGGTAAACTTGATCGCGTTGCCGGTCAGGTTGGTGACGATCTGGCGCAAGCGACCGGGGTCGCATTGAATTGTTTCAGGGATCGGACCGCGCGCATGAAACGCGACGGCGATGCCCTTTTCGGCGGCACGGGCGGCCAGGACATTGACCACCTCGCGCACTATCTGATGCGGAGAACACGGGATGCACTCCATCTCCATCTGCCCGGCTTCCACCTTGGAAAGATCAAGGATATCGTCGATCAGCTCGAGCAGATGCCTGCCGCTGGAGTGGATGGTATTGAGGAACTGGGTGGCCTCCTTCTCATCCCGGCCATAGCCTCGCTTGAGCAACTCGGTGAAGCCGAGGATGGCGTTCATCGGCGTACGGATTTCATGACTCATGTTGGCGAGAAAATCGCTCTTGGCGCGACTGGCCGATTCTGCTTCGTCCCTCGCCTCGCGCAGCTCGACCTTGTTGCGTTCGATCTGCGTGACATCGTTCAGGCTGATGAACACGCCGTTGGCTTTACCGCGCGCACCATAAACCGGCGAGCAGTTCACGATGAAGTTGCGCTGCTGATTGTCGGTGCCGCGCAAGTTGATCATGCTGTCGACCGACCCCGCACCGCTGCGCAGGCTGGCCAGCCATGGGAGTTGGTCCTTGTCGAGGAGATTACCTTTTTCATCTGTCCAACCCAGCTTCGCCGCGTTCTGGCCGAGCAATGCGTCAGGCGTCTTGCCGAGGAACGCAGCAAGCGCCTCATTGGCCAGGACGATATTCTGCTTGCGGTCTATCACGAGCAAACCTTCCGCCAATGTGTCCAGCGCGGCACGCACCCGTCCCGGAATCGCTGCGGACGGGTCGAGCTGACGCAGCACCTTGCCGAGGTAAAAATAGAACAGGAAGAAGCACGCGAGGGATACGAACAAGACCAGCTTCGACAGCGGGCTTTGCACGACCGACATCCATCCCTGCCCTGCAGGCGCCCGGTAACGCAACTCAAGCTGCCCCCATCTGGCGTCGCCGGACATGACCGGCACGCGCATCTGGGTATCGGTCGAATAGGTATCGGCCGATTTGACCCAGTCCCTGTTATGCTCGCCGACCGCGACAACCAGTTCACCGTCG
>JBBWZW010000517.1:0-3363 GCA_039649305.1 Burkholderiales bacterium
ATCATGAACCGGTGATATTGGGAGTTATCCGAACCCATCTACAGCCATCATTGCGTCTGCAAGCGCGACGTTCAATCGCTTCCTCAGCACGCGCTTGCAGTCATCAAATTCCTGCACGAATTATCCATCCCACCTGCGGTCAGTCCAGCGTAGTTTCGCGCACGACCATGTCTTCGCGTAGCGTTCATTCCTCGTCTGCCCCCTGACTATTGTTGAGATGACGCGCCCATCGGAAACAACTTAACCTGTCGCGTTTTTTTAGCGTAATTAATGAAAACGATGAACGGGTTTTGTAGCTGGTGGCTGTCCGTGATGTCACATACCAAGGTCAAACTGCGCGTGATTGCAGCCGATGCTCATATCAGGATCGCGGCATTGCAGCCATGACCCAACTGTTCCCGCATCTCCGAAGGCCGTCGCAATGTGCCAGATTGAAACTTATAGCAAAGGAGAGGCATCGCGCAATCGCCTTTCGTCGCCAATACCCTATGGGCTAAAAATATAAGTCATTCTTCCCTAATAATACCCCTTGAACCCCTTGATAATACTTATAAATACACTTATAATATGAACTCGATTACTTGGTCCACCAAGGCACTCAAGCAACTGCTGAAGATTAACAAGCCGGACCAGATTGCCATCAAAAACGCAGCGGGTGAACTGGCGACTATGCCGGAAACCCGGAACGTTAAGGCGTTGGTCAATCATGAATATCCATACCGGCTGCGCATTGGAAACTATCGGGTGTTTTTCAACTTCGACGGTGCTGTGCGCATCGTTTCCATTGAGGAAGTGAGAAAGCGCGATGATCGCACCTATTAACATCCAAATTTTGAAGAGTCCCGACGGGAAACCGGCCTTTGTCGTCATTCCGTATTCGGACTATGTGAAGTCGCAAAAGGAGAAGGGCCACGCTTATATTCCCCATGAGGTCGTATCTCTCATGGTGGATAACGACTGGACTATTATCCGAGCCTGGCGCGAGCACTTGGGAATCACACAGGAAGAAGTTGCCGCACGGTTGGGTATTTCTCAATCAGCGTATTCCCAACAAGAGGCTAACCCCAGCAGCCGGAAAGCCACGCGAGAACGAATCGCTGAGGCTTTTGGCATTTCTTCGGAACAGCTCGACATTTAGGTCAGCTGTTCCTCCGGTTCGGGGTCGGGTCTTGCCCTGCGCCCGGTGTCAGTGGATTAGCGGAGTCGAGGCAAAAAGCAGACGTCCTTCCAGTGCTCCAAGTCGGCAAAAACCGGAACACCTCAGTCTGCCCCCAAACGTTCACCGCTCACCTGTTGTAGGCGCTTCCAAACGACGGTTAGCTTGCGCCGCCGCATCCTGCCAGCCGAAACGATAGTCGCCAAAGAATCACGCATATCGCCATGTGTGAAAATTTTCCTGTTACAGCGGCGGGCGATGAGTCGAACCTGCGCCTGGTGCAAGCGTCTAAATTTTCCAGGGACCCATGATGAGTAACGACCCCATTTTGCATTGGTAAAAGGAAAGTCCATGCTGACTCAAAGTACCAAGGACATAGTCAAGTCTACGGCACCGATCCTTGCCCAGCATGGCTATGACATCATTAAGCATTTCTACCGCGACTTGTTAAGTGCTCATCCGGAACTGAAGAATGTCTTCAATATGCGCCACCAGGAACGTGGTGAGCAGCAGGAAGCACTGGCGCGCGCAGTGTATGCATATGCCGCCAACATCGAGGACCCGCAATGCCTGGAGGCTGTGCTGAAAAATATAGCGAACAAGCATGTCAGCCTCGGCGTGCGCCCGGATCAATACCCCATAGTCGGCGAACATCTCCTTGCCGCTATCAAGGCGGTGCTGGGCGATGCGGCGACCGACGACATCATGTCGGCGTGGGCGCACGCCTATGGGAACCTTGCGGATATCCTGATGGGGATGGAAAGCGGACTGCGGGAAGAAGACAGCGAGAAGCCGGGGGGATGGGTAGGCTGGCGCGATTTCATCGTGCGGGCCAAGCAGCCGGAGAGCGATGTCATTACATCGTTCCTCCTTGAACCGGCCGACGGCAAGCCGGTGATGAATTTCGAACCGGGACAATACATCAGTGTGGCTGCGCAGGTGCCGCGGCTCGGCTTGCAGCAGATCCGCCAGTACAGCTTGTCAGATGCGCCGAATGGACGCAGCTACCGGATTTCCGTCAAACGCGAGGGTGGCGCCGAGCCGGAACGCGCGGGCTATGTTTCCACCCTTCTGCACGATCAGGTTCAGGTCGGCGATACCATTAAGGTCGCCGCGCCACATGGCACCTTCTATGTCGACGTAAATGCGACCACGCCCGTGGTGCTGATCAGCGGCGGAGTCGGGCTCACCCCGATGGTCAGCATGCTGAACCGGGTGCTGCAGTCCCCCGGCCGGAATATAGTATTCGTGCATGGGGCGCGCAACAGCGCAGTGCATGCCATGAAAGACCACTTGGAGCAGACAGCCCAGCAGCATCCGAATTTCAAGACCATCTTTTTCTATAACGAGCCACTGCCTGGGGATCAGCAAGGAAAGGATTATGACTTTCCCGGCCTTGTGGACATCGGGCCCATCGCGGAAAAGGTACTTCTGCCGGATGCGGATTACTATATCTGTGGCCCGCTTCCCTTCATGCGTATGCAGCATGATGCGCTGCTTGCCAAAGGAATCAAAGAGCCACGCATCCACTATGAAGTCTTCGGCCCGGATTTATTCGCCGAGTAAAGATTCAACTCTGCTTGCAGTGGCTCTGAAGCCACCCGCCAAGGTCTTCTGCTGCTGACCGGATTGCAAGGACACATGTCATTCCGGTGTTGATCACGCGAGCCGCTTCGACGTATCAACCGCGGTACGCTCTCCGAAATCGACGTCGATGATTTCTTCCATAAAGAAAAGCTTTCCCTTGCCTTTACGCTTCGCCTGATACATTGCAATATCTGCCTGTGCGATCAGATAGGACGACGTGACTGCGGGCCCGGCGTGCGGCGCAATGCCGATCGACATGCCGAGTGTGAGCGCTTTATCCTCGAACTCGAACGGTTCGCTGACTACCGCCAGGCATCGCTCGGCAACGATAGTCGCGGCAGCGCGCGCATCGTTGAGACCAGTAAGCAGGATGACAAATTCGTCGCCGCCCAAACGGGCCACCGTATCACCCCGGCGGCGCCCGGCGGACAAGCGCTGAGCGACCTGACGCAGTACGGCATCGCCGGCCTTATGCCCGCACTGATCGTTGATCGCCTTGAAGCCATCCATGTCGCAAAACAGCAATGCGATCTGCGAATCGTCGCGCTCCATGCGTGCCAGCGCCTGCTCCAGGTGGTCTTCCAGCATTGCGCGATTGTACAAGCCGGTCAGGGAGTCGT
>JBBWZW010000313.1:0-4447 GCA_039649305.1 Burkholderiales bacterium
ATGCGCTGGTCGTGCCGGAAGAAGCCATCGTGCCGCAGGGCGCAAAGAGCACTGTCTGGAAAATCGTCGACGGCAAAGCTGTCCGCAGCGAAGTCAAGACTGGCATGCGGCGTGAAGCCAAAGTCGAGATCGTCGAAGGACTCAAACTGGGCGATATCGTTGTGACGGCCGGCCAGATCCGGCTATCCAGGGACGGCGCGCCAGTTCGCATCGCCAATGGTCCCGGCGGCCCGCTGATGCAGGACGGTAAACCCACAGAAGCCAAAGTCGGCAAGGACAAGTCCTCGGCGGCGCCTTTATCCATGGGCGCGGTCGCCAAGAGTTAACCGGAGTCGAACATGGTCTTATCCGACATTTGCATCCGCCGTCCGGTTTTCGCGACGGTGATGTCCCTCATTATCATATTGGTCGGCCTCGTCTCGTACAAACAGCTGTCCGTACGCGAGTACCCGAAGATTGATGAACCGGTGGTCACCGTCGACACCAAGTATCCGGGTGCGAGCTCGGAAGTGGTCGAATCGCAGATCACCAAGCCACTGGAAGATTCCATTGCGGGCATTGACGGAATCGATGTGCTGACGTCTATTTCACGCGCCGAGCAAAGCCAGATCACGGTGCGCTTCCGCCTCGAAAAAAACCCTGACTCCGGCGCCAACGATGTACGCGATCGCGTATCGCGAGTGCGTTCCAAACTGCCCCAGACCATTGAGGAACCGGTCATCGCCAAAGTGGAAGCCGACGCCAGCCCGATCATCTGGCTGTCGTTCTCCAGTCCCACGATGTCGCCGCTGGATCTGACCGACATCGCCAACCGCATCGTCAAGCCGCGCCTGCAATTGCTGCCGGGCGCCGCCGATGTACGGATCAATGGCGAGCGCAAATATGCGATGCGCATCTGGCTCGACCGCAACAAACTCGCGGCCTACCGCCTTACGCCTGCCGATGTCGAAGACGCGTTGCGCAAGCAAAACGTCGAAGTACCCGCAGGCCGTATTGAATCGAGCCAGCGCGAATTCTCAGTCGTTTCGCAGACCGACCTGACCAAACCCGCCGAATTTGAAAACATCATTGTGCGCCATGTGAACGGTTATCCGGTGCGCATGAAGGATGTGGCGCGGGTGGAGGTAGGGCCGGCGGCTGAGCGTTCATCCGTTCGCTTCAACGGCGAAAGTGCGGTTTCCCTCGGCGTGATTCGCCAGGCGACCGCCAATCCGCTGGAACTCGCAGGCTACGTCAAGGCAGAACTCCCCAAGCTGAATGAGGAATTGAAATCGCAGGGCGTGCAAGTCAGCATTTCCGTCGATAACACCGTGTTCATTGAACGCTCCATCGCGTCGGTTTATAAAACCATCGCGGAAGCGATTGTCCTGGTCGCCCTGGTCATTTTCGTGTTCCTCCGCTCATTCCGTGCATCGATCATCCCGCTGGTCACCATCCCCGTGGCGCTGATTGGCTCGTTTGCGGTGATGTCCGCGGCCGGCTTCTCAATCAACACGCTGACGCTGCTCGCGCTGGTGCTCGCCATCGGCCTGGTCGTCGACGACGCCATCGTCGTGCTGGAGAACATCTACCGGCACATCGAAGACGGAATGAAGCCAATCGATGCTGCGTTTAAAGGCGCGAAGGAAATCGGCTTTGCCGTGGTCGCGATGACCATGACGCTGGCTGCCGTATATGCTCCGGTCGCATTTACACCGGGCCGTACCGGTCGATTGTTCGTCGAATTCGCGTTGACCCTGGCGGGCGCGGTCATCGTGTCCGGCTTCGTCGCCCTGACGCTGTCGCCCATGATGTGCTCGGTACTGCTCAAGCACCAGGAAAAGCATGGCCGAGTGTATCGGGCAATTGAAGGCGGCCTGAACGCGATAACCTCAGCTTACCGTCGCGTGCTGACTGCGACGCTGTCGGCACGTTGGACAGTGGTGCTGACGTACTTCCTCGTCATCGGCCTGTTGGTTTTCCTGGGCACGACCATGAAGAAGGAACTCGCGCCGGTGGAAGACCGCGGCGTGATTTTTACATCGTTGTCGGGGCCGGATGGCGCATCGCTCGAATACACCGAAAAATACGCACGCCAGCTCGAAAAAATCGCTGCGGAAACGAAAGAAATCGACCGCATCTTCATCGTCTCCGGAAACCCGACAGTGGAACGCGCAGTCGGCTTCTTCCGTACGCTCGACTGGTCCGAACGCAAACGCAGCACCATGGATATGATCAATGAAATGCGTCCCAAGATGGCCGGTATTCCGGGCATGCTGGCATTCCCGAACGCGCCGCCGTCGCTCGGCCAGTCGATTCGCGAGCGTCCGGTCAACCTGGTGGTCATGACCAACGCTTCGTATGAAGAACTGCAGAAGGTGACGCAGGAGATCGTCGAAGAAGCGAGCAAGAACCCTGGCCTCGCCAACATCGACACGGACTTGCGCCTGAATAAACCGCAGGTCAATGTCGCCGTCGACCGCGACAAGGCCGCCGATGCCGGCGTGCAGATTGATACCGTCGGTCGCGTTCTTGAAACCATGCTCGGGGGACGCCAGGTCACCCGCTTCAAAAAAGACGGCGATCAGTACGACGTTATGGTGCAGATCGAAAAGGGCGAACGCGAGTCGCCGGACGACATCAACAATATTTTCGTGCGCGGCAAAAACGACCAGATGATTCCGCTGACAAGCCTGCTCACTGTGCGGGAGTCGGTAGCGCCGCGTGAGCTGAACCACTTCGGCCAACGCCGCGCGGTGGTGATCTCGGCCAACCTTGCCGGCGGCTACACCCAGGGTGAAGCCATTGAATACATGGAAGCGACCGCGCAAAAGATGCTCAGGCCCGGCTATGCCACCGATCTCTCGGGCTCCTCCCGCGAGTTCAAGGCATCCAGCGGCAGCCTGGCGCTGACCTTCGTGCTCGCATTGGCGTTCATCTACCTGGTGCTGGCCGCGCAGTTCGAGAGCTTCGTCTACCCGTTCATCATCATGCTGACCGTGCCGCTCTCCATGGCTGGAGCACTCGGCGCACTGCAGCTAAGCGGAGGGACGCTCAACGTCTACAGCCAGATCGGCCTCATCACGCTGGTCGGACTGATCACGAAACACGGCATCCTGATCGTCGAATTCACGAACCAGTTGCGTGAGCAGGGCAAATCCATGCGTGAAGCCGTGGTTGAGGCCGCGGTCCTGCGCCTGCGTCCGATCCTGATGACCACCGGCGCAATGGTGCTCGGCGCCCTGCCTTTGGCCCTGGCCACCGGCGCAGGCGCCGAATCGCGCATGCAGATCGGCTGGGTCATTGTCGGCGGCATGTCGTTCGGCACGCTGCTTACGCTTTTTGTGGTCCCGACGGTTTATACTTTCTTTGCAAAGCGTAAGGAGCACGTCCCTGTTAAAGAAACAGGCACGGCACCAGCAGCGCCAACGGCAACCGCACATTAATTTCCTTCCCTCTCCCGCAAGCGGGAAAGGGGCCGGGGGTGAGGGACTTCATCAAGAGCACCAACGAGCGAACCACCTCAGCCCCATTGTTTTTCCAAGGTACAAATGCGACAAATTGTTCTCGACACCGAAACCACCGGCCTCAACCCACGCTCCGGCGACCGCATCATCGAAATCGGCTGCGTCGAACTGGTCAATCGCCGCCTGACCGGCAACAACTTCCACGCCTACATCAATCCCGAGCGCGACTCCGAAGAAGGCGCGCTTGCGGTACACGGCCTGACGACAGATTTCCTGAGCGACAAACCCAAATTCGCTGAAATCGCCGCCGAACTGCGCGACTATGTACAAGGCGCCGAAATCATCATCCACAACGCGCCATTCGACCTGGCGTTCCTGGATGTCGAATTCGACAGGTTACGCTTCCCGCCATTCAGGAAGCACGTCGCCTCCGTCACCGACACCCTGGTGCAGGCTAAGGAAATGTATCCGGGCAAGCGCAACTCGCTGGACGCACTATGTGACCGCTACGAGATCTCGAACCAGCACCGCGTGCTGCACGGCGCGTTACTCGACGCGGAGTTGTTGGCCGAAGTCTACCTGGCAATGACGCGCGGCCAGAACAGCCTCACGATCGATCTGGTGGTTGAAGAGACGAGCACATCCGCCAACGGCGCAATCGAGATCGCCTCGTTGGCGGAGATCATCATCTTGCGCGCGACGGACGAGGAACTTGCCGACCACGAAGCCTTGCTCAATAAGCTGGACAAGGAAGTGAAGGGCAATTGCATCTGGCGCACGGAACCGGTTGCGGCTGCAGAGGCAGCTTGATTGATCGAACTTTTTGATCGTATGTATTTTTTGTGCGATAATGCGCACCGCTTGGACGGTTAGCTCAGCGGTAGAGCACTGCCTTCACACGGCAGGGGTCGCAGGTTCGAATCCTGCAGCGCCCACCAAGAATCAGCTTGAGACTCTGCAGCGTTGGCCGACGCGTTGGTGAGCGCTTCCGCTTGGGTTTG
>JBBWZW010000322.1:0-23105 GCA_039649305.1 Burkholderiales bacterium
CCTCACCAGCGTCGAGTAAGAGATTGTCGCCGCCCAAACGATCGGCGCCAGCGGGCTGATAGACGCCAAGGGATCGCTGGAGGAAATGACAGTGACCACCGACCTGGCGATCAAGCAATCAAAGATCGCGGGTCGCACCGTGGTACGTCCGTTTTCCGCTCAACCGCTGGGCATGACCAATCTGACGGCGCAGGCACTCGACCTCTCCGCCTTTCGCGAGGACTTGCCGCGCACCGGGTTGAACATCAATTTGTCGATCGCCGAAACCGGCGCCGGAACACTCGCTGTGAAGAATGCCGACGCCGGTCCGTACGACGCCAAGAAGCTGCCCGTTACCGATCTGCTGATCGCGTTTCGACAGCAGGATGCGAATGTCGATTTCGATAAATTCACCGCCTCGCTCGGCAGCGAGAAACGCGCCGCCGGTGCGATCACTGGTAAAGGGCGTTATGTCGATGGCGCTCTGACGCTCGACCTGTCGCTCAAGGCGATCAACCTGCGGGGACTCGACCAGCGGATGCGGCCGACCCGACTCGCCGGCCAGATCGGCCTGCAACACGCATCCGGCCGCCAGGAATTCACGGTGGAGCTGACCGAGCCGCTGAACAACAGGCAAAAAGTGTCGCTCACAGGGCGCGGGTCGCTCGCCGCTTCCACCCTGACCATCGAGCGCGCGGAGTTGCGCCTCGGCGGTGGCCGAATTGATGCGGCCGGTCATCTCGAGATGGCGGACCGGCAGGGTTTCAGTGCGACCGGCAAGGTTGCGGGCTTCCGCTTGAAGGATATCGGCGAGTTCAAGCAGCTACCCGATCTGTTCCTGAACGGACAGTTCACGCTACGCGGCGCGCGTCAGCCGAAACTGCTCGCCGATCTCGCATTCAACATCAGCGACAGCCGCTTGCAGGGCCATCCGTTGCAGGGCGAGGGCAAGGCGCAATTGCGCGCCGACAGTATCGACATTTCCAAATTCCTGCTTGCAGCGGGCGCCAACCGGCTCAACATCCATGGACGGTTGACACAAACCGAAGGGAACCTGACGTTCGCGCTGATCGCGCCGAAACTCGAGCAGCTCGGCCCGGGCTTTAGCGGCGCGCTTGACATCAACGGCGAGGCGCGGGGCAGTATTGAACGCCCCCGCATAGTCGCCGACTGGACCGGCACTCGCATCCGGGCGGGCGACGCGCTGCGAGCTGACAATGTGCAGGGCAAGGCGGACGTTCAGGTGGACCGCGATAAACCGTTCTTCGTCAACGCGGTGACTGCTGACGCGCGGGCGAATGGTTTGCAGTATGGCCAAGGCAAAGATGCGCAGCAACTCAAGTCGCTGTCCGCGCAATTGCAGTTCTCGCCGCGCCCCGATGCGCCACTGCAGATTGCGGTGCGGGGCGAGGGCGTGGTTGCCGGGGGTATTCGCGCTGACAGCTTTGTCGTTACGGCAAATGGCACCACGGCACAGCATGGGCTTGATCTGTCACTGGTCGAACCGGGACAAAACTGGATGCTCACTGCAAGCGGCGGACTGAAGTCATTGGATAGCCAGCCGCAATGGCAAGGCAGTATTCAGCGACTGGATGCAACCGGACGCTTTGTCGGAAAACTGGTCGCGCCGGCGCCGCTGCTGGTATCGCAGCAACGCCTGCAGCTCGATCGGTTGCGCTTTGATGCAGCGGTTGGTCTCATCGCAGTAGAACAGTTCCTGCGCGACCCCAATGGCATCATGACGCGCGGCAGTATCGAGCGCTTGCAGGTAGGGCAGATCCTGAAATTCAGCGGCAAGGAGCCGGCCGTGACCAGCGACCTGCAGCTGCGTGGCGAATGGGACGTGAAGTTGACCGATACGCCGAGCGGCACGATGAGCATACGGCGCGAAAGCGGCGACGTCGTGATGCGCGGCACCAGGCCGGTTGCGCTCGGCCTGCGCAATCTCGAGGCGACCGCGAATGCCTCCAATGGCCAGCTCAGCGTTCAGGTACGCGCGGACGGCAAGCAACTGGGCGTGATTGATGTGAGCGGCAAAGTCAGCCTGGCGGGTGGCGACCGGCTGATCCCCGCGCCGGACGCACCGGTTACGGCCGATATCAAGATCGATATCCCATCGCTGGGATGGGCTGGACCGATGATTTCACCGACCACCATCGTGGAAGGCCGCGTGCAAAGTGCGATCACGGTAGGCGGAACGGTGTCGCAGCCGGTCCTCGGCGGAAAAATCAGCGGCAACGCATTGCGCTTCCTGTCGATCGAAACCGGGGTCGACCTGCGCGAGGGTGTGCTGGAAAGCGAATTCCAGGGATCACGACTGGCGCTACGCACCCTGCGTTTCCCAAGTGGCGAAGGTCAATTGACTGCATCCGGGGTGGTCGATCTTGCCGACGGCCAGCCCAATGCCGACATCGCAATCAAGGCCGAGCGATTTGCAGTGCTGAATCGGACCGACCGCAAGTTGTCCATCAGCGGCGCGAGCCAGATCGCGTGGCGTCAATCGCAGGCAACCATTACCGGTGCATTCAATGTCGATTCCGGATTTATCGACATCAGCAGCACCACCATGCCGCAGCTATCGGACGATGTGGTGATCGTAGGCCGCACAGAAAAGAAAGCTGCCGGCGAGCGCGGCCTTCCTGCCACCATCGATGTCGCGGTTAACCTCGCCAAAGGGATCGTGTTAAAAGGCCGCGGACTCGATGCGCTGCTGGGCGGACAAATCCGACTGGCAAGCCGGCCGGGTGAACCGCTGCAGGCGCGCGGCACGCTGAATATCATCAAGGGCACCTTTGCCGCTTACGGCCGCGAGCTCGATATCGACCATGGCCTGCTGCGCTTCAACGGCCCCATCAACAATCCATCGCTCGATATCCTGGCCATGCGACGCGGGCAGCAAGTCGAGGCCGGCGTCGCGGTGCTCGGAACGGTATTGGAGCCGCGCATAACGCTGGTTTCGGAGCCGCCGGTTTCAGAAGCCGAGAAGCTTTCATGGCTGGTTCTCGGCCACGGCCTCGAGACAGCCGGACAGGGCGACCTGAGCAAGCTGCAAAGTTCCGCCGGCGCCTTGTTGTCGCAAGGCGCTGCCGCCGGTGTCGAGTCGCAAATCGCGCGCGCATTCGGGCTCGACCAGCTCAGCGTCGGCAGCACCACCAATCAGGAGGGGTTGGAGCAACGCATCGTCACAGTCGGCAAGCAGATATCCTCGCGGCTTTATGTGAGCGTGGAACAAGGATTGCAAACGGCGAGCAGCGTGCTGCATATGCGTTACCTGCTTACCCCGAAACTGACGGTGGAGGCGGAGGCGGGGACGCGCAGCGCGCTCTCGCTGTTCTATAACATCACGTTTGATTGAGTGCCGTTCGTTGATTCACACACGCGGCGTCCGGAAGAATCGCTGAAAGATATTTTGTAATCGCTTTTTTTATGCAACCCCGCTTTTTAATCGAAAAAATGTGGGTTTAATCGAGAGCGAGCCGTGGCGACGGATTCTAATGGCTCGTGGTGCCTTAACTGCTCGCGGTTATCAGGGGCAGACCCACGACGGGCACTGGGATGCCGCTCTCATCACGTTGGAAAAAGCGTCGTCGCTTGCATGACCGGTACGAGAAAAGTTGCCTGCAAAGCAATTTTCTAATCGTTTTTTTTGTGCGACACTCCTTTTTAATCGAAAAAATGTGGGTTTAATCAAAAAATGAGCGATTGGATCGGTTTTAAGTGGGTCGCGGCGCACACCCGAATTACTCCGACTCAACCATTTGCGGTGGAGAGTCAGATTGGCACCGCCCGGCGCACGGTGGTGACCGGCGATACGAGGAACGAGACCTATCAGCCCGGCACTCGTCCGGACGCCACTATTCCGGCACACCTGACATTCGCGTTCAGGCACGAAATCGTACATCTTGAATTCCTCGCCCGCCTGTTTGCGGCGATCGACCCGCGCGTGCTGGAAGAATGGATCCGCCGGGAACCAACGGGCAGCTACGCGCGGCGATCCGGCTTCTTCTACGAATGGCTTACCGGCCGCCGGCTGGATGTCCCGGACACGCCCGCAGGCAATTACGTAGACGCGCTCGATGCCGGCATGTACATCGTCGCCTCGCGCGCCGCGAATGTGCAGCGCTGGCGCGTGCGTGACAACCTTCCCGGAATCCGCGAATTCTGCCCGGTAGTCGTGCGTACCGACTCGGTGAAGGAATTGCAGCAATACGACTGCGCCAAGGCTTTGAAGGATCTGGAGGTGGAATTTGGCGCAGACATCCTGCAGCGTAGCGCAGTCTGGCTGACGATCAAAGAAAGCCGAGCCAGCTTTGCGATCGAGCATGAGGAACGGCAGGTTGACCGGATACGGCGGTTCGCCGCGGTCATGGAGCGGCGCTGCGGGCTGGATGGCGATCCACTCACGCCGGAGAAGCTGACTGAGCTGCAGACAGAGATCCTGGGCACGGCCACACGGTACGGCATGCGCAAGTCGCCTGTGTTCGTCGGGCACACCACGGGCTATACCGATGTTGTTGACTACATCGGGCCGCACTGGGACAGGGCCCAAGAGATGCTGACCGGCTTGCAATCGACAATGGCCCGCACACAGGGGGCATCGTCCATTGTGCGAGCGACGATCGCTTCCTTTGGCTTCGTCTACATTCATCCCATGGCTGACGGAAATGGCCGGATTTCGCGCTTCCTCGTCAACGACGTCTTGCGCCGCGACGGAGCGGTACCGGCTCCGTTCATCCTTCCCATCTCGGCCACGATCACCGATAGCTCGCATGAACGTGTCGGCTATGACCGGGCGCTGGAGCGTTTCTCGAGGCCGTTGATGCAAGCTTACAGCGACCGTTACTCTTTCGGAGTGGAGGTGGTATGCGACGACGGGGTGCAAACGAATTTTCACTTCGACGCCTACGACGAAGCGCTGCCGGCATGGCGGTACCCGGATCTGACTCATCAGGCGGAGTACGTGGGGCATGTGATCCGACTGACCATCGAGTCGGAAATGAGCAAGGAAGCGACCATCCTGCGCGATATGGACCGGGCACGGCGGGCCGTCAAGAATTACCTGGAAGGCCCGAATACGGACATAGACCAGATCATCCGGTCCGTGCGACAGAACCGGTGGGTTGTTTCCAATAAGCTGGCCAGGAATTTTCCGCAGCTCGCGGACTCCGGGTTGGCCGAAGCAGTGACACGCGCCGTGCGGGAAGTGCTCGATCCTGACTCAGGGTCGGGAGACAACGAACCCAAACAAGACGGGGAAAGTCCAGGAGGATAGCTTAACGCACCGGGCTAACGCACCCTCGCGGCCTCTACCATTTCGGACGCCCGCACCCCACGTCACCGCGCGTGCGCCACCCACTTCCCATCCTTCTTGCAAAACTGGTACAGCTCTTGCCCCTTGATGGACTTGTCCATCGTGGCGATGCGCGTGAGCCGGCAATTGGATGCACCGTCGGGATCCTTCAAGACCTGGATCCGGCCATGGTTGCCGGTCTGGTTGTTGCGCCATTCGACCATGCTGCCGTCCAAGCCATGATCCAACACGCCGATCAGTGTGGAAGTGAATACACGCGCGTCCCTCTGGGCGCATTTGCCAAGTGCGGTCTGATCGAGAAACGTGTAGTTGCCGAAAGCGCCGTCGCTCATGTTCAGGGCGACCGCAGGGGTGGCGAGAAAACTGCCGGCAAAACTGCTGACGGAAAAGGAAACGCAGAGAATGGTGAGCTTGCGCATGGCGGCACCTCGATGCCTGAGCCAGGACCCGCGACGAATCGAGGCCGGAGAAAGATTGTTCGATGGATTCCAGCGTCAGTTTCGTCTTCGGAGCGGCACCGGCCGGCGCACAGGCGCATACCGGTTCGTCCAGGGTAGGGATTTCGATGACCGGCTGGCGCCGGCGGGCGCACGACTATGTGTATGACAACAGTGGCATTTCATCGACGTGCTCAATGACCGATGGTCTTTTTCCGCTAGGCTTCCAGTATCTTCATCGCCCAGAAAATCAGAAGTCGAATGTTGGACGGGTTTGAGATGGATCACGCGGGAGTTCAGCCATGAAAGTGTCACTGCCAAACAGCCGGTTTCGCCTCACCCTTGTCATGCTGCTGCTACTGGCCGGATGCGAGACGTACAACCACCGGTACAGCAGCGGCGGCTCGGCCACCCTGGCCGGGACCTCATGGCTGGCGGAGGAGATCGACGGGCACGCGGTGAAGGAGAACGTCCGATCGATACTCCAGTTCCAGTCTGAGGACATCTACGGCTCGGCTGGCTGTAACCTCTATTCGGCGCCTATCGTGGTCCGGGACAGCGGATTCCGTGCGGGCACGGTGGTCACCACGCGGGCTATTTGCAGCGATGCGGCAATGGGGCAGGAGCTGCGCTTCCTCGCCGCGCTCAGTTCGACCACCGGCTATCGGATGGAGGGCGACACTTTGCGGCTGACCGACTTGCAGGGTGTTACCGGCATGCGCCTGACCCGCATGTCGGTATCACCGCGCGCATTCCTCTGTGGTGACGGCGTGAACTTCGGGAGCATGTTCCTGCGACCCGCCGGCGCGGACACGGTGGAGGTCGCGTTCGGAGCCGTGTCGCGGGTGCTTACACGGGCGCCTGCGCTCTCAGGCGAAAGATTTTCTGGTGGTGATATTTCGTTATCGAGCGAGGGTGACGAAGCGACGCTGGAAGTGGGCGACCATCGTTATACATGCACCGAAAAAGCGGGTGGCTGAAACCTGCCGCGCGCTTGATGTGCAAAGCTGACAACTCATCAATCATGCCGGGCGACGGAAAGTGACTTGCCGCCCGGAACCTTCATTGCCTGGTTGCGTCTGAGAATAAAGGGAATGCGCTTGGCCATCGGCTGGCGGCCTCCCTTGTGTTCTTCACAATTCTCTCGGACCGACTATGGCAAAAACCGCACTATCTTCACTACCGCAGGAGTGGCAGTTCTGGATCACTGAAAACCTGGCGCGCGCCTGCGAGCCCAGCGGCATGGCGGCCATCATGGTACGCGACGGGAATTTCGAGAAGAAGCTTGCGGAAGCTGCCATTGCGGAAGCAAGGCGAAAGAATTTTTCGGAGCTCCAGGCGCCCAAGCCGATGCCCGAGATCGATACGACGAAGAATGCCATTCAGGCATCGGATCGGGTGGTTGATGTACTGCTCACACTCGCTGCGCCGCGCATTGTCTTGCTTGGCAACGTACTTTCCGATGAAGAATGCGATGCGCTTTGCACGTATGTCGATCAGCGGCTGACGCGTTCGCCGGTAATAGGCGATTCGGACGGTGTGGCTCAGTTGAATTCCGATCGCACCAGCCAGGGTGCAATGCTGGCACGGGGAGAGACGGAGCTTATCGCGCGCATCGATGCACGCCTGGCTTCCATCGCCCGTTGGCCGGTGGAACGCGGCGAAGGGTTGCAGGTGCAGCGTTATGAAACAGGCAATGAGTATCGCGCGCATTACGACTGGTTCGACGCGTCGCTTCTGGGGCCGCGCAAGCATCTTGAACGCGGCGGGCAGCGGGTTGGTACTTTCATTCTTTATATGTGCGATGTGGAGCAGGGTGGGGGTACCTCTTTTCCGGGGCTGGGACTGGAGGTGCAGCCGAAGAAGGGGAATGCGATCTACTTTGCCAATACGGATGCGTTTGGCGTGCCGGATCGCGAGACCCTGCATGCGGGGATGCCGGTGGTGAAGGGGGTGAAGTTTATTGCGAATAAGTGGCTAAGGGAGAGCGAGTATTAGAGCGGGCTCCGTTCGCTATGGGATGTAGCCCTACCCACGCTTCGGCTTGTCCTCCCCAATCAACACCCGCGTATCACTGAGATAGGTGTACTGCGGAATTTCAAGGTTCAGCGGCGCAGGAACATTCCTGTATACACGTCCAGCGAAGTCAAACCGTGACCCGTGGCACGGACAGTAGAACCCACCCATCCAATCCGGGCCCAGTTCACCGGTCGTATCCGCATCCGGGCGGTAGCCAGGGATGCAGCCGAGATGCGTGCAAACGCCGATGGCCACGAAGTAACGCGGATTGATCGAGCGCGTTCGATTGCGAGCGTACGGGGGCTGTTGCGGTTGCGTCGAGTTCGGATCGGCCAACTGGTTTTCCACCTTCGGCAGCGTATTCAGCATCTCATCGGTGCGATGCAGTATCCATATCGGTTTGCCGCGCCACTCGACGGTTACCACCCGGCCTGGTCCTACCCTGCTGAGGTCGGCCTCTACCGGTGCGCCTGCCGCGCGCGCGGCTTCGCTCGGTCCCATGCTTTTCACGAACGGCACCAGTGTGGCGACCACACCAATCCCACCGAGCCCGGCGGTCGCCGCGAGCAGCATCCTTCTCCGGCGCACTTCCCTGTAGCCGATATTTTCTTCAACGGTATGCATGATCAAAGCGCTTACTTGAGTTTGCCGACCTCTTCGCTGACATCGACCGGCGCGTCGTATTTCTTGTCAGGTACTTGCTGCAAAGTCGCGAGCACATTCTCATCGGCGCCGTTCTTCTTCGCGGTCTCGATCAATTGCTGCTTGTTCACCGGATAGTCGATGCCCTTGAGGTACTTCTGTAGCTGGATGGGATTGACGATGGTAGTCATGTCGGTTCTCCGATCGGAGTGCGCTGTGAAACGCAAAGCGGCATGCAATGCATATGCCTGCGCGATGAGGGCAACGATGTGGTGGACCTGCGCCAGCCTTGTGTAAATCCTACGCTGCACTTGCAATTCCTTCTTCAAGCAGCGGGCTTGACGCAGGTCTGAAGCGAGCACGCGGTGCACCCTACAATCAATTTCGGAGCACAGCTTCAGTTTAAGGCTTACTTTTGCGAGGCAGATATGGTTGCAGATCTCGACGCACTATCGATCATCCGCTTTCATGACGGGAAGTTTGCCGAAGCGGACTGGCCGCCCGAAGAGGCGACGGAACCGGGCCCGGGTCCCTGGCCGTGGATAGAGGAAAATCATCGCTTCAACACACTGCTGTGGAACGAGGAAGACCAGGCCCGCCGCACCGATGTGGACGCCGCCGAAATTGCCGCCGGCAAGCGCCGCATCGATCAGGCCAACCAGAAAAGAAACGATGCGATCGAGGCGATCGATGAAGTCATCCTGACGGCGTTGAAGGAGGTGCCACGCGCACGTGATGCGCGCCTGAACAGCGAGACCGCCGGAGCGATGATCGATCGCTTGTCGATCCTGAGTCTGAAGATACACCACATGCGCGAGCAGACCCTGAGGGTGGATGTCTCTCAGGAACATGTCGCGTTGTGCGCAGCCCGTCTGCAGCGACTGCGTGACCAACGGAAAGACCTGGTGTCATGCCTGGACACATTGCTATCCGAGGCAGCCAGCGGCAGGGTGTACTTCAAGATGTATCGTCAGTTCAAGATGTACAACGATGCGACGCTCAATCCCTATCTGTATGGACAACGCGATGCGCATGCGAGCCAGGGGCCGGCGCCGTGAATTCGTGCGCGGTCGATGTCCTGATTCCGACCAGGGACCGCGCAGGTGCACTGGCGATTACGCTGACCGCATTGTATGCGCAGCAGGTGCGGGACTATCGCGTGATCGTTTCCGATCAGTCAGAGCAGGCGAGCGCATTCGATGCGCCCGAAGTGCAAGCGTTGCTGCGCATCCTGGCGGCGGCAGGCCGGTCGGTGGAAACTCACAGGCATGTGCCGCGCCGCGGAATGGCGGAGCAGCGGGCTTTCCTGCTGTCGCGGGTGAGCGCGCCTTACTGCCTGTTCCTGGATGACGATGTGGTCATCGAACCCGACTTGATTGGGCGATTGTTTGAGGCGATCCAGCGCGAGCGCTGCGGCTTCGTCGGCAGCGCGCTGCACGGCCTGAGTTTCATCGATGATGTGCGTCCACACCAGCAGGCCATTGACTTCTGGGACGGCGGCGTGAAGCCGGAAACCGTCCCGCTGGAAAGCGCGGCATGGGAAAGGCATCGCCTGCATAGCGCGGCAAACCTGTTTCACTTGCAGACGCGTCTCAGGTTGACACGGGCTTATGCGCGCTTGTACCGGGTCGCATGGATCGGCGGCTGCGTGTTGTTCAACACCGAAAAACTGCGCGCCGCCGGAGGTTTCGAATTCTGGCGAGAACTTCCGGTAGAGCATTGCGGTGAAGACGTGCTGGCGCAGTTACGTGTCATGCAACGTTTCGGCGGAAGCGGCATCATCCCGTCCGGTGCCTACCATCTGGAACTTCCGACCACCGTCAGCAAGCGCGACGTCAATGCGCCGTTCCTGCTCTGGCCCCGCGCGCAGCAGGTGCCAGGATGAACGGCCTGGTTCCCGGGGTGAAGAAGATCGCGGTCCTGAATCCGAGCGCGATCGGCGACTTCGTCGTCACGCTGCCGGCCGTGCATGCGATTAAAACTGCTTACAAGGATGCGCACATCGTTTATATCGGCAAGCAATGGCATGCGGACCTGCTGCGCG
Source organism: Burkholderiales bacterium (assembly GCA_039649305.1). Taxonomy (GTDB): domain Bacteria; phylum Pseudomonadota; class Gammaproteobacteria; order Burkholderiales; family Burkholderiaceae_D; genus Noviherbaspirillum. The sequence goes on from JBBWZW010000322.1 coordinate 10,433, forward strand.
GCCGGCCGGGTCCGATCGACGACGCGACCGTAATTCCGCCTGTGCCGGGCGTCGGCGCGCCCGTGGACATCGATTGCGACCGGGAAGAGATCGATCGCTTCGTGCAGACCATGCAGGCGCATCGGTTCGATCTTGCGTTCCAGATGTATGGCGGAGGACGCTATTCGAATCCGCTCATCCAACAATTCGGCGCGCGTCTCACGGTCGGCCTCCAGGCGCCGGAAGCGGAGCCGCTCGACCGTTGCATTCCCTATGTGTATCTGCAGAACAACCGCCTGCGCATGCTCGAGGTCGCGGCGCTGGCAGGCGCAGACCGATTGCAATTGCGGCAAGAGCTGGAAGTCACTGCGCAGGACCGCGCGCTGGCGCAGGAAGCGGTACCCGCGACGCCGGGCAAGCCGCTGATCCTGATTCACACCGGCGCGTCCGACCTGCGACGCCGCTGGCCCACCGAGCGGTTCGCAGCAGTGGCTGACGCATTTGCGGAGCAGGGCGCATGCATTGCGGTCAACGGCGTTGAAGACGAAGCCGATGTGGTCGGAGATGTGATCGCCCGCATGCGCCATCCGGCTGTCGATTTGTGCGGCAAGTTGTCACTGTCCGGCCTGTGCGGATTACTCGAGCGTGCCGCGCTGTTGGTTTCCAATGATTCAGGACCGCTGCACCTGGCGCTGGCGATAGGCACTCCATGCGTCGGCGTCTACTGGTTCTCCAATCTGTATGTGGCGGGACCGCTGGCGCACCGGAATCACCGGATCGCGTTGTCGCTGCAGGTGGAGTGTCCCGTATGCGGCGCGGAAAACATGGTGAGCCGTTGCCCGCATGATGTGTCGTTCGTGGCGCGCGTGTCAGTTGATGAGGTGCTGCAACTGGGGTTCGACCTGCTCAGGCAGAAGCGCGAAGAAGGTGACGGGCAAGTGAAACAACCTTCGCGGCTTTCCGACCCTGCGGATCGCGGATACAGCGATGCAGGTCTTGATCGACCGGCGCCCAGCGGCGGATATCGGCCGTGCTGAAAATCACCACACTCGGCAGCTTCAGTCCGGCGGCGATATGCGATACGCCGGTATCGTTGCAGACCAGCAGCCGTGAGCGGCTGAGCAGGGACGCCATGGCGCCGATGGAGAGCCCAATGGAGGACGGTGGGGCCGCGTTGATCGCCTTTACTCTCATCTGGCCGGCTACCGTCGCGACGAGTTCCGCTTCCTGGGGGGAACCGGTAAGCACTATCGGCAGCTGGAATTCCCGGTGCAGGCGTTCGGCGACCTCGGCGAAGCGTTTGAGCGGCCAGCACTTCTCTAATGTGCTCGCGCCCGGATGGATGCAGATGTAGCTGCCCTCTCGCAATCCTCCTGTGATGCCCGCTGCTTCCAATTCACATTTATCTTGTTCGTCGAGTGGGAACTCGAGGTGGTCTCCCTGCGGCGTGGCGCCGAGAAACTGCACCAGTTGCAGCAGGCGTCGCGGCTCCAGGCCTGACGCGGGGTAGGGCAGGAAGCGGTCGGACATGCAGGCGTTGTCCGGGACGAATCCCGCGGTGACGCGCGCACCGAACGCACTGACTATCCCGTTGCTGATCTCGCCGCTGCCGTGCATTTGCAGCGCGAGATCGAAGTGGCGTGCACGCATAGCCTGATAGAACCGCGGGATGTTGTATTCGCGTACCGCTTGTTCCGGGAATGCCGGGTGGCCGGGGAAGGGGATGAATTCATCGATGTACGTGGCAAAGCGTTGTGCGAATTGTTCTGCCCAAGGCAACGCGATGAGGGTGATGTGGGCATAGGGAAGTGCGGCGCGCAGGGCGCGTAATGCTGGCACGGCGCATAGCAAGTCGCCGAGGCGCAGTGCCCGGAAGACGGCGATCCTTCGGAGGCCGGGGCGGTGCAAAAGTGGGGGGTGGTTGCGTTGTTCGGTGAGCGCCATGGTCGTCCTCCCGGTGAGGTTCACCTGCCTATCGGCCGATAAATTTTCCGTAACGCGGCCGGCTTCTCGCGGAGCCACGCGCTGTTGCCCCTTCCCCCTTGCAGGCACGGGTATCTGCACAAGTGCCGGGCGTCTTGCATGCCTGAGCCGTAGGTCGGGATCGGCGGCGCGCGCGCTAATCCCAACATCTCAGTGCATAACGGAGCCGTCATTCATACAGGGTCCGGCGTGCTGGGATTTGCATCCCGACCTGCATCTCCGGTATGCGGATCGACTCGCATGTATGTAGATACCCATGCCATGCAGGGGGAGGACGAAAGCGCGTGGCTCCGCGATACACCTGCTGGGTGATGTGCGTATGAACCCATGGACAGAGCGTTGGTGCGGCAAAGATTCACCACGCATGATAAGGGTCAGCGAAACCGGTCCGGGACCGTTCACGCCTCCTGACGCATGCGAGACGTTGGTGCGCTTCTTGCGTGGTCTGCCGGCAATCTTCCGAAGGAGAGATGTGATGCACACAGGATTGCGCGTCGGCCGCATCGCCGGGATCGACATCCAGCTCGACTGGAGCCTGTTGATCATCATCTTCATTATCACGTTCAGCCTTGCGGTCGGGCTGTTTCCGCAATGGCATCCGGACTGGAGCCGGCCACTCGCATGGACTGTCGCGTTTGCAGCCGCGCTGCTGTTCTTTTGCTCGGTGCTGCTGCATGAACTGTCGCACGCATTGGTGGGCAGGATGCACGGCATTGAGGTGCGGCGGATCACCTTGTTCGTGTTTGGCGGAGCGGCCCAGGTCGAGCAGGAGCCGAACGACTGGCATGGCGAGTTGCAGACCGCAATCATCGGCCCGGTCGTCAGCCTGCTGCTCGGCGGTGTCTGCATCCTCCTGACCGGATTGGCCATCAGCCCGACGGCGATCGACCCCGGGCATCTGACGCAAACCCTGGCGGACCTGGACGTGCTGTCCACGCTGCTGCTGTGGCTCGGCCAGGTCAATATCGTGCTGGGACTGTTTAACCTGGTGCCTGCCTTTCCGCTGGACGGCGGACGCGTGTTGCGGGCGCTATTGTGGGCAAAGACGCGCGATCTGCGGCGCGCGACGCGTTGGGCCGCAAGCGTGGGACAAGCATTCGCATGGCTGCTCATCGGTGTCGGCGCCGCGATGATGCTTGGGGTAGAGGTTCCCGTGTTTGGCACCGGCCTGGCTGGCGGTCTCTGGATTGCCCTGATCGGATGGTTTCTCAATAACGCGGCGTTGGTCAGCTACTGGCAGCTGTTAATCCGTGAGTCGCTCCAGGATGTGCCGGTATCGCGCCTGATGGATACATGGTTTCAGACCGTGCCATCCGACCTGCCTGTGAACCGATTGGTGGACGATTACCTGCTGCACAGCGACCAGAGTCACTTTCCGGTGTTAACCGACGGGCGTCTGGTCGGCATGGTGTCCTTGCAGCACCTGCGCAACCTGCATCGCGACGTGTGGCACACCACCATCGTAAGCGGCGTGATGACACCGTTTGATCCGGCATTCCGGATCGGCCCACGCGATTCGGTGCAACGCGCAATGTCCATGCTTGGTGAAGGGACAGGCGGACAGATCGCGGTGCTTGAGAACGGCCAGGTGTGCGGATTGATACGTCGCGAAGACATACTCAAGTGGTTATCACTGTACGAGAACGTCGATGTGCATCCGGCCGCCGTGCCGCGCCGTAGCCGTGAATAATCCTCTTGCTCAGGGTCAATCGCGCCGACAAAAATGTAACTTAGTGTGAACCAACCGGGACGAATTGATGACAAAGGTGTATGGGGCATTTTGGGCCAAACGCATGCAACTGAACATTGCCAGGGTGAATCGAAGCGGTAAATGGCCTTGGCTATGCAATTAGCCCAATCAAGTTTTATCTTGCGGCGCTTCGCCGGTGGCTACGAATAGCACGGTGGCGCTTTCTGCGCTATTTCAACCTGACAACCTTTCGCATGTCGGAGTGTTCCGCCATCGGAGTGGTTCGCCCGTAGCTCGCAGACAACGCCGCATATAACGATTAGAGAATGAACGGAAGGACACATGCAGCTGAGATCTATCCACCTGTCATTACGCTTTATCTTGCCGTTGGCGCTGGTGATCGGATTATTTGCTTATGCGATCGTACCGCTGGTGGACAACCTGACCCTCAGGTGGTTTGTCAGGGAACTCGACACCCGCTCCCAGCTGTTGGCCAATGCCTTGCAAGACCCGTTGCTCGACTATGTTCCGCAAAAGGCCGGAAAGAAGATCAATCAGTTGTTTGATCGCGCGATCCAGGATGAACGGTTGTTTGCCGTGGCGTTTTGCGATGCCAACGGCAAGGTGGTATACAAGACAGTGACCTACCCCGAGTCGCTACATTGCGGCAACCCGCAAGTAGTCAACGGCACGCGGCAGTCGCTGGTGAAAACGCAGCAGGGTTCGCTGCATATTACCGAAAGCGCGGTGAATTCAGAATTCGAGCGGCTGGGCAAGCTGATGCTGGTCAGCGACATGAGTTTCATCGAACGCCGAAGCGAGGATACCAAGCGCTATGTGATCACGCTGTTTGCGCTGCTGGCGGTCGTCATTTCGCTCATTACCGTGTTTGTTGCGCACCTGAGCTGGCGCGGCTGGATCAACTCGGTCAAGAGCATCCTGCGCGGCAACCACGAGGCGCAGCAACAGCCGCAGCCGATGACACGGCATTCAGAGCCCATCACGCCGCCCGAGATCCGGCCGCTGGAAGGCGACCTGCGCGCTTTGCTGCATGAGTTCAATATCGAGCGCCGTACACGTGAAGATTCCACCCATCTGTGGACTCCGGAAAAGCTCCGCTCACTGTTGCATGAAGAGCTGGCCGGCGACGAGGTGATCGTGGTGTCGAACCGCGAGCCGTACCTGCATATGCGCACAAGCAGCGGCGTCGAGGTCAGACGGCCGGCGAGCGGACTGGTGACTGCGGTGGAGCCGGTGATGCGCGCCTGTTCGGGTACCTGGATTGCACACGGCAGCGGCACTGCTGACCGCGAGTCAGTGGATCGCAACGATCGTGTGCCGGTGCCTCCTGCCAATCCGAGCTATACACTGCGACGCGTGTGGCTCTCCAAGGAAGAAGAAGAGGGCTACTACTACGGCTTTGCCAATGAAGGGCTGTGGCCGCTGTGCCATATCGCCCACGTGCGCCCAGTGTTCCGCTCGACCGACTGGGAGCAGTACGAGAAAGTCAATCAGCGCTTCGCCGATGCGGTGATCAAGGAAGCACGTACCGACGACCCGGTGGTGCTGGTGCAGGATTACCACTTCGCCCTGCTGCCACGCATGGTGCGCGAGGTGCTGCCGAAGGCCACCATCATCACTTTCTGGCATATCCCCTGGCCCAACCCGGAATCTTTCGGCATATGCCCGTGGCGTGAAGAAATTCTCGAGGGACTGCTGGGCAGCACTATCCTCGGTTTTCATACGCAGTTCCATTGCAAGAACTTCCTGGAGACGGTCGACCGTTATCTCGAAACACGCATTGAGCACGAGGCATCGACAATTACCTACGGTGGGAAACTGACGCAGGTGGCACATTATCCGATCTCGATCGCATGGCCGGACGGAAACGCCGCCGACCAGGAGAGCGTTGCCGAGTCCCGCACCACGATCCGGCGGGAACTTGGTTTGCCCGAGGACCAGCTGTTGGGCATCGGCGTCGACCGGCTCGATTACACCAAGGGCATCATCGAACGCTTCCAGGCGGTGGAACGCATGCTGGAGCAGCACCCTTCGCTTGTCGGGCGCTTCACCATGGTGCAAATCGCCGCGCCGAGCCGCTCGTCGCTGGATGAATATCAGAATTTTGAAGCGAGGGTGCGCAGCCTGGTGCAACGAATCAACAAACGCTTTTCCAGCGGGTCGTACGAACCCATCATTTTGAAGGTGGAACATCACAACGCTGATCAAGTGAATCGCTATTACCGGGCGGCCGACGTCTGTCTCGTCACCAGCTTGCACGATGGCATGAATCTTGTTGCCAAGGAATTCATCGCCGCGCGCGAGGATGAGCGTGGGGTGCTTGTACTCAGCCAGTTTACCGGTGCCGCGCGGGAACTTCATGAAGCGCTCATAGTCAACCCATATCATATAGAGCAAGGTGCCGAAGCGCTGTATCGGGCGCTTACCATGCCGGAGGTGGAACAGCGTGAACGGATGCGCAGCATGCGTTCATTGGTCAAGGATTTCAATATTTACCGCTGGGCGGGGCGCATGCTGCTGGACGCCGCGCGCCTGCGCCAACGCGAACGGATCACGACCAAGATCCGCTCGCACAGCCGCAAGTCCTTGCGACGCGTGGTCTGACCTCCGGATATTTCGCTACCCACAATGAACTATTGTGGAAGCGCTGTGGTCATGTTATCGGGGCGGGTGCCGGCCGTGACCGGAGGTACTCGCCCGTCTGCTCGTGGCACTCAGCTCTGGCAACGATGTCGCGGACATCTTTGCTCCTCCTTATATTTTCCCTGTAGCATACATCGGTGCCTTATCGCTTCCGACATCGTTCTTACTCGCTCTATGACTTTATTGTTTTCTGAAGAAGGGCGGGCCCGCTTTGACGACATCGTCAGGCCCGGCCTGTTGTGTGCATTCGATTTCGATGGAACACTCGCTCCCATCGTGGCGCAGCCTGAACGCGCGTTCCTGCCGCCGGACCTGAAAGACCAACTGGTTGAACTATCCCGCTATGCCCCGGTGGCCATCATCACCGGGCGTTCGGTCGAGGACCTGCGGGCGAGACTGGGCTTCGAGGCGGACTACATCATCGGCAATCACGGCCTCGAAGGCCTGCCCGGATGGGAGCACCGTGCCGAGCACTATGAATCGATGTGCGGCGTCTGGCGTGATCAGCTGACTGCCGCACTGCATGGACCAGGCATGTCCGATTCCGGCATATGGATAGAAAACAAGCGCTATTCGGTTTCTGTGCATTACCGGCTCGCGAGCGACCGGGAGCAGGCGGAAAGCCGGTTGACGGCTTTATTTACAACCCTGTCGCCGGCGCCGCGTGTGGTTGCCGGTAAATACGTATTCAACCTGCTGCCGGAAGATGCGCTGCACAAAGGTGCGGCGCTTGAACAATTGATGCAGGTGACCGCCGCCACTGGCGCCATATACGTTGGTGACGACGTGACTGACGAAGATGTGTTCCGACTGCGCCGCAGCGATGTGATGTCGATCCGGATTGAAGCTGAACCCGATAGCGCCGCTCCCTATTTCGTCGAACGCCGGCAGGATATAACGCAGTTGCTGGAGGGGTTGATCATCCGGCTGCGCTCGCTTAAGGCGAAGAATTGGATGCAGCCTGAGCCGGCTAGTACGGCTTGATTGCATTGTCTGTTTCCGTAGTCGCAACACTCTGGCTAATCCCGTAAAAAACTGTAAAGACACGTGCACGGCGGGAGTGGCGCATACCAGAATCACCCCCACGCCCGCCCTACGTAACTCGGACCGCCAGCCGTTGCGTTCCTCCTGTTATCACCTCCGCCAGTCGTGCTAAGCTAGGCCTTCCTGTGAAGGCCATACCTGCTCCTGCCGGCAATAAAAAATGGACCAACCATGAATACACTCGACCTCGGTCTCATTGGGAATTCGCGCACCAGTGCGCTGATCGATCGCAACGCATCAATAGTCTGGTGGTGCTACCCGTTCTTTGACAGCGATCCTATCTGCTGCTCGCTGCTGCAACCCAAGGAAACGGAGAAACCGTTCGGCCAGATCGGTGTCGAGCTCGACGGTGCAGTGAGCACCGAACAGCAATACGAACGCAATTCCGCGACCCTGGTGACACGCTTTGCCGATGCTTACGGCAACAGCATCGAAGTGATCGATTTCGCGCCCCGGTTTTATTTGCACGGCAGGCTGTTCTCGCCATCGATGCTGGTGCGCATCATCCGCAGGACCTCGGGCCGCCCGCGGATTACGCTGCGTGTGCGGCCCGCCATCGATTACGGCAGCAGCCGCGCTGAAATGCGGTGCGGCGCCCACCATATTTCTTTCTCGGGCATGTCGCAGGCGATGCGGATGACCACCGACACATCGGTGTCATCGATTACCGACGAGCGCCCGTTCTTCCTGCAGGATGCGGTCACCTTGCTGATGGGCCCCGACGAAACAGTCGACGGTTCGCCCCACGAAATCGGCCGTTCCTTCTATGAAAACACCCGCGCCTACTGGCACCGCTGGGTGCGTTCGCTGGCGATACCGTTCGAGTGGCAGGACGTAGTCATCCGTGCGGCGATCACGCTCAAGCTTAATGCGTTCGACGATACCGGTGCGATTGTAGCGGCGGTCACCACGTCGATTCCGGAGGCTTCCGACAGCGGGCGCACGTGGGACTATCGCTATTGCTGGTTGCGCGATGCGTACTTCGTGGTCAATGCGCTGAACAGTCTCGGCGCGACGACCACCATGGAGCATTATCTCGAGTACATCCTGAACATCATCGCCGACACGCGCGACGCGCCGCTGCAGCCTGTCTATGGCATCCGCCGCGAAGACGTGCTGGATGAGCGGGTTGCCCCCGCGCTCGCAGGGTATCGCGGAATGGGCCCGGTGCGTATCGGCAATTCAGCTTACTACCAGGTGCAAAACGATGTGTTCGGCGAGGCGATACTCGCCAGTACCCACGCGTTCTTCGACACGCGACTCGAACGTCCCGCCGGCCGCCATTTGTTTGCCGACCTGGAACGCCTCGGCGAGCAGGCGGTGCGCAACTACAACGTGCCCGACGCGGGCCTGTGGGAGTTGCGCGGAACCAAGCGGGTGCATACCTTTTCCAGCATTATGTGCTGGGCTGCCTGCGACCGCCTGGCCACCATTGCTCGCCGCCTCAGCCTGACCGACCGCGTCAGTTACTGGACCGAGCATGCGCAGCATATTCACAGGACGATCTGCGAACGCGCCTGGAATCCGGCAATGAACAGCTTTGTGTCCACCTTCGGCGGTGACAAGCTCGATTCCAGCCTGCTACTGATGGCCGAGTTTCATTTCCTTGAACCCGACGATCCGCGTTTTGTTTCCACGGTGCGCACTATCGAGAAGCATTTGCAACGCGGCGACTTCCTGCTGCGCTACGACGAAGAGGACGATTTCGGCCGGCCGGAAACGGCGTTCCTGGTATGCACCCAATGGTGGATCCTGGCGCTGGCTCAGATGGGTGAAAAGGAACGGGCGCGCGAACTGTTTGAGAAGGTCCTGGCCAAGCGTAACCACCTCGGATTGCTGTCGGAGGACGTTGCGCATGATACCGGTGAGCTGTGGGGCAACTTTCCGCAAACATACAGCATGGTCGGTTTGATCCAGTGCGCAACGCGGTTGAGTATCCCGTGGGAAGATGCTTACTGATCAGGGATCATGAGTGGGGTCGCCGTGCGCACGGAGCAATGCAGGTATCAGCGATTAAATAAATAACGGGACAAGCATGAGCGGACTATATATCGGGGCACTTGATATCGGCGGCACGAAGGTCGCGGCGACTGTGGCTAACGCGAAAGGACCGCTGGCGCGCATCACACAGCCAACAGTAAAGACCGGCACCCCACGCGCGTTGGGAGAGCAGGTCGCCGCGATGCTGCACGCAGTGTGCGACCAAGCCGGCATCCGGCACGATGTGTTGCAGACAGTCGGCGTATCCTCCTGCGGTCCTTTCGTACACATGGATGGCATGGTGGCGCTAGTCACGCCCAATATATGCGGCGGCCTCAAGCATTCGGCCGACCTGCCCAACGACTGGACAATCATTCCGCTCGAACAAGTGATGCGAGAACACTTCAAGACCATCGTCATCGAGAATGACTGTGTCACCGCGCTGGTCGCAGAGCGCACATTCGGGGCGGTGCAGGACGAACCGAACTGCGTCTATGCCACGTGGAGCACCGGGATCGGTTTCGGCTTGTGCGTCGACGGACACGTGTTGCGGGGCAAGCACGGCAATGCCGGCCATGCCGGACACATGTTGATGGACCGGCAATCGGTCGCGGAGTGCGGCTGTGGCAACCTCGGTGATCTTGAGGGCATGATTTCCGGCCGCAACGTCGGCGCCGGCCGTGGCATGTCCGCGGTCGAAATATTCACCGCGGCACGCAGCGGTGACGCCGCCGCGCAGGCGATCGCCGTCGAGGCGGCGCAATTATTTGGCCGCGCGCTGTATAACCTCACGGCCACGCTGGACGTGCGCACCTTCGTCATCGGCGGCAGCGTCTGGATTCATCACGGCGACTGGCTGCTGCCGTATGTCCGCAAAGAAATCGAGTCGCGTCTGCCGGCGCTCACCGAAGGGGTTTCCATCGTGCCGGCCGGGCTCGAAGGCCTGGTCGCCGATGTCGGTGCGCTCAGCCACGTAATGCCGGTGGAATGGATACCCGAATGGCGCAAGACACAGCCGTGGCGCAAGTGAAGCATTGTCTGCACTGAAAACTTTCGGGGAATTGCCGGTCTAAATTCATCTGCACTCCTCTGTCCACGCACGATGAAACCATGGAGAACAACGATCACGAAACCATGGTCGAGGCCAATCTTTCCCAGGCCTTCATCAACAGCCTGCCGGGCATTTTCTACGTGTTCGACCAGCAGGGAAAATTCGTACGTTGGAACAGAACCTTCGAAGCGGTGACCGGCTGGACCGCAGAAGAAATCGCGGCGGCACATGTGCTTGATTTTTTCGGCGCACCGGCCGAGAAAGCGCTGCTGACGGAACGCATCGAGCAAGTTTTTACGCAAGGAAGCACCAGCGTCGAAGCCTCGCTGCGGACAAAGAGCGGCGCCATCATTCCTTACTATTTCAACGGCAACCTGATCGAACTCGAAGGGAAATTTTGTTGCTGCGGCATGGGCATCGACATTACCGCACGGCGGAAAAAAGAGGCAGCACTGCATCTGCGCAACCGCGCCATCGAACAGAGCATTACTGCCATCATCATCGTCGATACCGAAGGCGCCATCGAATACGCCAACCCGGCATTTGAACGCATCGTCGGATACCCGTCAGACCGGATCGCCGGGCGCGACTATATGTCGCTACTCGGGAGTGAGGAAAATCGGCGCGGGCTGGCAAAGGTCCGCGATGCGATGCGACAGCGGGACGAGGGCAGCGCCTTGCTTTGCGTTGCGAGGCCGGACGGGGAAATGCTCTGGGTAGATCTGCACGTATCGCCGGTGCGCAATGCGGTAGGCAAGGTGAGCCATTTTGTCGGTGTACTCAATGACATCACCGACCTGAAACGCTACGAAGAACAGCTCGAGCACCAGGCGAATTACGATACGCTGACCGAGCTTCCCAACAGAAGTGTGCTGAAGGGTCGGATCCGCCAGGCGATTGCCGCCGCCGACCGGCATGGAACCGGGGTGACGGTCGGATTCATGGACCTGGATAATTTCAAATTCGTCAACGACAGCCTTGGCCACACGGTAGGCGATGAACTGCTGAAGTGCGTCGCGCAACGACTGATCAGCTGCATAAGGGCGCAAGACACGGTGGGCCGTTATGGCGGCGATGAATTCGCCTTTGTCCTGGCGGATCTGGCCGATGAGAAGAAGGTGGCCGGCCTGCTGGGCCGTGTGCTTGCCGCCGTCGGACAGCCGTTCGAGATCGGCGGCCATGAAGTCGTTATCAGCTGCAGCATCGGCGTCAGCTTTTATCCCAAGGACGGGCATGACATCGACACCCTGCTGAAAAACGCCGACACAGCGATGTATCGCGCAAAGGAAGCCGGGCGCAACAACTTCCAGTTCTATACAGCCACGATGAACCAGCGCGTCAACGAGCGGCTGATGCTGGAGCGTAAATTGCGACAGGCACTAGCGAACGATGAATTCGAACTGCACTACCAGCCCAAGGTCCATCTCGGCAGCGGCAAGACGGTCGGCATCGAAGCGCTGCTGCGTTGGCGTCCGGCGGGCGGCGAAGCGATAGAGCCATCCGCCTTCATCCCTCTTGCGGAAGAGACCGGACTGATAGTGCCGATCGGCGACTGGGTCCTTTCCACCGCCTGTGCGCACAACAAGGCGCTGCAGGACGCCGGCCTGCCGCCGATGGGGGTGGCGGTCAACATCTCCGCGCGCCAGTTGAACCCGAATCAGCTAGGCACGTCCATCCTTCGCGCACTGGACGCGTCAGGCCTCGATTCCGAATACCTCGAGCTGGAACTCACCGAGAGCCTGGTCATGCAGGATCCGGAAGAAGTGATCGGCATCCTGCTCCACCTGAAGCAAATGGGGCTGCGGCTCACAATCGACGATTTCGGCACCGGCTATTCCAGTCTCAGTTACCTGCAGCGGCTGCCAGTGGACGGTCTGAAGATCGACCAGTCGTTCGTGCGGGATATCGGCGCCGATCCCAATGACGCGATCATTGCGCGCGCCGTCATTTCGCTTGGACATAGCCTCGGTCTGTCAGTGATAGCGGAGGGTGTGAGTAAGCCGGAGCAGTTGAATTTCCTGCGCGAGAACGGGTGTGATGAGATGCAGGGTTTCCTCTATAGCCGCCCGCTGCCGTTTGGACAGTTGCGAGCCTGGCTGCAGGAGAACCGGCGGCTGAACACGCATTGAGAGACTTGGCGATTCAACAACAATCGCGGTCTGATGGCGAGGAACGGAATGGCTTGTGGCAATTGTTCGCCCGGTCATGAAACCGTTTGCGTACAGGCCCGTCAGATTCCTGAGGGGCCCGAGGCAAAGAACCGTCAGATTCCGGCCGGGCAC
>JBBWZW010000387.1:0-7049 GCA_039649305.1 Burkholderiales bacterium
GCCGCCGATTCCGAACCCGCCGCCACCTCCACCGCCGCCCCGGCGGTCCTCTACATTGTCGCTTTCGCGATTACCTTCCCATTTCATGGCTTCCTCCGCTGATGGTGTCGAATTGCATGTATGACCGTGCGATGACCGATTGGGTCCGGGAATGTTGCGCGTGCGCTTGATCCCCGTGGACAGATGTGCATTTGAAGCGGCGTAGCAACATCGCTGTAGGGGAATAGTGAAGTGGTGAGCGTGTGCCTGACGACGTGTGCGCCGGACCGGGCCGATGCACCCATCTCCCTGGGAAGACCGGTAAAAAACCGCGCCGGAAGGTGAGCAAAAGGCGCTCCCTTTTTGTAACCGATATTCACAATACGCATATATGGTATTTGCATTCGCAATTGGCTTTATAACTGCGTGCTACCTACACTGGTTTCGTGATACTTAACGACCAGGAGTAACAAGTGTTGACCTCTACCATAGGTGTTTCATCGCCATCCATTTCCGTACACGCCTACGCAAAAAACGTTGGCGTCGCTGCCCGTGGTTTGATCGCGGCTGTGCTCGCCATCAAACCGATAGACGAGGACAGCGTACCTGCACACGGTGAGTGCAAGCCGCCTGCCAGCGATGAACTGTCGCTGTTCCGCCTGTATTGCCTGGCCAGCCGCGACAGCTCGTATGATTCGGTGTCGCCGGAACTTGCCAATGAATTGCGTCTGATCGCTGCACGCGGTTGAATGCGGCTCAGCGGCTCAGTTATTCCGCGGACAGGACATTCCTGAACGTCAGGTTGATGCGTTGTCCCTTCGTTTCGCGCTCCTTGTCGATTGCATGACGCCAGTATTTTTGCGTCGCGCCCGACATCAGCAGCAGGCTGCCGTCGGCGAGCGGCAGGGACAGCGGCTTCAGGTCTTTCCTCGATTTGTGTTTGAACCTGAAGTTGCGCGTTTCTCCGAGACTGAGTGAGGCGATCACCGGCGCGCTGCCGAGTTCGCGTTCATTGTCGCTGTGCCAGCCCACGCTGTCGCGTTCATCCCGGTAGAGATTCACCAGCACACTATTGAAACGATGGCCGGTCGCCGCTTCGATGTCTTCTTTAATGCGCAGCAGGGCAGGGCTCCATGGATGCGGGTCCAGTGTAATGCCCGAATAGGTATAGGCTTTGCCCTGGTCGCCGTACCATGCCGAGAGTCGCGGCTGCAAACGCTCTGCGCCGCCGATGTAAATTTTTTCCTGGGTCCAGGCTACCTCTTCCAGCAGCGCGTTCCTGAGCTGTTCCGACAAGGGTGGACGATAAAACCCTTGCATGAGCTTCAGCTCCGCATCGATCAGCGGGATCGACTCGAACGTCGCTGCGTCTTCGAACAGGTTCAGGTTCATGCAATCAGTCGGAAGCGCGGCACCACGGTACCGTCCACAGTCACATGTTCGAAAAACATCGCTGCATTGCGATGGACCAGTTGCGGCCAATCGGTTTCATACAGAGGTCGATAGACGACGCAAACCTCGTTGGACTCCGTGTTTCGGGAGAGTCCGAGGACAAAGTATTTCTTGCCCTTGTAATGTTCATAAACACCCGGTGTGATAGTCGTGTTGGTCATTTTTTCGCGATAAAGGTTGCCGCCATTATGGCTCAACATGGAACTCGCTTCGAATCGATGGTTCAAACGGGTTGGAAAGTTGACAAGGCTTAAGATGAATTATTTCACCCAGACGGGTTTTGAGTATCAGAAACCACGAACCAGAATAGCAACCCGGCAACGTAAGAACGTCAGCGGACCCACGCTGCTCGGCGTAGGCGCCGCGTTAGCTGCCATGGCCATATTTGTGCGATACCGCACGAGGCGGACTGAACGGGAGAATCCTCCGCCGGGCAACTTCATAGAAGTCGATGGTGTCCGGCTTCACTATATTGAGCGAGGCGAGGGCCAGCCTGTTGTGCTGTTGCATGGAAATGGCACCATGGCGCAAGATTTCGGTATCAGTGGCGTGCTTGATATGGCTGCCGATAAATACCGGGTGATTGCTTTCGACCGGCCTGGTTACGGCCATAGTGAGCGTCCGCGCGGCCGGATCTGGAGTGCCGATGCGCAGGCGGAATTGATTCACCGCGCGTTGCAGAGCATGGGCGTCGAGCAACCTATCGTGGTTGGCCATTCTTGGGGCACGATGGTGGCGCTGGCACTTGCTTTGCAACACCCTGAATATGTGCGCAGTCTCGTGCTGCTGTCCGGCTATTACTATCCGACGCCACGTCTCGACGTCGCCATGCTTTCGCCGCCCGCGATTCCGGTCATCGGCGATTTGATGCGCCATACCATCTCGCCGTTGATCGGACGGATGATCTGGCCCGCTATGCTGAAAAAACTTTTTCACCCGACGGAAATACCGCAACACTTTTCCTCGTCGTTTCCAGTCTGGATGGCGCTGCGGCCATCGCAGCTGAGGGCGAGTGCCGGCGAGACTGCACTCATGATTCCGGAGGCCGCGATACTCAGCAAACGCTATCGCGAACTGACTATGCCGGTGGTGATCATGTCGGGGGCGAATGATGTGCACGTCACCTCGGAGAGGCATTCGGAGCGGCTGCACGAGGAACTGCCCCACAGTGAGTTGCGGGTTACACCGGACGTGGGGCACATGATTCATCATGTGGTGCCGCATGAGGTGATGGCGGCGATTGATACGGCGGCGAAGGCGGCTGCGCCGGTGCGAGTGGTCGAGCAAGCTGGAGCGGGGCAGGGAGTGCATTAGCGGTTGCCCATCCCCCCTGGCTGGACGTAGAGCGGGTCATGGCCGGTCCTGACCGCTCTACGACTGATCCCTGATTCCTGACGTCTCAAGCCGTCGTCACCACCCTCACATCCCCATCCTTCCGCACAATATTGATCCCCACATTATTCGGGTACCGCTGCAGCATCAAATCCACTGTCGCATCCCCAATCGCCAGATCCCTGATCTCGACGGTCTCAAGAAAAGGCGGCAACTGCGGATTCCTGAACTGGATTTCACCCTTGAGCGGATCGAACGAAAGTCCGAGACATGCCTGCAACAGGTAGAAGACGCTGGCCGCAGCCCAGGCTTGCGGCGAGCAGGCAACCGGATACAAAGTCGGTCCTTCGTCCGGCCGCTTTTCAAAGCCGCAGAACAGTTCAGGCATCCGATGCTGGTCCATGTACAGGCTGACTTCCCGCAGCCCGGAAAAGACCGCCATCGCTTTGTTGGTAAAACCGTAGCGCGCCATGCCCGCGGCAATCACCGCATTGTCATGCGGCCAGACCGAGCCGTTGTGGTAAGCCATCGGGTTATAGCGAATTTCCTTCTTCGGAATAGTGCGTATGCCCCAGCCGCAGAAGAAATCCTCGCCCAGCATCTGGTCGGCAATGCGCGCCGCCCGCTCCGGCGTCGCGATCCCGCTCCACAACGCATGCCCGGCATTGGAAGAAGGCACGGCGCATTGCTGTTTCTTGCCGTCGAGCGCAAGCGCATAGGTGCCTGCCTCTTCGCACCAGAACGCTTCATTGAATTGTTTCTTGAGCAGGACCGCGGCTTCTTCCAGTTCCTTCGCGTAGGTGTGCTCGTCAAAAAGACGTGCGAGCCGCGCGGCATGCAGCTTCGCCTCGTACACATAGCCCTGTACTTCGCACAAGGCGATCGGCGCTTCGGCCAGTCGCCCATCCATGTGAAAGATCGAGTCGTGCGAATCCTTCCAACCCTGCTGCGCGAGGCCGCTCTCGGTATAGCGGGCGTACTCGACAAAGCCGTCGTGGTCACGATCGCCGTATTCGTCAATCCATTGCAGTGCTGCCTTGATGTTTTTCCAGATGGAGCGGATAAACGCCAGGTCGCCAGTCCTTTCGTAATAGGCACCGGCCAGCGCGATGAACAACGGTGTCGCATCCACCGTGCCGTAGTAATGGCGGAACGGGATTTCGTCGAGCGCGGCCAGTTCGCCCTTGCGCGCTTCGTGCAAAATTTTTCCCGGCTCCGCGTCACGCACGGGATCAAGTTCAGTGGCCTGGGTCGCGGCCAGGAAGTTGAGCACGCCTTTCGCAAGCCCCGGATCCATCCACAAGTATTCCCACGCGGTGAGGATGCCGTCGCGCCCAAAAGTGGTCGAGTACCACGGCAGGCCGGCATAGGGATAATCCCCTTCCTTCAGGGACGTGGTCAGCATGACGAGGTCTGCCGTGGAACGATCGAGCCAGCTGTTGAACAGCGGGTCCGATGTGACGATCTTGCAGCCGTTTTTAAGTCGTGCATGCACACCCTGGTTGAGCTGCGTGAAAGCGGAAAAATAATCGGACGGCTCGAACTTGAACTTGCCTTCCTGTTCGCAGCCGATGGTCGCGTAGACATGTGCCTCGCCTTTCGGCGGAAGGTCGATCATGAATTCGGCATGCCCGGCGGAGATTATGTCCGGCACCGGTTCGAAGCGTATATGCGTTTTGCGCACCGATTCATCCAGGCCGCGATACCCCATAACCAGTTCGGACTTGTTGACGCGCGGTTCGATATGTTCGCCGCGCCCGGCACGCGAGAATCCGCGCACTTCAAAGATGTCCTTGTAATCTGCGTCGAAGTGCATCGCGAGTTGCGTCTGGACGCGTTCGAGACCGAAATTGACCACGCGGACATGCTCGTAGCAGGCGTTGTTCCAGAGCAGCTTGGCGCGGAAGATATGCAGTATTCCCTTGGGAATCGCATTTTTCCCATCCGGATGAAGATCCGGATTCATCAACTCGATAATGAAGAGGCCGTTGTCGTCTTTTACCGTCGAGTTGAGAAACATCGGCCGTACGCCGTCGATCAGCAATTCCTGCTGCGAAAGAAAACAGGTGTCGCCGTGGTAGATGCCTTCTTCGCCGAGCCCGATCGGCTGGATGTCGCCGAAGCGGTCGAACATCGCGAAGATCTCGTTATGCTTCAACACCCGGCGTCGTTCGTCGGCGGGTGACGAAGTCGCGAGGATGAACCATTTCCCGCCTAGCTGGATTTTCTCGACCATTGCTCTTCCCGGTTATTGTTTATCGTTGTGCTTCGGAGCCGGAGAAACGCCTTAACGCGATAAGAGTCTCCGATAGACGTCCAGGTAGCTGTTCGCCATCGCCGTGGCCGTGAAGCGGCGCTCGAACGCCGCGCGGCAGGCTTTCCTGTTGATAGTGTCGATCTGCATCGCCGCACGCACCGCTTCGTCCTGATTCGTTACCACGAAGCCGGTCACGCCATCCTCGATGATTTCCGGGATCGAACCGTTCTGGTATGCAATCACCGGCGTTCCGCAGGACAACGCTTCGATCATTACCAATCCGAATGGTTCAGGCCAGTCGATGGGGAACAGCAACGCCCTGGCGTGTTCGAGCACTTCCATTTTTTCTTTCTCGCCGACTTCGCCGACATAGGTCACATGGGGTTTGCGAAACAGCGACTTCATGCATTCATTGAAGTAATCCTCGTCCACCTTGTCGATCTTGGCGGCGACGATCAACTGCGCACCGCATCGTTCTGCGATTTCGATGGCGCGATCGAGGCGCTTCTCCCGCGATATCCGGCCCACGAACGCAAAGTAGTCTGACGGAGCAGGGCAGAAGGAGCACGCATCGGCCGGCAGGCCGTGATAGACGGTTTCTATCCAGTTCGCATAGGGGAGCGGAGCGCGCTGGCTGTTCGAAATCGAGACCAGCGGCATGTCAGAAAAATGGTTGTACACGAGTGCGAGTTCCGGCAAATCCTGCCTGCCGTGCAAGGTCGTCACGTGGGGCGTGGGAAGTTTCCTCGCCAACGGAAAATGCAGGTAGTCAGTGTGAAAATGAATGAAGTCGAACGTATGGGCCGATTCGGACACCAGGTCCATCTGTATCGTGTGATAGGCCAGCCATGACATGTCTCCCGGGCCGGGGCGGATGCTCGCCGCGACTGCGGAGACCAGCCTGGCGTTGGTGATCGAGTCGCCGCTGGCGAACAACGTCACCTCGTGACCGGCCTTGACCAGTGCTTCGGTCAGGTTGTAGATCACGCGCTCGGTACCACCGTAAGCTTTGGGCGGAACACGCTCGAACAGCGGCGCTACTTGTGCAATCTTCATATCTGAAATCCAGGGGCAAGATGCCGCGGAACCATACATTGAGAAAGGACAGGGAGTGAAACTGCAATATGCTGGGCGATCCAATATGCAATGATCGCAAGAAAGTAAGACGCCCCATTCCGCACGAAGTTCCAAGCTGCAAGGAAACCATGTTCCGCTTCGACCGTTTACGGTGAAATGGGTCGAACAAACTCAACCGCTCCCGGGTCGAACAGGACAACCATTTTTATGGAGGCGGATATGCGGACAACGTGGGTCGTCGCCGCTGACAGCGGCCGGGCAAGGATTTTTGAAACAGAGGGTACCGGGAAGAATTTTCACGAGATTCAGGACTTCGTCAACGAGGCCGGGCGTGAACGCGATCAGGATCTGCGTAGCGATGCGAAAGGACGATTCTGGGGCAAGGGCGAGCGGCACCAGGGACATACCACCGACCCTGACATCGATGCGCCGCGACATGAAACTGAACTGTTCGCGAAGCAGGTGGCCGAGTACCTGGAAAAAGGGCGGGTGGAGCACCTGTACGATGGTTTGTTCCTGGTTGCCGATCCGCAGTTTCTCGGAATCACGCGAGCCAAGTTAAGCAACGAGGCGAAGCAACTCATCCAGCGGGAGTTACCGAAAGATATCTCCTGGCTCGATGAAAAAGACATCGCCGAGTTTTACGTCAAAAACCGGCTGCCGGATTCCTGACCGGGGGGCGGTACATAGCCTTCTGAACCTGTGACGCGGGTCTGGCACGATCCGTCATCGTGCCGAATTGCCAATATTCCGCCCCAATGATGTCCGATTGGAGGCCTGGACTTCTGAAGCTTGAAAGAATTATGTCTCGACCAGGAAACGTCGCGGATCCGGTGACTCAAAATGAGCCCATGAGCTCCGAAGAGATAAATACCATAAGATTTTTAACCGGGACGAAGTTGCGCGATATCGACTTCTCCGATGACAAAAAGAACCACGTCGGTATCACCGG
>JBBWZW010000417.1:0-4305 GCA_039649305.1 Burkholderiales bacterium
CCGGTGACGTATTCCAATTCCCCGTCCCGATGGGACAAGGATCGCTCGTGGATGCGGAGAGCCTATTGCATGACATTATCGAGCCAATGCTTCACCGCGATCTGCTCCACCGAGGAGCGGTAAAGGATGGCCAACCTTACCAAGCGTCTTTAGTTGGATGGATTGAGGCTATCAAAGCATAAAACAAGCGGGTGGGTGATAGAAAATCAAGTGATCATTCTCTCGCGAAGACAGATAAATGGTGCTCTAACATTGCTTTGTTCGATGGTCCCTGCACCGGAAATATGAGGGGAAGGCTCAGGGTCAGACTCGATTACCGTGCTAAATTAGAAATATGGCCCGTCTTCCCCGCTACTTCGTTAAAGGTGTCCCGCTCCATATCATTTTGCGGGGCAATAATCGTGATCCGATCTTCGGCAACGATGACGACTTGCAGTTCTTTAAGGAATGCCTGTTGGATGCAGCTAAACGACACGATCTCGCTATCCATGCCTACGTGTTTATGACGAACCATATCCACCTGCTCGCCTCGCCCGGGTCGGAGCAGAGCGTGCCGAAGACCATGCAGAGCGTAGGGCGACGCTATGTGCAGTATTTCAATTGGCATTACAAGCGCACCGGAACCTTATGGGAAGGGCGATATCGGGCAACTGTCGTCGAAGCCGAGAATTATTTATTCGAATGCATGCGCTACATAGAGCTGAACCCAGTCCGGGCAGGAATGGTGGCCCACCCGCGAGACTACGCGTGGTCAAGCTATCGCGTGAATGCCGAAGGCAGAATGGACGCCTTGGTCAGTACCCATTCCTTATACCGCCGCCTGGCACAGGAAGACGGCGCGCGGCAATCGGCGTACCGTGCGTTGGTCAAGGCACCACTGGATGCGCAGATCATTGAAGAGATCCGAGCGCGCACGAACAAGGGCTGGGCATTGGGAAGCGGACGATTTCAGTCGAAGGTAGAGCGACTGGCGGAACGAAGGACGGCTCCCCTGCCGCGAGGGCGGCAAAAGAGTAGCGGCTAATAGGCGGGCCGGTAACCGGCCGAACGGAGCGCATAGCTCAGATTGCCCATATCGTGTCTGACCCTATTAACACTAATAGTGTTGTCATCCTTCTGTTGAAAATTCGAGTAATCCTCCGTCTGCGGCTCAAGGTCGTTTTCACTGCGGGAATGATTATCTACCGGTTCATTTTCGTATGCCATACAACCTCCTATTAGATTAAGGGATACTTTCTCCGTGCACTCCGCTGCTGGCAGCGTGCACACGTCCTACATATAGGAAACAGCTGTGCACGCTTCAAGGCTCATCGGTTACATCCAGGTGTTTCTCAACCGGTTGTTACATTTGTTGAGAATCTATCGACTCTGTCATCCGTAGAATTCTTTCATTGCCGGGTGGCTGAATGCGGCGTAGTGCACGAATCCCTAATCAATCTGGAAACGGTACGTACTCTTGCGTGCATCGGTTCACTCGCGTCCTAGTCCACGTATTTCGAAAAGCTGGATGACATGATCGTGGGCTGCGACATTTACAAAAGATAGACGGCTCCTAATAGTACCGAGACGCTGCTGCGCTTTCGCAAAACGATTTTGCACCCTAGCCAGGAGCAATGGAGGCCATTGGAGCACATCGCATCCGGGTGAATATTGGGTCAGACATTCAAAGTATAGGAGGGAAGATGGGAAAGCGCGCTTCTCGTGTGCCATCAACAGCATTCTGTTCATTGCTATTGTTGTGTTTTTCAATCGGCACAATATTGGCGGGATGCGGATCGAACGACAGCGTGTCCAATCATGCTGCGACGACAACGCAGTCACCGGCAGCGGCACCGGTCTGGACATCGCTTATCCTGCCCCAAAGCGGATTGACTGAGCCACCGGTATCCGCGTTACCGTCAACGGTGCTGATGGTAAGCGATGTCGTGCGAGGCGCAAATCAAACGGTATTGTCCGGCAAGCACACGCTCGCGGCCACTACGGTCAACGACTTTGGACTTACGGTCTTTCTGCATTCCGATGTCGACTATTTGCAATCCGATGCCGTAGCGACGATCAATGGCAATGGAAACTTCACCATTACCGTTCCACGATCCATTGGAGGCGCGAGCCGGGCTACTGTCATACTGCATTCAAAAATCGCAGATTTGATGAGTTCTCCGAGATGCAGCGCTGCATCAGGATATTGCGCCGGCCAGATCGATAGCACAATGAAGATCAGCTTCCCGGTATCGCCGACGCTCGCTGCCGCCTACACGACCGTCTATTTTCCGCCGGCGACGAACGCGGCCGATCCGCAGATTGCGGCGTTACAGGGGATGATGAGCGGCTTCGAGATTGCCGGCGGTCCTTATGGCACCGGACAATTGATTCGCAGTTATCGAGATCTGAACTCCGCGTTTTTGTACGACCAGGCGCTGGCGGTGATCGCGTTTTCAAATGCGGGCGATCGCACGAGTGCCGAACGCATTCTAAATGCGTTGGCGGCGCTTCAGGACGCCTCCGGCGCCTGGTTTTTTTCCTACGTTGAGGATGGCACCCTTGCCGAGCCAGGCGTGGACCGGCGCATTGCAGGCGCCAATGCATGGATGGCCATTGCGCTGACGGCTTATCAGCAGGCATTCTTGAGCACCAGGTATCTGGCAATGTCGACCAGGCTTCATGATTATCTGCGTGGCGAGATTGTATCGGTAACGATCAAGGGCACTGCACAGGCCGGAATCCGCTTTGCGCCGACTGACTATTCGCCGGGACGGACCAGGCTCTACGCATTGGAGCATCAATTCGATGCCTATGCCGCGATGTCAAAGCACTATCAGCTAAATGGAGGTGCAGCTTATCTCCAGGCAGCCAACCAGTTGCGCAGCATGACGGAAAGTCTTTGGAACGGATCGCGTTTCCTGGCGGGATATGATGCCGTGACCGGTCAGCTGAATACGTCGGAGCGCTATCTCGACAATTACGCGTGGAGTCTTTTGGCAATGGGAAATGTTGGCAGCGCGGGGCAGCGGTTTGCCGATTCCATGACGTCGATTTGCGATTTTTTCACTACCAACGGCACGCTGTATTATCCGTCGCGCCATCTGATGGGCGTGGCGGGTTTCTTCGACCGAATTGTCAATGACGTCGTGCCGCCAACGAGTCAAAAGTTTGTCTGGAGCGAGGGAACCTATGGCGCGATTCTGGCAATGCGCCAGATCAAAGCGGGTGGATGGAGTGCAGTGTCATGCAACGGCGATACGGAGGAAAGTATCAAAACTTCGCTCGACAGCATGCTTGATCCATTGGGAGGCATGCCCTATTCGACGAAAAATAGCGATCCCGATTTTACGAATTCGGCGAGTGTCGCCGGTACGGCATGGCTTTACTTCGTTAAAAAGAATATCAATCCATTCAGGTAGACAGTCCTGGGGTGATCCGGTCAGGTGAATACCGAAGGGACGCGGGCCAAACTCACAACGATTCGGCCCGCCGGCGATTACCCTCTGCTTACTTGGATTGTTTCGGTGGTTCCGTACTGGGGGATCCGGTCTGCCCCGTCGAAGAACCGCTGGAAGAGCTGGTGCCGGAAGACGGCGTCTGCCCGCTGGAAGAGCTGCTGCCGGGTGGCGAGCTCTGTCCGCCCGAAGAACTGCTGGAGGCGCTATCGCTCGGCGATGACGAGCTCTGCGCTCCCGAAGGACTGCTCGAAGCGCTGCCGCTGGACGATGGCGTCTGCCCTCCCGACGAGCTGCCGGAACTGCTGCCGCTCGGCGAAGACGAGCTCTGGTCGGTCGACGAAGTGCCCGACGTACTGCTCGGCGACGATGAGCTCTGGCCGGTCGAAGAAGTGCCCGAAGCACTGCTCGGCGACGACGGGCTCTGGCCGGTCGAAGAAGCACCGGAGGAACTGCCGCTTGGAGAGGCTGCCTGCCCGCCGGAAGAGCTGCTGGAAGCACCGGCTGCGGGCGCTGCAGGTTGCGCCGGCGAAGAACTGCCGGAAGAAGCGCTGCTGCCGCTGGACTCGGACTTCTGTGATTCCTTCTTGGCCTGCGCTACGGCGAGGTCATGCTGCGCCTTTGCCTCTGTTCCACACGCTTTCTTGGCATCGCCGACTTGATCGTCGCATCGTTCTTTGGCGACCTTGTACTGCGCGTCGGCTTTCGCTTCAGCCACAGCCAATCGGTTCTTCGGCGTATCGCGTTCGGCCGACTTTGCCTCGGCCTCAGCCACCTTCTTCTGACCATCCGCCTCGGCTTTGCAGATGTCCTTGGCGTTGTCCTTCATAGCGTTGCATTTTTCCATCGCAGCCTTGTGCTGTTGCTC
>JBBWZW010000431.1:0-8047 GCA_039649305.1 Burkholderiales bacterium
ACGTATTTCCCGTTTGACGCGGCCGGCAACGCCGGTGCGGAAATGGACCTGGTCACCGGCTTTGTCACCGACCCGGTCGCACGCTCGTTCTGGGGCCGGCCGGTGGATGCGATTGCGGATGCCAAGGGCAACATCCTGATTTCGGATGATTATGCCGGGGCGATCTACCAGTTGTATCCGACACCTTGACCGTTGTCCGGCCCGTCCGAAAGTGCTACGTACGTTTTACACCTCCACAGTAAAGCTTACATCCACAGGTTTCGACAGCTTGAAAATACGCTTCTGAACCGGACGGATGCGCGCCCCGCGAGTAAAAGCTTAATGCGCTGACACTTCGCGGGTGCCATCCGGTACAGAGCCTATGGCACACATACTGCATGAACGCAGCTCGTGTCGCACCACGCGCTCTCGCGTGTGGTGGGCGCAACCGCCCACGCCCCCGATCCCATCACCCTGACGATTTCCCTACCGCTCATCATTCCGATCTTCGCGCTCCGGACACCGTGGCGCGACGTTCCATCCATGCATTCAGGATGTCTTCGCCATGACCACAGTAATCGATACCCATCCCCAAGATCACGCACATGAACTCCCGCACGGCTGGCGTCGCTGGCTGCTGACCACCAACCACAAAGATATAGGCACGTTGTACCTGTGGTTCGCGTTTGTGATGTTCATGGTCGGCGGACTGCTTGCCATGGTGATACGCGTCGAATTGTTTGAACCCGGGATAGATCTGCTGCAGCCGCAGTTCTATAACCAGTTGGTAACGCTGCATGGCCTGATCATGATTTTCGGCGCCATCATGCCGGCGCTGGTGGGCTTCGGCAACTGGATGATCCCGCTGCAGATCGGCGCATCCGATATGGCGTTTGCGCGCATGAACAATTTCTCGTTCTGGCTATTGCCGCCCGCCGGCATATTGCTGGTCGGCTCGCTGCTCGCGCCGGGCGGCGCATCGGGCGCCGGCTGGACCATGTACCCGCCGCTGTCGGTCCAGATGGGGCCCGGCATGGATTTCTCGATTTTTGCGGTCCACATGATGGGCGCGTCTTCCATCATGGGTGCGATCAATATCATCACCACCATCCTGAACATGCGCGCACCCGGCATGACGCTGATGAAGACACCGATGTTCTGCTGGACCTGGATGATTACCGCCTACCTGTTGATCGCCGTGATGCCGGTACTGGCCGGCGCGGTAACGATGCTGTTGACCGACCGCCACTTCGGCACGACTTTCTTCCTTGCCGCAGGCGGTGGCGACCCGATCATGTTCCAGCACCTCTTCTGGTTTTTCGGCCACCCGGAGGTGTACATCATGATCCTGCCGGCATTCGGCATCATTTCCCAAGTCGTGCCAGCATTTTCGCGCAAGCCGCTGTTCGGCTATGCATCGATGGTCTACGCCACGTCGTCGATCGCCATCCTGTCATTCATCGTATGGGCGCACCATATGTTCGCCACCGGCATCCAGGCCACCGGACAGCTTTTTTTCATGTACGCGACGATGCTGATAGCCATACCGACCGGCGTGAAGGTATTCAACTGGATCGCGACGATGTGGCGCGGATCGATCACCTTCGAAACGCCGATGCTGTTTGCACTTGGATTCATCTGGGTGTTCACCATCGGCGGATTCACCGGGCTGATCCTCGCGGTGGCGCCGATCGATATCCAGTTGCAAGATACGTATTATGTGGTCGCGCATTTCCACTATGTGCTGGTGGCCGGTTCGCTGTTCGCGATGTTTTCCGGCTTCTATTACTGGGTGCCGAAATGGACCGGGCATATGTACAAGGAAAGCCGCGGTGTGTTCCATTTCTGGAATTCACTCATCTGGTTCAACGTAGCGTTCTTTCCGATGCACTTCCTCGGCCTGGCCGGCATGCCGCGCCGCTATATTGATTATCCGGCACAGTTCACCGACTGGAATGTGGTCGCCTCGATCGGTTCCTGGTTATTCGGATTAAGCCAGGTGTATTTTCTGTTTGCAGTCGTGCTGCCGACGATCAGGGGCGGACAAAAAGCGCCTGACAAACCGTGGGAAGGGGCGCAGGGCCTCGAGTGGACCCTCCCCAGCCCGGCACCCTATCATTCGTTTGAAAAGCCGCCGCTGGTGAAATAAGTGGTCTGCGAACATCTGAATTCTCCCGACGGTATCCCGGACGCGGTAATGCTTCGTCCGGGATACACGTAAACAAGGATTGCGTCCTCAATAGGTGGTGGTTCCAGTGCCGGTCATCCCAGAAGTGCCGCCGCCGGATTGAGTCTGCTGTGCACCCTGTTGCGCCTGCTGCTGAGCCTGCTGCCGAGCCGCCTGAGCCTGGGCTTGGGCGCTTTGCTGTTGTTGTTGGGCCGCTTGCGCTTCCTGCGTTGCTGCCTGTGCTTGCTGTTGCAGCCCTTGCGCGCCTAAAACCGCCTGTTGCAGACGCTGCTGCAGCAGTTGTTGTTGCTCGGGGCTCAGCGCTCGTTCGGTGATTTGCCCGCGGACCTCTCCCTCCGGATAGGCGGCACTATGGACGTTGAAGTAATAGTTGCCCGCTTTGAGACTCGCCTCCTGCTGCGGCGTGAGCGTTCCGCTCGCCTTCCACTGAACGCTTCCCGGCTGTTTGGTCAACGGGAAAATAATGGGACCGGCGACGCCCGGTGCGCCCTCGTGTATGTGTGCAATGGTATCGGCAACACCAGTGGTCACTACCGTCGCCGTGAACGACTTGTCGTCGGGATGGAATACGAGAATCCCCGCGCCCTTGCCGGCGCTGTTATTGGGCGGGGTTTCCTCTGTGCCGGTAAGCGTGGAGGAAAACACCTTCGGCAACGTTCGGCTGTCGCCGGTGCCGCCGCACGCGGCAAGCACCGCCAGGACGAGCAGCGATATCCAGCACAATGCATATGATTTAAAGCTAAGGGTTTTCATGGGAAGACCTCGTGATCAGAATGAAAAGTGATGACTCCCCCCCAAGCTTCACGAATCATCGGAAGCCCGTGACATTAGTGCTGTGTGCTTTTCCGGCTTGCTTGTCGATCAGCGGCTGCGCGAATTCCCTGACAGCCGCAAATGCCGGCGTCGGCCACAGCTACCGGCACTGAATGCAGTCTTCATGCCCGAGAAGTCGCCTCGGACATCGAGAGTCAGGCGACCACGGTGATGGATGATCAGGATCGGCGCCAGCGTGCGTGCCGGTACCTGTAGTGTTTGAGATGTGGTTGGTATTCGCGGTCCACCGCGAGTGACTCGCAGGGCGCGTGCCACTACCGGTGACCGCTACTGACAGTCAGGCGTGGACGTAAACGCTTCGCTCAAAAATTTCGGCACCCGGGCCGCGCTCAGCCGATTGACGCGGTCGAGCAGTTCCGACTCGATGCGGGATGCGCCATAGGTTGTGCCGATGTGTTCTCCGATATGCATAAGAACTTTCGCGCTCACCTCCGCATCCGCCTCCGCCCTGTGCGCCGCACCCGTAAAACGGATGCCCAGCGAAGAAGACAGACGCGAGAGCTTGTAACTCGGCAGTCCCGGGAACAGCCGGCGGGACAACTTCAGCGAACAGATCAGGCGCTCGTGTTCCGGCCGCAGCCCGAGCGAGCGGCTTTCAGCGATCAGGAATTTTTCGTCGAAACCGGCATTGTGTGCCGATAATGCATCGGACCCGATGAACTGCAACAGGTCCGGCATGACCTTCTCGACCGATGGCGCGGAATCCACCATCGGTTGCGTGATGCCCGTCAGCGCGGTGATGTAGGAAGGTATGCCCACGTCACAGTTCACCAGCGACACGAAGCGCTCGACAATCTTGCCCCCGGCGATGCGTAGCGCGGCCACTTCTGTGATGCGCGCACCGGCAGCCGGGCTCAGTCCGGTTGTTTCGAAGTCGATCATCACGATCGGTTTGGTAAACATCTTGTCTTTTCTCGCTTGATGATTTGCTCACGGCTTGTTGTTGGCTCGGAGCGGTAACGAGATCATAGCGGATTTATTGTGGATGTCTATTCTTAATGATGCCCTCCCCCAGCACCCGCATTCGCACGCGACCACCGTCGCAATCTCCGCAGCTCATTCATAAGCCGCGAAGCGAGCACCGACACCATGCCGCGCTCGTGCATAGCCTCATACTGCAGCCACAACTTCCCGCGCCGCCTGTACCCATCAACCAAAGCCCGCAGCACAGTCCTCCCATTAAGAACCATATGCAGGCGCGACCGATATATGTTGACGCGATCAAGTTCGCGCTCGACCGCGCCCAACGTAAACTTGTAATCGTACCGCCCCCACAAAAAGTGAAACTCGCCGCCCCCACGGGCAATGCACTTACATATAGTCAGATAGCAGCAAAGGATGCCGATCCAGTAATCGTCATAGGCAGGGTCATGAGCAAGCACATACAGATAATAGTTATCGCCGGTGCGGTAGCTGATGGTCCCCGCGACGACGCGTCCGTCGATAGTGGCGATGCCCACCATGCCGCAAGCTTGCGCCATGCGGATGATTCGTCCGGTCTCTTCTTCGTCTATGCTGGATTGCTTATTCTTTTCAGCCATCCGCGCATGATTGAACTCGATGACGTCGCGGACATGCCGCTCCTCGATGGCGTCCTCTTCAAATGTCTCGAACCGGAACGAGGGGAAGGTGCGGGTGAGCCGCTCCATGTAGCGCTTGACGTTGCGCCGCGTGTTCTTGCCGAGTGAGGCGAGGTATTCCTGCACGCTGCCGGGCAATGGCATCGCGATGTCTTCCAGGCAGTTGAAACGCTGGAAGGGAAAGGGCAGTCTGTCGATATCGGTTTCAATGGCATTGAACGAGATCACACTGACCGGGAAGGCGGGGAAGATGTGGTCGGCGAACAGCGCGAGCTCTTTGCTATCGAGCCTGACCACTTCATTAAGCACCCGCACCCTGCCCCGTTCGATCCGGAACAACAGGAGAGTAGTAATGTCGCCGCCCTTCCGGGCCACATAGGTACTGATGCCTGTGCCGAATGCGCCGTACGTCTCGAATTGCGGCAACGAAGAAAAAACGCTGCCGTAAAGCCGCTCCAGCTCCGGCCCGACGAATGCGGGCACCGTATTATCGTAGCGGGTGATCGAGATCTGTTCGGCTTCCATGGGCTGGTGCGTTGTTCGCTCGCGTCCACTTTACACTTCAGAAACTGGCGGCAATTGATCGCCCGCAACCTGTCGGAGAACTTGACAATGCGCAGACGACACTCCCATCGCACTGCTACTCTTGACTAAAAGAATCGCCGGGCAAAAAAAATCGCCCTTGCAGAAATTCACGGAGTAGGAAATGAAATCGTGGTTCCAGGTGGACAGCATGGTTCCCCTTGATTTCGAGGGACCGTCGGATGTCGGCTTCGAGCGGTTCGAGGAGTCGTGGATGAATCGCCCGATCGTGGAGCGATTCGAGCAAATTGCGTTGAAACATGCGAGTCGAACAGCTGTTTCCGACTACACACAGCGCCTGACCTACGAAGAGCTGCGAGCCCGCGCCTACCGCGTTGCGCAGCATATCGATATGGTGACTGCGCCCTGCCAACCGGTCGGCATCCTGCTGCCGGACAACGCCTGCTTCCCGATCGCAGCTCTGGCATGCCTTGCAGCAGGCCGCCCCTTCGTTCCGATCGATCTCAAATATCCGGCCGCACGCATCGAGGCCATCATCCGGGAAGCGGGTATGGGTGCGGTCATCCTGCGTACCGCTTCGGATGCCGCCGGGCTTGTGCCTGCGGACATATCGCAAATCGACATCGATGTAACGGGCGATCCCGCAGTGAACGTCACTGCTGTCGATGCGCCTGCCATCATCCTGTATACGTCGGGTAGCACCGGCAAACCGAAAGGCATCTGCAATGACCAGCGCGCGATACTCCAGCGCGTGGCGGAGTACACGAATTCCTGTCATGTGCATGCGGAAGACCGCTTCATCCTGCTCAGTTCGCCCGGCACCATTGCTGGCGAACGCGAGATATTCACTGCGTTGCTCAATGGCGCAACGCTTCACATCACCGACCCGCAGCAGGACGGCATACACCGTGTGATGAGAACCATGGGAGAGCACCGTATTACGATCGGCTATGCCGTGCCTTCATTGCTGCGGATGCTGCTTCGCTTGCCTGGTGCAACGCAGGCGTTCTCGCATATGCGCGTGATCCGGGTTGGCGGCGATATAACACTCGCCAGCGACCTGGCCCTTTTCCGAAATATCGCGCCGCCATCCTGCCATTTTTTCGCGAGCTTCAGCTCGACCGAAACACCTGCAGTCTTTCAATGGTTCGTGCCGTCGCAATGGCAAAATGCCGGACCGCGCGTGCCGATCGGATATGCCAGGCCCGGGGTTGATTTCATGGTGCTGGATGAAAATGACGAGCCGGCGCCGGCCGGTGAAATCGGCGAACTGGTGGTGCGTAGCCGCTATCTTGCCATGGGCCAATGGCAGGAGGGCCGACTGACGCCGGGCCCGTTCACGAGCGATCCGGCCGACCCGTCCCTGCGCATTTTGCGTACCGGCGACATGGTGAAGCAGTCCGCCGGCGGACTGTGGGAGCTGTTTGGACGCAAGGACCGCCAGATCAAGATCAGGGGGCTGCGCATAGACACAGGAGAAGTAGAAGCGGCCCTGCGCAGCTGCGGCGGCGTAATGGACGTAGCAGTGATAGCGCGCCGCAAAGGCGAAGAGGTGGTTGCGCTCGCAGCATACGTCGCGCCTCTCACCGGCCATGCGGATGGACTGCAGGCCAGGCTGAAGCAGGTATTGAATGCGCGCGTACCGCTATACATGCATCCGGCGGATATTCGGTTGGTGGAAGAGATTCCCCAGCTGCCCGGGTTCAAGCCAGACATCCGTGCGCTCGAGGCGATGGACCGGCAACAACTCGAGCATGACGCGCGAAATGACGCCAGGGACGCGCCTGTCCGGATGGCGGTGAACAACCCGCATGCGAGTGCCGATATCCGCGCCGCGGTGAAGCATGCATGGACCATCGTGCTGGGTGCGAAATCGTTTGACGCGAATCTGCCGTGGAACGAAGCCGATGGCGACTCGCTGAAGGCAATCGAACTGTGGTTCTATATCGAGGACAAGCTGGGCTTCAAGCTTCCACTGGATGTGCTCAACGACGATACGACACCAAGTGGCCTCGTCGCGATCATCCATGACCATCTGGCTCGGGCCGGCCGACGTAGCGACCGTTCGGCCGCGCCTGTGGTTTTCCTGCTGCCGGGCATCCAGAGCGATGACCCCGCGCTTGCGCGTCTGCGTGCTGCATTCGGAAAGGACATCCGGTTCGAGCTGGTTGATTATCCCGCGTGGCGGGAGACGATGGCCGCGGGCGGCGGATTCGATGCGATCGTCGACGCGGTGTTCGCAAAGATTTGTGCTGCGCCGATCGGTGAGCCCTATCGCATTGCCGGCTACTCATATGGCGGCATCGTTGCCTTCGAAGTTGCGCACCGGCTCGTGGCATCCGGCCGCCAGGTGGACTACCTTGGATTGCTCGATACCCGCCGTTGGGACCTGACGCCGCAATTCCGTTCCAATGGCTTTCATGCTTTTCTCGACGAAGCGCCTAACTGGCGTATCGACTGGATCAAGGGGACGATCGCCATGCTGATTCGCCGGCGGCGGTTCGAGCTGCTGGGCCTGCTCGACCGGATGCTCATGATGCGGCCAACAAAGGCTGCGTTCTGGTTCAAGCGACGGCTGACAAGAGAGCTGAGGTACCAGGCGTTCCGGCAATGGAAGCCGGCTCGTCTCGATGTGCCGACGGTTTTATATCTTTCCAACGACCGCTGGCCCGGTGAACCGGACGATTACGGTTGGAGCGGCATCTGCAGCCGGCTGACGAACGTGCACGTCGGCGGTGACCATGCAACGATCATCCAGCCGCCACAGCGCGATGCCCTTTGTGCGAGCTTTCTCGCAACGGTCCGCGAGTGCGATGCCGATTCCAATAATCGGGAGCACCGCGCGGTCGCCGTCGCAAGAGCTTGAGGGAGACCCGCGGCAGGGAAAACTCGAACTGTTACGCGGCTGCGATCTGTTGTGAGG
>JBBWZW010000446.1:0-7954 GCA_039649305.1 Burkholderiales bacterium
ATATTCTTCTATGGAATTCGGCGCGCAATCGGGATGCGGTGCAAGGCGTGAGGAGGAGCCGTAGCGAGCTATGGCGACGACGAGCAACGCAGCAACGCGCCCGCTACGGCCAGCAAAATTGACCAACTTATTCCTGCGCGATGCCTTAGTCGCCGACCCTACGTTGATCAGTTCCGCCGAAGGCGGCATGTCTGATCGACGCAAGTGCGCTATAAGCGCTTGGATTCTTTTCGGCCAGTGGAGTCGTCCTGATCCTCGCCCTGCCTATTCGTACGCCTCATCCACCCTGTCGGCCGTTTCCAGCAGCGACGTAATCGCTCGTTCAAACAACGGCGCCACTTCCAGAAAACGAGCCCGACCGTTCGCGAGCAACCTGCGAAACAGCCTCACCGTAATCATGGTCGGGACTTTGTTCCCTACGAAACTGAGGAGCATGCTGGTGGCGCGCTTGCACATCCAGTTGAGCAAAGCACGTTGAGGCGTGCCGTCGAAATCGAGCTCAACCGGAACGCCGACGGTCAGGCGGCTTAGCACGCTTTCCTCGTTCACCTGATCGTCCTCGCCTGTGGCTGCCCGTCGTGCCGCTACGCCTTGGTTGCCTGCAGCGGCCCCCATGTCGGGCATGCCGTCAATGCCACCGATCTGCAGTTTGAGTTCTGCAATGGCGTCAGTGATAAAGCCGGGCTCGAACTCGAAGGCGATTTCGTCCGTCGCCTGGTCGGCGGAACCGCCGGTGAAGCTTTCGAATTGCTGCCGTATCGTCGGCAGGGTCAGGTGTGGCGCTGGCGTGCCGGCCGTCTTCACCGCATTTGTGTGGCGGTCGATGAGCCAGCTGAGGAACGGCTGCTTTTCGGCGGTGTTTACGGAATCGATACCGGCCTTGAGGTCGGCGACCATCTTGGGCAATAGCGATACCAGTTGCGAACGCTCCTGGTCGCTCCGCTTGTCTAGTACGCTCCACACCAGGTCGGGGACCAGCTGCCTGTAACGGCTGGCGAGCTGGGGAGCGTCATGCTCGGCCTTTTCGATCGCGCGCAGCCAGGTTCTTTCGAGAAAAGTGCGGAGATACGAATCTGTTTTGACGACCGCAAGAACCTCGCCCAGTTGTGCCGTCATGCGTGCCAGGTGGGCGCTGCGTTTTTCCGCCTCTTCTATCGCTTCCACAGCGCGTTCGATCGTAGCGTCGCCTGAACGCAGTTCCCTGTCGATGAATTCTTCGAACTCTTCCAGCAGGCGGGCCACCGATATCATGGTGTCCGAGTCATCCGCGAGCAGCGCTTCAACTATGCGATGAATTTCGCCGGTAAGCCGTTCGCCGAACGGGTCATTCTGTTTCACCCCTTGTGCGACGGTGCCGATGCGGTTGATCAGCTTGCGCGCGGGATGCGTCTTTTCGGTCAACAACTGCGGGTCGAGCAGCGCAATCTTCAACATCAGGAATTGCAGCCTTCCCAACTGGGCGCGCACTTCCGCCGGAACCTCCGGATCGCGCAGGATGAACTCAAAGATCATGCCGACCACGTCGATGGTCATCATCTCGTTGCTGTCGGTCGTCTTGCTAAGCAGCGATGACCGCTGTTCGAAGATGAGGTTGCGGATTTCGCCATCGTTGTCGAGTACATCTTCCAGCGTGGTGACGACCGTGTCTTTCAACACGTGGTAGACGGAACCCTCGGGCGGTATGGCGAGCGGCCCCGGAGTAAATCCGGGAGCTACGCCGCCATGACCGGCGCTATAACCGCCGCCGGATCCGCCGGCGGCATGCTGTGACGCGCGTGGCGTGAATAATTTCTTGAGCGTCTGGCCGACGATGTGTCTTCCCGATACCCAGCCTTCTGACATGGCAGCGGTATTGAGGAACGGTGGGGCGTCGGCTGATCCGCCGTAGGCGACGCCGTCGTCGCCGGCATCGGAACCATAGCCGGGGCCGGAAGCAGAGGACTGATTCTGGGCTGCGTAGGCGCTGCCGCCACCTAAGCCACCTTGACCTCCACCTTGACCTCCACCGGCACCTCCACCGCCAACACTGCCGCCACCTGCGCCTGCGCCTCCGCCACCCCCACTCCCCGGGCTGACATTTCGACGCACTATGCGTAGCAGTTGCTCGACCTTATGCGCGGCTTTCTTCCCAGGCGCGGTATCTGGAGAAGACGCGGGCGCGCCTCCCATTACGGTGTCGCCGAAGCCTCTTACGGTATCGCCGAATCGTCCTACTGTGTCACCGAAACCTCTTGCTGCGGTGTCCCCGAATCCTCTTTCCGACGGATGACCGGGCGAGGGACTTTTCCTGACGATCGCGAGCCTGGTTGTTATGCCGAGTTTTTCGAGGGAGGTATTCAACGATTCGTAGATGCCGTCAACGCCCTCGAGGAGTTCGCTGACCAGCTGCTCGATCACCACCTTGGAAGTCTCGGCCGACAATCCGAGTTCACTCACAGCGGAAGCGATGCAACGCGAGAACAGATAGGGACGGAACGGGTTCTCACGCTCCTTGACGGTATCCTGCTGGAATAGCGATGCGATGCGCAGGTTGAGCTGTTGTATGTGCAGCCCCGACTTGTCGTGAAAGCGACTGGTGACCCGGCCGAGTTTCAGTTCATCTTCGATGATCGACGAATCAACCAGGGTCATCGTGTCGAGGGTGTGCGATTTCGGCGCCGAGGGGCGATCGGCGCTGTAGGCGGTTTTGATCGCGCGGTCGATCAGATCCCCGAGCGTCTCTTGCAGGCGCTGCTGTAGCGCAGGCCCGCGCTTGAGCAAGGTCCCATAGGCATCGAGCAGCATGCGTTGCTCAGCATAGTCCTTGCGCTGTCCGGCCATGGCGAACAGCGCATCAGCGGTTTGCTTCGTCAGGGTTGGCGTCAGTTGCGCAAACGATCGGAGGCATTCCGTCTTTGCTGCGGAGAGTATTTCTTGCCTGTTCATCCGTGAGTTGTGTAATTCACAATAGGCCAGCCTGAAAGGCGGTAGTCAACAACGGGAGACTTTTTGTCAGTTATTGCGATGATAATGCAAAAGCGGTCAGGATACCGCTGTGAGGGTTGCGGACGGGGGGTGGTTGACCATCGGATAATGGCTGCGCGCCAGAAACTGCGACATGATTTCGGCGGGTACCGGCTTGGAGAGAAAGTAGCCCTGCACTTCGTCGCACGAGAGCGTACGCAAGATATTCAATTGCGCTTCTTTCTCCACGCCCTCGGCAATCACTCCCATGCCGAGCGCATGCGCCATAGAAATGATCGCCCGCACGAATACTTCACCCTCACGCGTCCGGTCGAGGTCGAGCAGGAACGAGCGATCGATTTTCAGGATGTCCATTTTCAGGCGCTGCAGTTGCGACAGCGATGAATAGCCGGTGCCGAAATCATCGAGCAGCAGTTTGATCCCAAGCGAACGGATCGCGGAAAGCTCCTTGATGATCGCGGTCTCGTCACCCAGCGTCGCCGACTCGGTGAGTTCCACCTGGATCAGTTCAGGATTGATCTTGTATTTCTCGAACGCCTCGTAAAACGTGCGGCTGAGATTGCCGTTGTTGAACTGGTGCGCCGATACGTTGATCGATACCGGGACCGTTGGCAGGCTCGAGTCCGACCATAGCCGGACTTGCCGGAACGCCTTGTCGATCAGCAGGTCGCCCATTTTCAGGATCAGCCCGGTCGACTCGGCCAATGGAATGAACTCCAACGGCGGTACCAGGCCGCGTGTCGGATGCATCCAGCGCACCAACGCTTCCATCCCGCATAACCGGCCAGTGGAAACACGCATGCGCGGTTCAAAAACCAGGATGAATTCATCCCTCTCGATCGCCTCGGCCAGCTCCTGCTCGAGGATCAGCCGGCCCGTCAGGCTTTCGTACAGGTGCGGATCGTAAAAGCGGTAGCGTGCCTTGCCGCTGCTTTTCGCCGCGTACATCGCGATTTCCGCGCTTTTCAGCAGCGCATCCATATCCGCCCCGTCGTCGGGATACAGGCTGACGCCGATTGACGTGGTGATCGATTTCTTGCCCTTCACCAGCTCCAGGGGGAAGCGCAATACTTCGTTGATCATGTCCGCCATGCGCCTTGCTTCTATCGCGCTGCTGATGTCGGTCAGCACAATCACGAATTCGTCGCCGCCCAGCCTGACTACCCGGTCGTTGGGACCGGTTACCGATTTCAGGCGCATCGCCGTGGCACGCAGCAGCAAATCGCCGACCGCATGGCCGAGCGAATCGTTCACGTTTTTGAAGTCGTCGAGGTCGATGATCAGGAGCGCCAGTTTTTCCTTGGCCTCGCCCAATGCCTTCGGCAGAAAATCGGCGAGCCATTGACGATTTGGCAGGGTGGTTATTGGGTCTTCATTTGCGAGGCGCGCCACTTCGAGCGCGTACTCCTTCTTGCTCGAAATGTCCCTCAGGGAGAACGCCAGTCCCGGCCTGCTCGTGATGGCCTGCAGATGCACCCACTTGAGCTTCAGGGGCGAATCGGCAACGACCTCATACTGGTCTTCGTAGTAACCATCCTGCGCCGCGCGCGCGCAAATGTCGAGCACTCGCTCCATGGACGCGGCGGAATAGAGATCGGAAAAGTTTTTGCCTATCAGCTGGTGCTTGTGCACGCCGAAATATTCGGCGCCCCGCTCATTGCAGTCGGTGATCTTCCAGTCGGCCACTTTTCCATTTCCGGAGCCGGAACGCAGGGGATGCGCGACATAGAAGCCTTCGTTCGCCATCTCCGTGGCCAGCCGGTAGGCGTTGTGGGATCCGTTGTCTCGCGGTTTGCCCCGCGACCTTCGCAGCAGGTATATCGCAACGGCGCCGGAGGACAGCAAAATGAAAAGCACCAGGGTCGCGGTCATGTGGTTCATAGTTATCGCCTCTTTCGCCCTTCTATGCAGTCCGTACGCCAAGCGAAGTAGCTACCGGTGTCCTCGAAAACTCTACACAATTGCGTCCGTTGTGTTTGGCCCGATACAGCGCGCGATCGACATCGGCCAGTGTCGCGTCGATCGACCCGCCTGCACGGTACTCGGCAACGCCGATCGAGAGCGTGACGCGGAGTTTAACGCCCGCCTCTTCAATGGGCGTCTCTTCTATACATTTGCGTATCCGCTCCGCGGCGTGCATCGCAGCATCGAGCGATGTCGATGGCATCACCACCAGGAATTCCTCGCCGCCATGGCGGCTGAAGTGATCGATGGCGCGCAATTGCGGCGCGATCGCCGCAGTGACGGCGATGAGCACGTTGTCGCCTGCGATATGGCCGACGCCGTCATTGATACGCTTGAAGTGATCGACGTCCAGCATCAGCACGCAGAACGGTTCATGGGTACGGTCGGTGCGGCTGCGCTCCTGGCGCAACGCGCCTGCCATGTAACGGCGGTTGTACAGGCCAGTCAGTTCGTCCCGCGTCGCCTGCTCCTGGATGTTCTTGAGCGCCACTTCGTGTTCACGTGTGACAGTTTCCAGGCGCTCGCGGCTTTCCCTGAGTTTGCGCCTGCTTCCGGCTACGTGGCCGGCGATCAGCGCAAACCATGGCGACACGAACAGCAGCACCAGCCACTGGAGGATTTCCACCATGAGGTTGCCCTCGCCTCGATGCCATACGAAATCATAGCCGATCATGCCGCCGTAGATGACGGCGGGCAGCGCGCCGACCTGCAGGATGTGGCGCGGGCGCAGTTTCAAGGTGCCGAATGCGAGGATGATCAAGAAACCGATCAGGATCGCCGGACGCGCAGGGCCGCCGTGATAAAGCAGGTAGCTGTTGGCCAGCATGCCGAGCGTCATCTGGGGGATAGTCAGGCTCGAATCGCGGAAACGCAGATTGAAGTCGAAGCGTATCGCGAGATAGAAAAGCAGGTTGACCAGGAGCGCTGCGGCGAGCACCTCCTGCGAATGAGCAGCGGGCATCATGCCTGCCGAAGTGCTGCAATAGACAAAGAAGATGGCGAAGAAGTAGACGCTGGTTGCGATCAGAAGGCGTCCGATTCGTATCGCTTGCTTGTCATCCCGGCCGAAGAGGAGTGATTCAAGCATTGGGATTGCGCCTTTTAGACGCACTTCCCTGGCCGGCGTCGAACAGGCATGCCGACGGAGGCGGAGCACTTCGTGCCCTGCGCTTTTGCGTCCCTGTCTCTCTTATTTGTTGTTGCAGCCGCATGTACAGATGGCGTGAGCCTGTATTTGATAACGATTCATAACTGCGCTTCGCCGGACCCCTGACAGACCCCGGCAACGCCAGCTGTTCATCAATCATGTGTGCACGGCAGGCCTGGTCGGTCCCTGCTTCGGGTCGCGAGTGAAGCACTATGGATGTATATCCGAAAGTCGGGATTCCATCTATCCCATAAACGTGGGATACGGCTGAAAGAACGATGTGTGTTTAATAAGTTTTCGGGATGGCAGAGGGAGGGGGCTCAGGGCTACGTGGTTTATCACAGCTGTTTTTCCACTTTCACTTCCGTACGCGGGATGACGGGATGCCATCCCAACATTCCGGTCTTCGTGCGACCGACGACTTTCTGTAGTGGTGCGGTGCTGGGGTTTTATTCCTAGGGCGACGGGAGCTGGAATCCCGATCCCAACATTCGCCGCCCGCATAAGAGCCATCGATGTGCGAAGCATGAATGTTGGGATTGGCGCGCGCGCCGCAGATCCCAACCTACGTTCCGCCCTGCAGAGTCAGCCGTGCCATGAATGGCGACCCAGTTCAACCCTGACCTCTTTCCTCCTTCATCGTCGCATAGGATGTCCGGAGCAGCACGATCAGCACCAGCGCATATACCCAGTAGTCGAGCGGGGCAAACCACAGCCAGCGCTTGTGCCAAGAAATCGACGCAGCATCGAAGCGCGCCAGCCCATATGCCGAATTGAGGACAAACCAGAGAAAATCCTCGACAATCCAGAACAGCATGATGCAGGCGAGCACGCGAAATTCCGCCCGCCACGAGAAGTGGCCGTTGGAAAGACCCACGCGTGGTAGCCGGTCATCGCGCGTCCTCCCCAGAAAATGTCGAGCAACCAGTGTTGTTCGATACGCCAGGTCGGCAGGTTGGCGGCCCACCCCGCGGCGCCTTCGATCTGGATTTCCGTCTGTGCGAAGAAATAGGCCAACAGGACTACCCAGGTCAGCATCAGCGCAAGTTGCCCCGACGGAGAAGTACGCGATATTTTTTTCATTAATCGAAATTTTTAAGTGGGTTTGTCAGGGCTAAATCTTCCAAGGTCACTTGCGTGCGCGGAATGACGTAGGTTGGGATGTCAATCCCAACATTCCGGCCCTCGTTTGACCGACGGCGTCCATGCGCGGCGCGGTGTTGGGATTTCGTCCAAAGGAATGCCAACCCAGCACTCGCCCCCCGCAATAAAAGCCATCCGATGTTCAAAGTACGAATGTTGGGATTAGCATCCCAACCTACGTCATTCCTCGTATGGGGGGCATCTCGTTCCCACGCTGAATCTCGGTTGCGAAACAGCCAGCACAGTGTTCAACACGGCGCGAGCAGCGGCAGGCCGCGCCAGCGCCCGCGCGTTTTTGCGCATTTCGGCGAGCTTCTCGGGATGCCGCAGTAAATAGCGAATGCGATACTCGAGCGTGACCGCGTCGAAGGCCTTGAGCGCCACGCCCTGTTCGAGAAGGAAATCGGCATTGCGCTCTTCCTGCCCTGGTATGGGCTCGTTGACTATCATCGGTAATCCCATTGCGAGACACTCCGAAGTCGTCAGGCCGCCAAGGCCACCTCTTCATTCGCAGCGAAATAGCCGGCCATGTGCGGATGCACCCACATCCGGTGCGAGGATCGGCAAGGCAAGACGATATTCCATGCGGTGATCAGCATTTCCATCGGCGCGGTGAAGGTCGCCCCGGGCCAGTATGGTTCACATCACCAGATCGCGGCAGCCGCGGCGGAAGCAAAGAAAGAAGCGAAGAAGATTCCGGGGAATAGTCTGTTTATCGAGAGACGCGGAGGATTA
>JBBWZW010000526.1:0-5577 GCA_039649305.1 Burkholderiales bacterium
GGCGAAAAGTTTTTCCAGAAGCATAGCAATCGCATGCAAATCCCCGGCATCGGCACGCTCGACCCCTCGGTCGATCCCGACCATGCGCCTCTGATGGTCATCAATACAGCCGAGGCATTGATCGGCGCAGCGCAGATGGGAACCATCGAACTGCACACCTGCAGCGCGACCGCCGACATGATCGACCGGCCTGACTGCATGGTGTTCGACCTCGACCCCGATCCCGGCCTTTCATGGAAGGCCGTCGCAGAAGGCGCGCAACTCACCAAGGTGATTCTCGACGAACTCGGCCTGAAGAGTTTTCTGAAAACCAGCGGGGGCAAAGGCTTGCATCTGGTGGTACCGCTGGCGCGGCGCCATACGTGGGACGAGGTCAGCGACTTTTCACAAGCAGTCGCCCAACATCTCGCGCGGTCGCTGCCCAAGCATTTCAGCGCCAGGATGGGCGAGAAAAACCGTGTCGGCAAAATCTTTGTAGACTATCTCCGCAACAAGCGACAGGCGAGCACAGTCGCCACCTATTCGGCACGGGCAAGGCCCGGGCTGGCGGTTGCCACGCCGATTGCGTGGGAGGAACTGAAGGACGTGAACAG
The DNA here is from genome assembly GCA_039649305.1 of Burkholderiales bacterium. Classification (GTDB taxonomy): domain Bacteria; phylum Pseudomonadota; class Gammaproteobacteria; order Burkholderiales; family Burkholderiaceae_D; genus Noviherbaspirillum. Next base: position 594 of record JBBWZW010000526.1, read on the forward strand.
TTCCGCGATGTGGACGATTGCATCGCTGCCCGGCCGCCTCGCGAAGCTCAAGAAGGATCCCTGGGCTGACTATTTCAAGACGAGGCAGACGCTGACGGCGGCGATGAAGAAGAAGCTCGGAATGACTGGAAAGTGAACAAGACCACCCTGTCGAAAGGACGATACATGAACCCTGTACTTTTATCGATGCGCTTCCCCTCAGAGCGCAAACGCCTCCCGTGGAAAACCAGACTCCGGCTATTTGCATTCACGCTTGCGCCGTCCAAACACTGACCCACGAAAGATTCGCATGACCTCTGTTGATCATCTCAGACGAACGCTCGGCCTGCTGACTATCGCCCTGGCATTTACCCCCGTCCATGCCCAAACCAAAATCCGCCCCGAAGTCGTAGCCAAAGGCCTCGACCACCCTTGGGGCCTGGCCTTCATCGACAACGGCCGCATGCTCGTTACAGAGCGTTCAGGCGCGATGAGGGTCGTGCAGCCCGATGGCAAACTCAGCGAGCCGCTCCAGGGTCTTCCAAAAATTGACGTCGGCGGCCAGGGCGGCCTGCTGGATGTGATCACCGACAGTGGCTACGCAACAAATCGCACCATCTATTTTTGCTACTCGGAGCCAGGCAAATCCGGCAACTCCACGGCACTCGCCTCAGCGCGTTTGTCCACCGATTCAAAACGGCTGGAGCAAGTGAAGGTCTTGTTCAGCCAGCGACCGAAGTTCGAAAGCAATGCGCACTTCGGCTGCCGCATCGTCGAAAACAAGGACGGCACTTTATTCCTGACCTTGGGCGATCGCTTCAGCCGCATGCAAGATGCGCAGACGCTCGACAACCATCACGGCAAAGTGGTGCGCGTACGCAAAGACGGCTCCGTGCCTCCGGATAATCCGTTCGTCAACAAGAATGGCGCGCTGCCCGAAATATGGAGCTACGGACACCGCAACTCACAGGGCGCCACGCTCGGACCGGACGGAAAATTGTGGACACATGAACATGGGGCCCAGGGCGGCGATGAAATCAACCGCCCCGAAGCCGGCAAAAATTACGGCTGGCCAATCGTCAGTTATGGCGTGCATTACGGCGGCCGCCCGGTGGGCGACGGCACACCGACCAAACCCGGCATGGAGCCGCCCGTGCATTATTGGACACCTTCCATTGCACCTTCCGGCATGGCCTTCCTGCGCAGCGACCGCTATGGCAAAGACTGGCAAGGCAATTTGTTCGTCGGCGCACTCAAGTTCAAATACCTCGCTCGCCTCGAACTGAAGGACGGGAAAGTCGTGCGTGAAGAGAAATTGCTGCAGGATGTGGATCAGCGCATACGCGATGTACGCGAAGGACCGGATGGGTTGCTTTACGTGTTGACGGATGAAAGCAAAGGGCAGGTTATCCGATTGGCGCCGACCCCGTAGGTTGGGTTGACGAAGGAAACCCAACCTACGGCATCTCGCTCGGGGATAAACCCTCTTGCGGGCGATGGTGTGTTGGGATTGCATCCCAACCTACATTCCCGCTTCAAAAACGGGTCTCACCCCACCACCACCGCAACCCCCGCCAACACCCCGCAAGCCACCCCCGCACTCACCAACGCAAACGCCCAATTCCGCCCAATACTAATTTCATACAACCCGACTCCCGCATACCGGCTAGCCATCAGCGTCAACACCGAGAACGGCGTAAGACTCGCCGTCAAACCCCACCCGGTAAGTATCGCCGCAAAATGCACGATCGGCGGTAGCCCCAGCACCGTCGGCGTAAAAGTCGTCCCCAGAAAAACCGCCGTCAGCATAGGATGAATCCCCACCAGCGAAATCCCCATGATCACCAGCATGAGGAATGCCACGCCCAACAGTGGCAACCCATGGAGTAGCCCGCCGACATGCTGAACCCATTGCGCAGGAAATGCATCCGCCATGATGCTGCCTGCACAGCCCGCCGCCATAAACAGAATCGCTTCACTGGCAAGCTTCGGAAACAGCTGCGCACCTTCCCACACCCCGCGTAAACCTTCAACGACGCGCCGACCGGACCTGCCCATTGCCACACCCAGCACCAGTGCCGCAATCGGACCAAGCATCACGATCGAAGCGGTAATGCCGATGTTCAGTGACGCGCTTGCCGCGAGTATTGTCCCGAGAAACCCCAGCATTACCGCAAACACCGGAATCGCCGCTGCTGCCATCCCCTTCTGCACAATCACATCCACCGCCGGTACCGGCATAGACGCACCACCGGAATGGTTCAACAGCACACCGACCAACACCGTTACCTGGGCCAGCAAAAGCCCGACCGGAAATACTTCAATCCAGTGCAGCGTTGGATAAAGCGCCAGCATAATCGCCATGTTCCCAAACACCGGGCTCCAGAAACCCGCCGCGGAAAAGCCGCGTGTCACAGCAACCACTGCCGCGGTCCTGCTCTCGCTTTTTCCTTCGTCGGCAGGCGCAGCCATGACCAGCATGATATTCAGCCCCGCCATCCCCAGCATCGCGGAAAACAACTGGCTCACCGCAGTGAACGACAAATAGCGCTTGCCCGGCGGCAGCCCGCGCAGGTTGGTTCCGACCGCGTGCACGTGAGGACTGCTTAGCCCGCATCGCGCCAGGAGCATCACGCTCGCCAACAGCGCGATTAGCAAGCCGGAGACAAAGATGCCGCGCTGCACCGCCGCCACCGGCGACTTGGCGAACGGCAGCAACACGAAGCTTGCAAGGAACAGGGTCAACGCGGTATTGCGCAGCTTGACGGCAATATTGCGGTACTCGACCACGATCAGCACCCCCGACGCCAACATCAGCGCGATGAACAATGAGTCGGGACCTCCAAACGCGCGCCATAGGACAATCGCCATCACGGCGACCACGGAACCGATCGCCAATGCGCGCGCGGCGCCTTTCGAGGGGTATTTAGATAGCATACTGATAGGTGATGCGCCACGCGGGCGCAAGATGGGCGACCGTTTATTTACGGCGTGAAAGATTGTGATATGAAGGCTCGAGATTGTAGCCGATATCAATATCTTCACGACGAGCACTTGATTTGCGCTCGGTCACCTTCAATCGATACAAACGCGCAATTAACGCTGAACCAGTTTCATCCGGCCATCTCTAACCTTGTTGAAAATATAAAACTTCAGGAGCCAGAACCGATGATCCAGGAAATTGACGCAGTTAAATTATTAATCAGCCAGCATCGCTCGATGGAGGAAATGCTCGGGAAGGTTATGAAGGAAACCGGCGAAGAAAAACGAAAATCCCTCTTTGCCGAAGCCGGCGATCAACTGACCGTGCACATCAAATCGGAAGAGGACATCTTCTACCCTGCCGTGAAGGCCGCCCGCACGGAAGACATCCTGCTCGAGTCGCTGGAAGAACATCTATCCCTCAAACGCCTGCTGGCCGACCTGCTCGCACTCGACCCATCCGAAAAAGCATTCGAGCCCAAGTTCAAGGTATTAAAAGAGCAGACCGAGCATCACCACAAGGAAGAAGAAGAACATCTTTTCCCCAAAGTGAACAAGCTGCTGGACCAGCCCAGGCGCGAAGAACTGGGCAAGCAGATGCTGAAGATGCAAATGGCCATGAAAAAGCAAGGCGAACCGCGCGAGGGCGTCGTCAACGAGACTGCCTCCGCAGCTCCACTTGAGTAGAGGTGCCGTATGAAGAATCTCCCTACCATACTGATTGCGGGTCTGCTAAGCGTGTCTGCCGCCGCATGGGGGCAGTCACGCGTGGAGAAAGCTCCCGACCCCATCACGAAGATGCCGGAACCCGATATGCGCAGTCATCCCGATTCCTCGGCGAAGTCGCCCGACCCGGGAACAAGCAACCTTCCCGATGCCTCCGGTTCCTCGGGCACATCGGGTGACTCGGTAACCAACACCGGCATCGTCAAGGTCCCGCCCTCAACCGGCACCGAAAACGTCGTGACACCCCCGAAAGACATCGATCCGGGGATCACTGAGCCTACCGATGACATCGACAGGAAAAACCGGCAAAGGTCGGAAAAGAAGGAGCTCAAGTAGGTAAACCAGCCAAGTAGCAACCAGTAGGACGCCTCTCGCGTCGCCCGGTCAACTCCTTCCCCCTGCAACGGGGAAGGCGGGCACTACTACCCCACGTAATCACCCGCCACCAACACGCTGCACCGCACCCGATCCACCAGCATTGCATCCACCGAGCCTTTCCACCACCGCATCGCGAACGGCTTGTGCCGCGTATGACCGAGGATCACCAGGTCGATCTTGAACTTCTCCACCATATCCGTAATGACATCGACGGGCTCACCTGACTCCAGGTGCGTGATGACATTCAGCCCCGCCTCCGTCAGCATATTGCGGCCGGACTCGAGCACTTGCAGCATGGTTCTCTTTTCAGCGATCTGCTCTTCTTCCGTCGGCAATACCGCTGCGGAAAATTCTCCAAGCAGCACAATCGGAGAAGGAGTAATAACCGCCAGCAAATGAATTTGTGCTTCAGGTCCGGGCACAATTTGAATACATTCGTTCAAAGCGTGGCGGCTTTCCGGCGTGCCATTGTAGGCAACAAGGATCTTGCGATGCATGGGTGACTCCTCCTCTGGTATGACGGGTTTGGGGTAAATCCCTCTTCTCGGATACGGTTATTTTCCCGCATCATACAGCGGGTTCAACAAAAGTCACACTGCAATGCGGCAGACTCATCGCGGAGCCTCGCGCTGGTCTCCTTCCCCCTGCAAGGCGGAAGGCCGGGATGGGGGTGCAGTGCTCGCGTCTGGACAGCTTTCGATTAATTGCCATCCCTTTGCATACGACGTAGGGCGTGTCCCTACCGTAGCCGTCACTTCGAAGAGGCCGCCAGCGCCCTCTCAATATCCCCCACCAACACCTTGTCCTCCGGCGTCACCTTGCTCGGATAATTCCCCACCACCTTCCCGCTGCGATCGATCAGATACTTATGGAAATTCCACTTCGGCGGCGTCCCGGTAATCTTGGTCAGCTGCGCATG
>JBBWZW010000472.1:0-12457 GCA_039649305.1 Burkholderiales bacterium
CGAACTACGACTCGGTTAATCCAGCGTGGCAATGACCGGCGTATGATCCGACGGCTGTTCCCACTTGCGCGGCACTTTGTCGATCACACACGCGGTGCACCGCGCGGCAAGCGGCGGCGACAAAAGAATATGGTCAATCCGCAACCCCATATTCCTGCGGAACGCCATCATCCGGTAATCCCACCAGCTGTATAACTTCTCCGGTTGCTCGAACATCCGGAATGAGTCCTTGAACCCCATATCCAGCAGCCGCCTGAACTGCGCGCGCTCCGGCTCGGATACCAGCACCTGGCCCTGCCACGCGACGGGATCATGCACATCGCGGTCTTCCGGCGCGATGTTGTAATCACCGAGCAGCATCAGGTCCGGGTACTTCTTTCCTTCTTCCGACAACCAGTTGTGAAGTCCGTCCAGCCACTTCAACTTGTACTCGTACTTTTCCGAGCCGACCGACTGCCCGTTCGGGATATAGGCGCAGACCACCCGGATGCCTTCGATCGTTGCTGCGATGACGCGCTGCTGGTGGTCCTCAAAGCTAGGGATATTCCTGACGATGTCGCTCATGGGATGCTTCGACAGGATCGCGACACCGTTGTAGGTCTTCTGTCCGGTGAAGGCGACCTGGTAGCCGGCCGCCTCGATCTCGGCAATCGGGAACTTGTCGTCGGTCAGCTTGGTTTCCTGCAGGCAGAGCACATCTATCGGATTGTCCGCCAGCCATTGCAATACGTGCGGCAAGCGGACCTTCAGGGAGTTAACGTTCCATGTCGCGAACTTCATGCTGCCTTCTTGCCATTCACCGCTTGCGCCCTGTTCAGCAAAAACGTAGTCAACAACGGAACCGGCCGTCCGGTCGCGCCTTTGGCCGCGCCGCTTTTCCATGCGGTGCCGGCAATATCAAGATGCGCCCAAGTGTACTTCTTAGTATAGCGCTCGAGGAAGCAGGCGGCGGTGATGCTGCCTGCCGGCGGGCCGCCGATATTGGCCATGTCGGCGAAATTGGACTTGAGCTGCTCCTGGTACACGTCTTCAATCGGCATGCGCCAGGCGGTGTCGCCAGTCGCTTTGCCGGCGGCGATGAGCTCGTTCGCCAAGTCATCGTGCGCATCGTCGTCGCGCGTGAACAGACCGGTATTATGATGTCCCAGCGCGGTGATGCAGGCGCCGGTGAGAGTGGCGACATCCACCACGGCGGCCGGCTTGAATCGTTCGACGTAGGTCAGCGCATCGCACAGGATCAGGCGGCCCTCGGCATCGGTATTCAGGATTTCAATGGTCTGGCCAGACATCGATGTCACGACATCGCCCGGCTTGGTGGCATGTCCGGATGGCATGTTCTCGCAGCTCGGAATGACGCCGATGACGTTCAGCTTGAGTCCGAGTTCGGCAATCGCGCGGAAAGTGCCGAGCACTGACGCAGCGCCGCACATGTCGTACTTCATTTCATCCATCGAAGCGCCCGGCTTGAGCGAAATGCCACCGGTGTCGAACGTGATGCCTTTGCCAACCAACACAACCGGAGCATCCTTGGTCTTGCCGCCCAGATGCTTCAATACGATAAACTTAGGCGGTTCGTGCGTGCCTTTCGCGACAGAAAGGAAGCTGCCCATCTTCAACGCTTCCAGCTGCTTGCGATCGAGGACCTCGACACCAAGTTGATATTCCTTTGCCATTTTCTTCGCGGTGTCCGCGAGATAGGTCGGCGTGCAGACGTTACTCGGCAAATTGCCGAGGTCTTTGGTCAGGTCCATGCCGTTGGCCAGTGCCACGCCCTGGGTTATTGCGACTTTCGCTTCGCTCGATTTTGCGGCCGGAACCGGGAAAGCAACTTTCTTGACGCCTGCCTGCGGCGGTTCCTTTTTGCTTTTCATCGCATCGAAGCGATACTCGCTTTCGCGCAGCGTCAGCACTGAGTTGCGCAGCGCCCAGGTGATGTCGCGGGCTTTTACGCTGTCGAACGGCAGCGCGACCAACGCATCGTTCGCGCCCAGCGTCGAAAATACGCGTGCCACAGCCTGCGTTGCGGAGGTAAAATTCTTGTCGCTGATCTCTTCATCGTTGCCGAGACCGACCAGCAGGATGCGTTCCGCGACCACCCCGTCGTTATTGCGGATCAGCAGGGTAGAGCCGGGCTTGCCGGAGATATCGCCGGACTTCAGCGCGGCGGTGACGGCGCCCTTGCGATCGAGTTCACGGGCGGCGTCGGACAACTTTTTGTTTTCGAATACGCCTACTGCGATACAACCGGTTTTGAAGCCGGCGACGGTCGTTTTTGCGTCGAATGTTTTTATGCTAAAGTCCATGGGTTCGCTCCTTATGTAAACGCAATTATAGAGCGTATCTCAGTATCTATCGCGAGATGCGTTTAGGTAAAAACGGATATCGGGCCGGCGAGAAGCGCAGCCCGTTTTTACCTAAACGGGGTACGCCGCTTCACGGGATGGTGAGCACGCCGGCGCGCATCGGCGCACATCCCCCAACGAAAACAATCGGCGTTTCCTGTCATGCAGGCGGACACATGCCGTTCGCACCGACGTTCACATTGAGATAGGTTTTTTCCTGATGATTTTTCAGCGCGCTCTACGACGCGAATTGATAAGTACCGCCGGCGCCGTCTTCACCACGCTTTTTACCGTCACCATCACGGTGATGCTGATCAAAATTCTCGGGCAGGCAGCAGGTGGCAAGGTCGCATCGCGAGACGTGATTGCATTGATCGGTTTTGCCGCGCTCAATCTGCTTCCTATCATTTTGATTTTGACCAGCTTCATTTCGGTTCTGCTGGTCGTCACGCGCAGTTACCAGGATTCTGAAATGGTGGTCTGGTTTGCCTCCGGCCTCAGCCTGTCGCGATGGATCAAGCCGGTAATGTCATTCGGCCTGCCTATCGTGGCGTTGACCGCCGCGCTGGCCTTTTTTGTAACGCCATGGGCCAACCGGCAAAGCGCCGAGTTCAGGGAGCGTTTCGAAAAGCGTGAAGACATAGCCAGGGTCTCGCCCGGCAAATTCCAGGAGTCCTCCTCCTCGGACCGCGTCTTTTTTGTCGAAGGGGTGACCGGCGACGCGACCAAGGTGAAAAACGTCTTTGTCAGCACGATGCAAAAAGGAAACAACAGCGTGGTCGTCGCAAGAGAGGGCACGATCGAGGTGGACAAGTATGGCGACAAATTCCTGGTGATGAGCGAGGGCCGCCGCTACGACGGCGTAGCCAAAGAGAGCGAAGTCCGCATCATGGAGTTCGATCGCTACGGCGTGCTGGTAACACGCCAGTCCGAGACAGTCGTGGGCAACAAATCGGCTCGTTCGCTGACCACCGAAGCGCTGCTGGCCAATCGAAACAATTTCAACATGGCCGAGCTGTTATGGCGCGCCTCGTTGCCGCTGATGGCATTGTTGCTGATGTTGCTCGCCATTCCGCTCGGCTTCGTGAACCCGCGCGGCGGGCGATCGGTGAATCTGCTGATTGCGTTGCTGGTGTTTGTTTTTTACAGCAATATGGTGAGCGTGTTCCAGGCGGCGGTGGTGCAGGGGCGGCTCCCGGTGTGGGTTGCCTGGTGGCCGATACACCTGCTGGCGATACTGACGGTCCTGCTGCTGTTTTCCTGGCGGCTCATGGTGAATAGTCCTTACCACCCGGCGACTGCCTGGGGGGCGTTCAAACGGGAATGGCTGTTCAGGAAGGCGGGTGTGCAATGAAGGTGCTGGAGCGATATATCGCCACCCAGGTCGTGGGCGCGGTACTGTTCGTACTGGTGGCGTTCCTGGCCCTGTTCGCGTTCTTCGACCTGATGGACGAGTTGCCATCGGTAGGGCGCGGCGGCTACGGCTTGCAGCATGCCTTTCTGTACGTCGTGCTGAGAATGCCCGGATACATCTATGACCTGCTCCCGATCGCGGCCCTGATCGGCACGATTTACACATTAGCTCAGCTTGCCGCGCGTTCCGAGTTCACCATCATGCGGGCGTCCAGCATGTCGACGGCCATGGCCGGCTGGATACTGGCGAAAATCGGGCTGGTCTTCGTGCTCATTACGTTTCTGTTCGGCGAAGTCATTGCGCCCGCGACCAGCGACATGGCTGAAAAGCTGAAGTTGCAGGCGCAAGGCAACTCGGCTTCACAGCAGTTCCGCTCTGGCTTATGGACCAAGGATGTGATCAGGCAGAACGGCCTCACGGGCGATCCGATCGGCTCGCGTTTCGTCAACGTGCGCGAGGTACGGGTCGACGGTCAGTTGAAGAATGTGAAACTGTATGAATTCGACCGGGAATTCAGGCTGACCGCGGTGATCACGGCGGCGCATGCGAACTACCAGGGAACCAATACCTGGCGCCTGGCCGATGTGTCGGAGACGCGCTTCGCCGCGGATAAACTCGACAACAATGCGGCGGTGTCGACGAAGAATCTGGCGAGCAAGGATTTCATGTCGGAGATTACGCCGGATATCCTCGGCGTCGTGTTTGCCGACCCGGACCGGATGTCGGCAAAGGACCTCGCGGCCTACACCAGGCATTTGGCGGAAAACAACCAGAACACCGAGCGCTATGAGATCGCCTTCTGGAAAAAAATCGTCTACCCGTTCGCCGTCCTGGTGATGATGGCGCTGGCGTTGCCTTTTGCGTACCTGCATTTCCGCGCCGGCGGCGTCAGCCTGAAAATTTTCATCGGCATCATGATCGGGGTAAGTTTTCAGCTGCTCAACCGGTTGTTCTCCCACATCGGCTTGTTGAATACCTGGCCGGCATTGAGTACGGCGGTCTTGCCGAGTGCGGTATTCCTGCTGATCGCAATTTCTGCGCTCCTTTGGGTGCAGAGGCATTAGGGAGATGGTCATGGCACGTGCTCTCGTCCTGTTTGCGCATGGTGCCCGTGATCCGCGCTGGGCGGCGCCGTTCCAGCGGCTGCAGCAGATACTCCAGGCGAAACTGCCGGAGGTAAATGTATCACTGGCGTTTCTTGAGCTGATGAAGCCGACGTTGCCGGAACTGTTGCCGCAATTGATGGAGGCCGGATGCAATGACGTGACCGTGGTGCCGGTGTTCTTCGGTCAGGGCGGGCATGTGTTGCGCGACTTGCCGGCTTTGGCGGCGCAGCTGCGGCAAGAACATTCCGGATTAAATCTGAAGGTCGCCATGGCGGTTGGTGAAAATGAGGATGTGCTTAACGCGATCGCTCAGTATTGTATTGAGAGCCTGGACCGGGAAGGGTAGATTGGGATGCCAATCCCAACGTTCGGGACTTCATACGGCCGACGGCTTATCCAGGTGGTGGTGTGTGGGGAATTGATTTCAATATGCCGGCGGATTAAAAGCCGCCGGATGTGCAGAGTTCCGAACGTTGGGATTACATCCCAACGTGACGGACCAGGCAAGGCCACCGGCCTCCTTCCAGGATGAACACCATTAACCCCGCGGTGCCAGCGCCTCGCCTATCATCACCAGCACCGGGCCATGGCATTCGGCCAAGCCCCGTTCCAGTTCGCTCAGCTTCAACCGCATGATGCGCTCATTGGCGCGGCTGCAGTTTTCAACCACGACCACCGGCAGTGACGGCGAACGTCCCTGGGCGAGCAGTTTCTGCGCCGTGGTGATCGCTTCCTTGCCGCCCATGTACTGGATCAGCGTATCGCAGTCGGGCAGGGTGGTTTGTTCCGGATGACCGGGGGCGGTGCTAGATGTGAAAAACGCGACGCTGCGGGCGATGCCGCGCTTGGTCAGCGGTTGCTTGCTGGACGCGGCAGCGGCACATGCGGCGGTAATGCCAGGGATGATGTCGACTTCGATGCCTTCCGCTTCCAGCGCGCGCAGTTCTTCATCCGCGCGTCCGAATAGCATCGGGTCGCCGCCTTTGAGACGCACAACTCGCTTGTATCTCTTCGCGCACTCGACGAGTTGCTGGTTAATTATTGTCTGTGCGGTAGAGCGTTGCCCCGAGCGCTTGCCGACGGAAACCTTGACGGCTTGCGGACACAATTCCAGCATCTCTTCGGTGACCAGCGCGTCGTGCAGCACCACGTCGGCCTGCGCGAGGATGCGCGCGCCGCGGACCGTGATCAGGTCGGCGGCGCCCGGTCCCGCGCCGAGCAGGTATACCTTGCCATGGGTAGGCGGTGATGACTGCATCGGTTGCTTCAAGCGATCCGGATCATTCCGGCGGCAACGGTTTGATGCGTCACTTCGTCGATCAGGATGAACGCGCCGGTGGAGCGGATCGCGTTGTATGCATCGGCCGCCAGCGGCTGTTGTACATTGAGCGACACGGTCGCGATATCGTTCAGCTTGAGCGCCTCTGCGGGACGGCGCTCTTGCGTATTGATGTCGAGCAGTGTGTCGATCTTCGTCACGCGGGCAGCGACTTGCTTGGTGGTGTGCTTCAGCCAGTATTTGCGACGGATGTCGAGCGGTTCCTCCGACAGCCAGCATACATCGGCTTCGACCGTCTTCAGCAGCGTAGCCGGACTGTCAGCCGCAACCAGCATGTCGCCACGCGAGATGTCGCGGTACTCTTCGAGCAGCAGGGTGACGGACTGTCCAACCACCGCCGTATCCAGCGAACCGTCGAGCGTAACGATCTCCTTGACGGTGGCGGTCTGGCCGCTCGGCTGCACTACCAGCTTGTCGCCTTTACGAACCTTGCCGGCTTCGATGCGACCCATGTAGCCACGGAAGTCGTCGGCTGTATGCCCGCCATGGCGTGCCACCAGCTGCACCGGAAAGCGGAACGGCTCGTCATGCGATTCCTCGTACACGGAGAGCGACTCCAGCAGTTCGATCAGCGTCGGGCCCTGGTACCACGGCATCTTGTCGGTCTTCGCCACCACGTTGTCGCCGGCGAGGGCGGACAGCGGGATCGGGCGGATGTCTTTCAGTCCGAGTTGCTGTGCGAATTTCTGGTATTCGCCGACGATGCGGTCATAAACCGTCTGGTCATAATTGACGAGGTCCATTTTGTTGACCGCAACGATCACGTGCTCAATGCGCAGCAGGTGCGCAATGGTTGAGTGACGCTTGGTCTGGGTCAGCAAGTCAACACTGCCGTCATCGCCGAGCTTCACTTTCGACACGTCGATCAGGATGATTACCGCGTCGGCAGTCGAGGCGCCAGTAACCATGTTGCGGGTGTACTGCTCATGGCCCGGCGTGTCGGCGATGATGAATTTACGTTTCGGCGTCGCGAAATAGCGATAGGCGACGTCGATCGTGATGCCTTGCTCACGTTCGGCTTCCAGGCCGTCCGTGAGGAGTGACAGGTCGATGGTGTCACCGACAGTGCGCTTGTGCCTGGCGCGCGAAATCGCGTCCAGCTGGTCGGCGAAAATGCCTTTGCTGTCGAACAGCAGGCGGCCGATCAGCGTGCTCTTGCCATCATCGACTGAGCCGGCGGTAATGAAGCGCAGCAAGCCTCGCTCTGTCGACACGGCGTTTGAGAGGCTTTTTTGGTCAGCTACGGCGTTCATCAGAAATATCCTTCTTTCTTGCGTTTTTCCATCGATGCTTCCGATGTCTGGTCATCCATGCGCGTCGCGCCGCGCTCGGTGATCTGGGTCACGGCGGTTTCGGCGATGATTGCGTCTACCGTTGCGGCGTCCGAGGCAACCGGGCAGGTGCAGGAGATGTCGCCGACGGTGCGGAAACGCACCACGCGGGTTTCAACCGTCTCGCCTTCTTTTGCAGGCGTCAGGTTGGTCAGCGGCACCAGCAAGCCGTTGCGCGGAATCACCTGGCGCTCGTGCGCGAAGTAAATCGGCGGCAGTTCGAGTTTTTCGCGGGCGATGTATTGCCAGACGTCCAGCTCGGTCCAGTTCGAAATCGGGAACACGCGCATGTTCTCGCCCGGATGGACGCGGGTGTTATACAGGTCCCACAGTTCCGGACGCTGTGCTTTCGGATTCCATTGGCCGAACTCGTCACGGAAGGAGAAGATGCGTTCCTTCGCGCGCGCTTTTTCTTCATCGCGGCGGGCGCCGCCGATGCAGGCGTCGAACTTGTATGCAGCGATGGTTTCCAGCAACGTCACCGCTTGCGCGGCGTTGCGTGAATCGGTCTGCGGGTTACGCAAACGCACCGTACCTCGCTTCATCGAGTCTTCGACCGAGCCGACGATCAGCTTCTCGCCCAGTTCGGCAACGCGCTTGTCGCGGAAGGTGATCACTTCCTGGAAGTTGTGGCCGGTGTCGATATGCACCAGCGGGAACGGGAATTTGCCGGGGCGGAAAGCCTTCTCCGCGATACGCAGCAGGACGACCGAGTCCTTGCCGCCGGAGAAGAGCAGCGCCGGGTTGGAGCATTCCGCTGCAACCTCGCGCATGATGTGGATCGCTTCCGATTCCAGCCAATCCAGATGCCGGTTGCTGGCCGTATCCAGGAATAATTTTTCGACTGCTGTATTCATAGTATTTACGCTACCGATTTGATTCGTATGAGCTTGCCGTCCACAACATGCAGACCGCACTCTTTTGTCTCCGGGTTTTCCCACCACCAGCGTCCGGCGCGTACGTCTTCGCCGGGCTGGATCGCGCGGGTGCAGGGTTCACATCCGATCGACGGATAGCCCTGGTCATGCAGCGGGTTGTACGGCACCTTGTTGCTGCGTATGTAATTCCACACATCCTCTTCCGACCAGTCGGTCAGGGGATTGAATTTGGTCATGCCGTGCGCTTCGTCATTCTCCTGCACGTCCAGGGTCGCGCGGGTCGCTGACTGCGCGCGCCGCTGGCCGGTGATCCAGGCCTTTTTGCCCGCGAGGGCGCGATTCAGCGGTTCCACTTTACGGATGCGGCAGCATTCCTTGCGCATATCGATGCTGTCGTAGAACGCGTTCAAACCATTGTTCTGCACATAGGCATCTACTGCCGAGGTCTCGGGTTTGAACAGCTCGACTTCATAGCCGTAGGTTTCCCTGATCCGGTCGATCACGCCCAACGTTTCCTTGTGCAGCCGGCCGGTCTCAAGCGTGAAGATGCCGATCGGCAGCTTCGCCCGCAGTATCAGGTCGGTCAGCACCATGTCTTCCGCTGCCAGGCTGGAAGCGAATACCGCGGGCGTGAAGTCGCGCGCGATGCGCGCCAGCGTCGCCTGGGTATCCGTTACCAGCTTGTCATAGTCACTCATGCAGATGCCTCGGAACGTTTCGCGCGACGGAACAACGGATTCTTCTGGTCCCACGAGCTCTGGTAGGTCTCGGAAAAATCGGTCAGGCCTTTCAGCGCGTCGTGGATGTTCTTGTCTTCACGGACCGCAAAGGCGTCAAAGCCCACGCGGTGCATGTAAAACAACTGGTCGCGCAATACGTCGCCAACTGCGCGCAGCTCGCCGGTATAGCCGAGGCGGGAGCGCAGGTTGTAGGCGATCGAATAGCCGCGGCCATCCATGAATTTCGGGAAGTCGACCGCGATGACCTTGAAATTGTCCAGCTCGTCTTTGAGGTCTTCAGCGCGTTCGCTGCTGGCCAGCCAGACGCCGAGTTCGGCGCGGCCTTGCAGTTTGTCCTGCTGTGCCTTCCAGACGGTCAGCGGCACGATTACCTTGCCGGCGGGGACTTCAACGCCTTCGGGCGTTTCGCCTTCTTTCAGGCGCAGTACGGTCCAGTCGTCTGCAACGACGTTTCTGTTCTTGATAATGTCACGCATATGCATCCTCTCCTGCAGGATGGTCGATCTTGATGGGCGTCGCATAGACGAATTCCTTGAACGGCGCGACGCCGAGGCGACGTGCCGTATCGATGAAGCGCTCGTCTTCGAAGCGTTCACGCACGTAGACCTTCAGCAGGCGGTCGATCACTTCCGGCATCTGGTGAGCCGAGAACGACGGGCCGATGATCTTGCCGATGCTGGACTCATTGCCCTGTGCACCGCCGATCGATACCTGGTACCACTCGCTGCCGTCCTTGTCGACGCCGAGGATGCCGATGTGGCCGACATGGTGGTGGCCGCATGAGTTGATGCAACCGGAAATGTTCAGCTCGATTTCGCCGATGTCGTGCTGGAAGTCGAGGTTGTCGAAACGTTCTGCAATGTCGGCTGCAATCGGGAGCGACTTCGCATTTGCGAGCGAGCAGAAATCACCGCCCGGGCAGCAGATGATGTCAGTCAGCAGGCCGATGTTCGGCGTTGCGAGGCCTTGTTCCTTGATCAGCTTCCAGAGCGCAATCAGTTCGGACTGCTTGACGTCAGCCAGCACCAGGTTCTGTTCGTGCGTCACGCGCAGTTCGCCGAAGCTGTATTTGTCGGCCATATCGGCGACAAAATCGATCTGGTCGGACGTGGCGTCGCCCGGCGGAACACCGGTCTTCTTCAGCGACAACACAACCGCCTTGTATCCCGGGACCTTGTGCGGCTTCACATTGCGCGTCACCCAGTTGGCGAATCCCTTGTTTTCCGCCTTGAATGCTTCGAACGCTTCATCGGTGGCCGACAGTGTTTCGTACGGCGGCGGGGTGAAGAATTTCGCAACGCGGTCGACTTCATCCTGCACCAGGGTGCTCGGGCCGTCCTTCAGGTCTTTCCATTCTTCCTCGACCTGGCGATGCATTTCTTCGATGCCGATCGCCTTTACCAGGATCTTGATGCGCGCCTTGTAAATGTTATCGCGGCGGCCGTGCTGGTTGTACACGCGCATGATCGCTTCGATATAGGTCAGCAGGTGCTGCCATGGCAGGAATTCGCGGATCACGCTGCCGAGGATAGGGGTGCGGCCCATGCCGCCGCCGACCAGCACCTTGAATCCGACTTCGCCTTGCTCGTTCCTGACCATGTGCAGGCCGATGTCGTGCACTGCGGTTGCCGCGCGGTCTTCGACCGAGCCGTTGATGGCGACCTTGAATTTACGGGGCAGGTAGGCGAATTCTGGGTGGAACGTGCTCCACTCGCGCAGGATTTCCGCGAACGGACGCGGATCGGCGATCTCGTCTGGCGCGACGCCGCAGTATTCGTCGGAAGTGATGTTGCGAATGCAGTTGCCGGACGTCTGGATCGCGTGCATCTCAACCGAGGCAAGCTTTTCCAGGATTTCGGGTGATTCTTCCAGCTTGATCCAGTTGAACTGGATGTTCTGGCGGGTCGTGAAGTGACCGTAATCCTTGTCATGCTCGCGGCCGATATGGGCCAGCATGCGCATCTGCTTCGAGGACAGCAGGCCATAAGGAACGGCTATGCGCAGCATGTAGGCGTGGCGCTGCATGTACAGCCCGTTCTGCAGGCGCAGCGGGCGAAACTCATCTTCCGTCAGTTCGCCCGAGAGGCGGCGTTCTACCTGACCGCGGTACTGCGCAACGCGCTCTTTGACGATCTGGAAATCATACTTGTCGTAGCGATACATATAGTGACTATCCTTAAAAAACCAGTTTTGCCGCTACGCCCGTCAGCGTTGTCGCCAACAGGGCGCGCAATATCTTTTCCGGCACTGCGCGTGCCGCGAGTGATCCGATGGTGATGCCCGGCACCGAGCCAATCAGCAACATGGCGAGCAATTCCCAATGGATGGAGCCCAGCCACCAATGACCAAAAGCCGCTATAGCCGTCAATGGTACGGCGTAGGCAATATCGGTTCCAGCGATTTCGGCCGGCGAAAGGCGCGGGTAGAGTAACACCAAAAGGGTTGCTCCGATGGCACCGGCGCCGATCGATGAAATTGTGACGAGCGTACCAAGCACAGCACCTGCAGCAATGGTAGCGCCGGTCAACGCACGTCCTTGCAATTGACGTTCCGGATGGGTAGTAATCCATGCTTGCATGCGGCTTCTGAACAACAAGGCGACCACGGTGAGCAATACCGAACCTGCGATGGAATAACGGATGATCTGGCCGATTTCCTGTTCCAGCGCGCCGAACTGCTTGAGCGAGAGGGTTGCGACCACAGCCGCCGGCAACGCGCCAATGCACAGGCGCTTCACGATGTCCCAATGCACGGTTCCGCGAAAGCGATGGGCGAAGGTGCCGGCGGTCTTGGTGATGGAGGCGAAAGCCAGGTCCGTGCCGACCGCAACGGTCGGATTTACGCCGAACAGCAGAGTTAACATGGGTGTCATCAAGGAACCGCCTCCGACGCCGGTCAATCCGACCAGAAGACCGACCGCAAAACCGGAGACAATATAAGAAACAGTCATAACATCCTTCGCAAAGTAGCGAGAATCGTAATAAACTTATTCCTTATTCCAAACTACAGAGTATTTATTTGCTTATATGCTTATTAGGTATATATAAACGCGAAAAATGCATAGCATACAGACAACAAAAGACG
This sequence comes from Burkholderiales bacterium, assembly GCA_039649305.1. Classification (GTDB taxonomy): domain Bacteria; phylum Pseudomonadota; class Gammaproteobacteria; order Burkholderiales; family Burkholderiaceae_D; genus Noviherbaspirillum. Next base: position 12,235 of record JBBWZW010000472.1, read on the forward strand.
CGCCTCGATGAACCTCCATCAACTACGCTTCGTCCGTGAGGCGGTGCGGCAGAACTATAACCTGACCGAAGCCGCGAAGGCGCTCTTCACCTCGCAACCGGGCGTGTCGAAGGCGATCATCGAACTGGAGGAAGAACTCGGCGTCGATATATTCACCAGGCACGGCAAGCGGATCCGCGGGTTGACCGAGCCGGGACGCGCGGTATTGAAGTCGGTCGAGCTG
>JBBWZW010000488.1:0-3809 GCA_039649305.1 Burkholderiales bacterium
GTATGCGGCTGCTGATGGGCCTCGGCGTCGGGCAGCGCTTGCGGGAACGCGGTTTCGCACCGGAAGTCGGCCATCATCGTGAGTGGGATAGCGGCGAAGTGACGTATGTCCATCCGATGGGCGTGCAGACCGAGGAGCGCTATGGCGCGCCTGACCTGATGATGCATCGCGCCGAGTTGCATGGCGCGCTGGCGTCACTCATTCCGGAACAAAGCGTTCATTTCAACAAAAAACTGGTCGGTCTGGAGCCCGCCGGGTCGCGCATCGCACTCGCGTTTGTCGACGGCAGCCGCGCGCAGGCGGACGCAGTCATCGGCGCCGATGGCATCCATTCGGTGGTGAGGGAGCTGGTTTTCGGGGCAGAGGAATTGCGCTTCACCGGACAGGTCGCGTACCGTGCGGTGTTTCCGACCCGCCTGCTTGGCGGAGCCGGATTCGACGACCGGGTCAAATGGTGGGGTACCGACCGCCATATCGTGTCGTACATCTTGGACCCGCGGCGCGACGAAATTTATTTCATGGCAAGCACCCCTGAGCCGGACTTCGTGAACGAATCCTGGTCGGCGCCGGGCGACCTCGGCGAGCTGCGCGAGGCATTCGCCGCATTCCATCCGCGCGCGCGCAGCCTGCTCGACGCTTGCCCCAGCGTGCGCAAATGGGCGCTCATCGAGCGCAACCCGATATCGCGATGGTCGTCCGACGGCGTCATGCTGATCGGCGACGCCTGCCATCCGATGCTGCCCTACATGGCGCAAGGCGCAAGCAGCTCCATGGAAGACGCGGTCGTGCTCGCCCGGTGTTTTGCGTCGGCCGGGCCGGATGACGTCAATGCGGTGTTTCGCCGCTGTGAAGCGAACCGCAAGGAACGCACCTCGGCATTCCAGGCCGGTTCCCGCCAAAACAGCTGGATGCGCACCACGGCCGGCATTGACTGGGTGTACGAATACGATGCCTGGAACGTACCGCTCAGCTGAAGCACCGGTATTCTTTTTAATTGTTCAAGGTTCACTATGCTACATGTTGCTATCGTTGGAGCGGGGGTGTCCGGCGGCGTTATTGCGCGCGGGCTCAAAGCCATCCCCGGAGTACGGATAACCCTGGTCGAGCAAGTCTCGCGCAAGGATCATGTCAACGCGGGAAACGGCCTCAACATCGGACCAAATGCGCTGAAGGCGCTGGACGAAGTGTTGCCGGCCATGGCGGATGAACTGCGCGCGGCGAGCCTGCCATGGACGCGCTGGAAGGCATCGCTGGTCAACGGTATGCCGCTCTATGAAACCCGGCTCGACGACGTGGCCGATCGTCCCGGCATCCGGATACGATGGTCAGAGCTGTATGGCATCTCGCGAGACACGGTTGCCGACATCACGCATTTCGAGCATCGCCTGACGGGACTGCGGTACGGGTCGTCCGGGGAGTCGGCCGTCGCCATCGAAATCGAGCATGTGACCAGCGGCGCACGCCGCATGATTGACGACATTGACCTGCTCATCGCCTGCGACGGCCGCTATTCACGGGTGCGGGAGCAGTTGTTCGGCGCGCCGCCGGTGCGTCACCTGCAGATTGCCAATTTCCGCCTGCTGACGAATGACGACAGCAATGGCGGCATCGGAGATATGGAACAGTGGTTCAACGGTCCGAACCGCCTGCTGGCGTATCGCCTGCAAGATGGGAACATCTACCTGAGCGGCACGGTCCCGGTGCCCGGTTCGGGCGAGCTCAGGGAAGGGGACAAGACCGCCGATGCCATCCGGCGCGCGTACCTCCCGGCCGACGGCGGGATCCTCGATGTCTGTCGCACCTTTGTTGAAGCGACGTGCGCGCAACCAGAAGCCCTGCACTGGTCGCGCATGCAGGAAATTCCGACCTGCTTTCGTGATAATGACGGGCGTGTGCTGTTTGTCGGTGACAGTGCGCACGCGATGGCGCCGACGCTGGGTCAGGGAGCGACCCAGGCGATTGAGGATGGCTGCGCTTTCGTCGGGCTTTTCGCGCGCATGTTCGGCGCGGCAGGTTTCAGCGTTCCGGACCTGACCGCTGCGTTCGAACGCTTGCGGCACGACCGGATCGATTTCGTCAAGCGGCTGTCATGGCAGGCGAGTGCGCCGATGCTGGCCGGCAGCGATCCGGTTGCCAGCCACAAGGCAACCTTCGACGACGATTTCCGGGCCGATTTGCGCCGGGTTTATCTCGACACGCCATTCGCGCAATAAGGTCCTGAGCGGACTGCGCGGCATTCCCCGCCGCGCAGTTCTCCCGCTTTCAATGGGTATTGAATACGCCCTGATAGAGCCTGATCGTATCCGCCGTCGCCCTGATTTCATCCGCGCTCGGGTGATCGGGATCTTTTGCCGGCGCCGGAGTGCCAAATTTCATCAGGCAGGCCATCAACAGGATACGGGCCTTGGTTGCGGTCAGGTTGGAGCCGCCGATGAATTGCTCCTGCGGCGGCACGAACCCTTCGGTATTGCCGCGTCCGACCCGTACCACCGGCATGCCACTATAGAGTGCGCGCAGCATGAGTTTGGTGCGCGCGACCGAGTTCATCGTTCCATACGGGGTATTACCCTCGATAATGAATCCGGCCAGCGGTTCGTGCTTCAACGCATATTCGATTAGCGCCAGCAAATCCACTTCGCGCTCCTCGTCGAGATTATCGTCCATGCCGATATAGCTGCCATCCTTGACGATCGACACCTTCGGAATCGCGGTCTCCACCAGCATGCCATCGGCAGTCTTGATCGGTACACCGACCGTGCGTATGGCGGAACCATCGCCGCATACGCCGGTCACCTCGGCCGGCAAACGAGTGAGATTGACTTCAGAGAGCCAGGTATGGCGCGCGGTCGGCAGATAGTGCAATAGCGGCGAGCCCTCATGTCCGGCAGCGCCCAGGATGCCGCCGTGTCCGCCCGTCGCCTCATACCCTCCGGGTCGCGCATCGATCTTCATGACCGCGCGCGCGGCAAACACGCGCTGCTCCTGGATCAATACCGCGCCCGCCTTGTTACGGCCCTGGTCGTCGGCCCATACCCCCGACGTGATGTAGTCGACGGAATCGACGATGTTCTTGGGCCCGTCATTGCTGATTTCGCCTTGCGGCCGCTGCGCGGAATTGCCGCAGATCGGCTTGGTCGTATCGATCAGCAGGTTCATCCAATAAATCGTTTCCTCAGCGGTGGGGCTGCCTTCGGTCCACACTGCGCCCTCGTAGTCGCCGGACGAAAGAATCGTCTGCACCGCGTTGGTTGCCCGCGCGAGACTGCGTCGCACCGGCGCAGCGGGGATGTGATACGGGCGGTAGGGAAAGAAGTCCTGTCCGCGGCCTTCCGGTGCGATATCGCCTGCGCCTCTATCAGTGCGGCGTCCGGCCGACAAGCCTTGTGTGTAACCCCCTGGCGGCATGATGCGATAAAAATCGACGTCCGCCTTTGCCGAAATGAGGTTGCCGATGCCTTTGACGCCGATATGCAGACGGTCGATCTCCTCGAAGCTGCGTGATCCGTCGGGATAGAAGCCCTGCCGGATCTTTGCCGCCGGCGCCTTCGGAAAGGCGCAATCCTCATCCCAAGGCTGACCGTCGCTTTGCCTGCCCATATAAGGCAGCGGATAGAGCCCGTCTTGCGGCTCGAGATTCACTTCATAGACCGGTTTGTCGCTGTCGCTCTGGCGCTCCTTGTGAAAGACGCCCTGCGCATTTATATACCCGTCCGGAGGCGCATACAGGTCGGCCGCATCCGCTTCGAGCGGATGCGCGCTGAACTGTTCCACATACACCCTGGCCGGGGCGGCCAGGCGTTGTGCCCGCA
>JBBWZW010000494.1:0-7617 GCA_039649305.1 Burkholderiales bacterium
GGCGGGCAACACGTTCGCGAGCAGAAAATAGTATCAGGCTCTATGCAGTGCGCCCGCTACGGCCAGCAAAAATGTCGACTTATTCCTGCGCGGTTCCCTAGTAGCGCTACTCGTAATTCCCGGACCGCTGTGGTCACAGGATCTTGTGCTGTTGCAGGTACTGGTAGACGATGGACAACCTGCTGTGCGCGTTGTCCAGTTCCAGAAGTTTTTGACGCGCTTTCATCGGGATCGGCAGGATTTCACACCAGCGGTTGGCTACCCACGCCGCGCTCTCCAGTTGCATCGGGCGCGCGAACGGGCTGTCAAAAGCATCCCCATGTTCCGCCTGTCCCTTGGCATCGATATCGTCGAGCACCAGCTTCAGGGTCTTCGCGCAACTGACGTGCATGTCGCTGATCGGGATGTCGCGGTCGGCCGCGATCATCTCAATCCGTGCTTCCAGGCGCAGGTCGGCCAGTGCGCGCGTCTCCAGGATGCGAAAGCGCTCGCCGCCGCGGGAACGCAACATCATCACGTCCATGCCTGACATATCCGACTGCGAGATGTAGGCGAGGCATCCGACTGCTTCCGGATCGGCCGTCCCGGTCTTGAGCAAGACGACGCCGAACGGTTCGTCGCGCTTCATGCACTCGCGCAGCATATCGACATATCGTGTTTCGAATACCTTCAACGGCAGCACACCGCCCGGGAATAGAACTGTCTTTAGCGGAAACAGCGGAACCCAGGCATTGTTTCGTAGCATGTTCGATCTGTGTAGTCGGACTCAGGCAAGTTCGCGATGACGCAACAGCACCCGCTCGTTGGCGCGGAAATGGCGGGCAAGCTGCTCCACCATGTAAACCGAACGGTGTTGCCCGCCTGTGCAACCAATCGCGACGGTCAGGTAGCTGCGGTTGTCGTTCTTGAACGCCGGCAGCCATTTCTCGATGAACGTGCGTATGTCGTTAAGCAGTTCGGCGACATGGGCCTGGCTGTCGAGGAAGGTGATGACCGGCTCATCGCGCCCCGTGTAGGGCCGCAGCGCGACGTCGTAATAAGGATTTGGCAAAACGCGCACGTCGAATACCAGGTCCGCATCGAGCGGTACGCCGAACTTGAAGGCGAACGATTCGAACAATACTGTCAGCGGTGACCGGTCGGTATCGACCAGGTCCTTGATCCAGGCGCGCAGCTTATTGGCGGAGACGCCCGAGGTATCGATCACGTGGCCGATACCTTCGATCGAGGACAGCATCTCGCGTTCGCGCAGGATGCACTCGGTCAGGGTCGGCTGGTCGCCGGGGTTCTGGCTGGAGCGGATCCGGTGCGACAAAGGATGGCTGCGCCGTGTTTCCGAGAAGCGCGTAATCAGCGATTCGGTCTTGGCGGTCAGGAACAATACCTTGACGTCATGGCCTTCGTTTTTGAGGATGGCGATGTCGGCCGGCAGGCTGGCGAGCGAATCGGCGCTGCGTGAATCCATAGCCACCGCAAGCGGTGCTTGCTCCCCCTGGTCGATGCGGGTTGCTACCAGCTGGCGCAACAGGGTGGGTGGGAGGTTGTCAACGCAGAAATATCCGGCGTCTTCGAGGGCGTTGAGCCCGACCGACTTGCCTGAACCGGAAATGCCTGTGATGAGGATAATGCGCATAGGCGGTTATGATACCGCAATGGCTACGTGGTAGCGGTGCGCAACGGGCCTCATTTAACTGCGCGCGCCTCTATTCATTGCCCATCGCTTTTTGCTGCCGCTCCATGAATTCCTTGAGCGTATCGATGCCGCGCAGCTGCAGGATGGTATTGCGTACGGCGGCTTCCAGCAATACCGCAAGGTTGCGTCCGGCCTCGACGGGAATGACCACCTTGCGTATGGGCAGGCCAAGCACTTCTTCGGTCTGTGAATGCAACGGCAGTCGTTCGTAGTTTTCTTCGAGGGTACTGCGGCGGACCAGGTGCACAATCAGTTTCAGGCGCATCTTGCGCCGCACCGCGGTTTCGCCAAAGATGGTCTTGATGTCAAGCAGGCCGAGGCCGCGCACTTCCAGCAGGTTTTGCAACAGGGGCGGGCAGCGGCCCTCGATCATGTTCGGTGCGATGCGCGAAAATTCGACCGCATCGTCAGCCACCAGGCCGTGATTGCGTGAAATCAGTTCCAGGCCCAGTTCGCTTTTGCCCAAGCCGGACTCACCGGTGATTAATACGCCAACACCGAGCACGTCCATGAACACGCCGTGCATGGTGATGCGTTGGGCCAGTTCTTTCGAGAGATAGACCCGCAGGTAATCAATGACCTGGGCGGCGGGCAGCGGCGTGGAAAACAGCGGAATGTTTTTCTCGTCGCACATCGACAAGATGAACGGCGGTGTTTCCAGGCCCTGCGCGATGATGAACGCCGGCGGCTCGCCGGCCACCATCTCTTCGGTCTGGGCGTTGCGCACTTCCGGCGTAAGCCGGTTGTAATACTCGATTTCCTGATGACCGAAGACCTGGATGCGTCCGGGGTGGATCAGGTTGAGGTGGCCGACCTGGTCGGCTGCAGAAGTCGCATCGCCCGATATGCGCCGCTCGCCACCGGGGAAGCCGGCAAACCAGCCGAGCTGCAGCGCTTCCCGCGTGTCGTCATAGAGTTGCTGAATTGTCAGCGGTGCGGATAAGCCCATGGCCCTTATTGGTGTCGCTTTTTAGTATTGTTATGCATGCACGCTCGGCTGCCACGCAAGTATGCGTGCATGGACCGATGCCGCGTCGGGATCGGTTGCGAGCACATGACGGAATGCTTCGTCGGAAAACATTTCGGCGATTTCGGACAGGATCTCGAGGTGTTGCTGCGTTACCTGGTCGGGAATCAGCAGAAACACCAGCAGGTTTACCGGCTGTCCATCAGGAGATTCGAACGGGATCGGATCTTTCAGTCGGACAAAAGCCGCCAGTGGCGCTTTCAATCCCTTGATCCTGCCGTGAGGCACCGCGACGCCGTGGCCCAGTCCGGTCGAACCCAGTCGCTCTCGCGCGAACAGGTTGTCCGACACAACAGACCGGGCTATGCCGCAGTTATTTTCGAAGATCAATCCTGCTTGTTCGAACGTACGTTTTTTGCTGGAAACTTCCAAGTCAAGAACGACGTTGTCGCGTGCCAGGATTTTGGCTAGGTTAGTCATATTACGATAATGGTGCAACGCACAAAATAAGCTATCGAAACGAATTATAGGCTTCTTTCCACGCCGTGCAATACCGTTACAGCTGATGGACCTCAGGAAACTGTATTCTGCACGGTTTTTTCACGTGGCAACTGTTTCTTTGTGTCCCCGAGCCTCGAAAAAGTTTCCTCAAAGAATCTCTCCGCCCTTTTACTGGCGGGCATTTCGCAGGTTGGGCGGCCTCTGTCCGGTTGAAAAATTGCTACGCCAAGGATTGATGTCGAGTCCCCCGCGGCGCGTATATCGCGCATACACCGACAGTTTTTGGGGCCGGCATTGCCGCATGATATCCATGAATATCCGCTCCACGCATTGCTCATGGAATTCATTGTGCTCGCGAAAACCGATCAGGTAGCGCAGCAATCCCTCCTGGTCGATTTGCGGCCCCACGTAGCGAATCTGCACGCTGCCCCAATCCGGCTGACCTGTGACCAGGCAGTTCGATTTCAGCAAATGGGAAACCAGTGTCTCTTGCACACCTGGTACTTCTGTATTGGCGCGTAACAGCGATGCGTCGGGATGATATTCGTCCACCTCGATATCGAGGCGATCCAGCGGCAGGCCCTCCAGTTCGCCCATCCGCATGCCGGGAAACATGTCCGGTGTGATCAGGTTCACCTGCACCGGTGCGCCGAACCCTGCCGACAAGTCCGCACGCAGCAAGTCCAGTACCGCATCGTGACCCGCGACCCTGGTCTGGTTAAACGAGTTGAGGTACAGCTTGAACGACTTCGACTCGATAATGTTGGGAGAGTCGGCCGGTACCGTGACGGTTGCCATTGCAACTTGCGGTTTGCCGCGCATATTCAGCCACGACAGTTCATAGGCATTCCAGATATCGACGCCGAAAAACGGCAACGTGCCGGCAATCCCGAGTTCGTCGCGCTTGTCCTGGCGAGGGATCGGGAACAATAAGGACGGGGTGTACTTCGCCTGGTAAGACGTCGGTTTGCCGAGCGGCGATGCTTCCGGCAGGTTGGGTGTAGTCATGACAAGATTCACAGATACATTGATACAAAAACTGGCAGGGTTGCCCCGATTTTATGACAACCGCCGAAACAGCGGTTTCGTTCAGGCCTTCAACCGGAACGGATTGAAGTCCGTTTCACGGTCGTAAAAATCCTCGTTTTCTTTCCGTTTCAGGAAATTGACTACCTTGTAGGTGACCGGCGTCATCACTACTTCCCAGCCGGTTTTCAGGAAATATTGTGCGATCGCGACCGCAATCAATTGCTGGTTGGACCAGATGCCGTAGAACGCAATCACATAGAACAGGCTGGAATCGACCAGTTCTCCGCACAAGGTGGAACCGATGGTGCGGGTCCAGAGTTTCCGGCCCTGGCTCCACACCTTCATTTTCGCCATCACGTAACTGTTGACGAAGCTGCCGCACCAGAATGCGATCGCCGACCCGGCGACGATGCGGGGCGTGTTGCCGAACACTGCGGCGAGATGCGTCTGATACTCGGCATTGAACGGATCGGCGGCCGGCTTCAGGGCCAGCACCACGGTCGACATGATGGCCGCGAAAATCAGCGCGCCAAAGCCGGCCCAGATGACGCGACGGTCGCGGCCGTAACCGTAAACCTCGGTCAGGATGTCGCCAAAAATATAAGACACCGGAAAGAACAACACGCCTGCGCCAAAAGTCACCGTGCCGAGGAGAGGCAAGGTCACTTCCGCCGCCTTGGCTGCGCCGATCAGGTTTGAGCAGAGCAGTATGGTGACGAATGCCGCCATGACGAAGTCATAGTACTTGTATTGCCCGATCGGGCGCGTTACAGCCGATGGATTCGTCATTTTCGTCATGGCAGGCGGTCCTCGTTCATCACAGGAATAGCTTATATGCCGGATTCTCGCTTTCATCCCGATACCGGTAACCGAGCGTGGAAAGGAATTCGCGGAAGGCTTTCATTTCCTTCTTGGGTACCTGCAGGCCGACCAGGATGCGGCCGACGTCGCCGCCCTGGTTCCGGTAGTGGAACAGGCTGATGTTCCAGTTCGGCGCCAGGTTTTCGAGGAAGCGCATCAGCGCGCCGGGGCGTTCCGGGAATTCGAAGCGGTACAGCAGCTCGTCATGCGCCAGCTCGCTCTTGCCGCCTACCAGATGGCGGACGTGCAGTTTGGCCAGCTCGTCATGCGTCAGGTCTACCGTTTTGAAACCGTGCTTCTCGAAATTCTTTGAGATCTTCGCCGACTCATCGCGGTTGGAGATCTGTAGGCCGACGAATACATGCGCCGCGTTCGAGTCGCTGATCCGGTAGTTGAATTCGGTGACATTGCGCGGACCGACCAGCTGGCACAGGCGCCGGAAGCTGCCGCGCTCCTCGGGGATGGTCACCGCAAACACTGCTTCGCGCGCTTCGCCGACTTCGGCCATTTCGGCCACGAAGCGCAGGCGGTCGAAGTTCATGTTGGCGCCGCTGGTGATGGTGACCAGGGTTTCATTCCTGACCGGCTTCTTCCCGGCCGCGGCGCGCTCGACATAGGCCTTGGCGCCGGCCACCGCCAGCGCACCCGCCGGCTCGAGGATGCTGCGCGTATCCTGGAACACGTCTTTGATGGCCGCACATACTTCGTCGGTGTCGACCAGGATCACGTCATCCACATACTGCTTCGCCAAACGGAAGGTTTCCTCGCCGACCAGTTTGACCGCGGTGCCGTCGGAGAACAGGCCGACATCGGACAAGGTAACGCGGCGGCCGGCCTTGAGGCTGCGTGCCATCGCATCCGAATCCGTGGTTTGCACGCCGATGACCTTGATGTCGGGGCGCACCGCTTTGACGTAGGCCGCCACGCCGGCAATCAGGCCGCCGCCGCCGATCGCGACGAAGATGGCATGTATCGGCCCTGCATGCTGGCGCAGGATCTCCATGCCGACGGTGCCGGCCCCGGCAATCACGTCGGGGTCATCAAACGGATGGACGAAGGTCAGCTTGTGCTTCTTTTCCAATGTCAGCGCATGGTTATAAGCATCGGTATAGGAATCGCCAGACAGAACGACTTCAACGCCTCGCGCCTTCACCGCTTCGATCTTGACCTGCGGTGTAGTGGTCGGCATCACGATCACAGCCCGGCAATTGAGCTTGTTGGCCGAAAGGGCTACTCCTTGGGCATGATTGCCGGCCGATGCGCAAATCACGCCGCGCTTCAGCTGCGCAGGCGACAGGTTTGCCATCTTGTTGTAAGCGCCACGCAGCTTGAAGCTGAACACGCTCTGTATGTCTTCACGCTTGAAATGAATCTGGTTATTCATGCGCCCTGAGAGAGTGGGAGCGAGTTCGAGCGGCGATTCAACCGCGACTTCGTAGACGCGGGCGGTCAGGATTTTTTGCAGGTAATCGATGGTCATGGCTGTAATTTCAGGGTCCCGGGCTGTCGGGGTTACGCGCGGGGAACTGATCATTATAATGGACGCCCTTGCCCAGACTTGAATTCACCCTTTACATGCGTTCCCGATTTTCCATGCATACTCGCGACTCCGCGCCGCACCTTCTCTCCCATACATGATCGAATCTGCAATCCGTTGGCTTTTCGCCGTTCTCGCCGTGCCTGATGTCGGCCTGACCTCGATATTTGTCATCAGCGTCCTTTCGGCCACTCTGCTGCCGCTCGGGTCGGAGCCCGCGGTCTTCGCCGTGATCAAGGCAAACGCCGCATTGTTCTGGCCGGCGATCGCTGTGGCGACAGTCGGGAACACCCTCGGCGGCATCATCGACTACTGGATCGGCTACGGCGCAAAGCAGGCGTTTGCCAAAGAACGGGAAAGCCGCTGGTTCGGGTGGCTGAAGCGATACGGCGCAAAGACGATGTTGTTGGCCTGGCTGCCGGGCGTAGGCGATCCGCTCTGTACACTGGCTGGATGGCTCAAGCTGCCGTTCTGGCCGTCGGTTGTTTACATGGCAATCGGCAAGTTGTTGCGTTATCTGACGATGACCACGTTGCTGCTGCATGTGCCGGATGGTTTCTGGCGTATGGTCGCCAGTTGGTTTTGAGCAGTGATGACTCGGCTGGCTGGTCAATTTCTCCGTGTTTGGCCGCACGGAATGTAAGGCTGTTGCCGCTTGGTGCAGCGCAATACGGTAAAATGCTTTTTTAGGGTTAGTCGGACTATTTTTGATGAACGCCCCCGCACAAATTCAAGCTCTCCTTTCTGACGCCCCCGCCGGCGCAGTCCCCACGCGCTTGCGTGAGATCCCATATAACTACACTTCGTTTTCCGATCGTGAGATCGTGATGCGCCTGCTAGGCGAAGACGCCTGGCGTTTGCTCGACGAGTTGCGCGGTGCGCGCCAGACTGGGCGTTCGGCCCGGATGTTGTACGAAGTTCTCGGCGATATCTGGGTGGTAAGGCGCAATCCTTACCTCCAGGACGACATGCTGGACAACCCAAAGCGCCGTCAGGCTTTGATCGATGCACTCAACCACCGCCTGGCAG
>JBBWZW010000506.1:0-9971 GCA_039649305.1 Burkholderiales bacterium
GCGGTTGTGAAGGCCAACCCTGTACATGGCAGGAAGACAAGAGCCCACATTAGTGGTCGACTTACGGGCAGCGGCGGTGTATCCTCCCGGACCCTCTTCAGGTTTCTTCTGCCCGATCCTGAAAGAAGCGGCAACCCTCTTCGGTGCTTCGAACCTCAACGTACACCACGATCAAGGACGCATGAAGGACTACTACGCCATGCTCGGCATCGAAAGCGACGCGTCGCTTTCAGTTGTCAAAAGCGCATACCGCAAAAAAGCATCTGAGTTCCATCCCGATAAGAATGCGTCGCCGGAGGCTCCTGCAAGATTCCGCGAAATCCAGGAAGCCTACGACCTGCTTTCGGATGAGGAAAAACGTAAAGGGTATGATGAAAACCGCCGGCGCAATCTGGTCGAAAGCCCGATTGACACCGCTAAAGACATCTGGACAACATACATGAATAAAGTGATTCAATGAGACTGTCGTATTTTTTTGAAGACATGGCAAAAGCTTATCGGACTGAACTCGAAGACTTGCAAAGCGACTCGGAGGGAAAAAACGTACTGGCTGGACGGCTCAAGGAGAAACGCACTCACTTCGCGTCACTGATGCCGATGATAGAAGTCGCGCCCGAAATGGTCGCTGTCGCCTTCCATGGCGCCATCAAGTTCTCCCATCCGCAAGCGATGGCGCTGCTGTCATCCACCGAACCGGATGATTTCCCGTCGTGGGAAGAGCTAGCCTACGCAGTCCAGTTCGAACCTCCAGCCCAGCGGCTCGCCGACATCGCGCTGTCGGAACGCGGCGGTGAACACTTCCTCCTGACGACCGTCTGCCTGGAATACCTGCATGGCAGAAGCATTGGAGACTTCGACAACGCCGCCGGCGAAATCGAGGCCGGTGATGAGCGGGGTGAGGACGGGGACGAGGGCGAGGACATCGATCAGGATCTGGACGCGGCGGGTGCCGACTGGCTTGAACAACAGGGCTTCGACCGCCGCGGCTGATTGCGACGTAAAGCAATTCACTTATAAACGATTCATTTTCTAAAAAAGTTTATGACCAACGCCATAGTAGTAAAAGCAGCAAGCCTGATCCGCGCCGGCGATATTCATGCCGCCGAATACGCCCTGGTCTCCTTGGTGGAAACCGAAGGCGATCACGCACTGGTCGCAGTTCTCGAGGAGATGCCGCCAAAAGACCTGCTGGCAGTGATCCGCGAATACGACACGTCTAAAGAATCAGTGGTCAACCTGCTGGTCACGCCTGAGCAATTCGCGCGGGCGGTGGTGATGGAAAAGCTCTATGGTGACCGTACCCACGCGCATCTGCGCGGGATGATCAACTCCGTCATCTTCCGCGACGAGGATCAAACCGGTGAATTCATCGAGGCAATTGGTAACATTGATGGCGGCTGCGAGGCACTGATCGACTACCTTTCCGACCGCGATGAAGAAATTGTCCATTTTGCGACGTATGGCACCTTCAACCCGCACCATACTGAAGAAGGCGATGAAATCGATAGATCGGAAGCGTCCGATCGCGACTGGAAAGAATTGATCTGGCTGCTCAAGCATGAACATGCGGACATGTTTGAACAGATTTGGCCTACGCTGAAAGCCATGATGCTGGCTCGTCAGAAATGGGAAAAGGAACAGATGGCGCTGGAAGAGCAAGACGTTGAAGGGGGTCAGTCGCGCGTCGACAGCTCCGCTCAAAAACAGAAAGTTCCAGTCGATCCGCTCGAGGAGTCGGCGCTGTAATTTCGCCATTTCACACACATGACCGACACCAATCGCAAAGTCGCAACCGTCGATAAGCGCCCTTTCTTCGAAAAGGCGCTTAGTTATGGGGTGAAGAACGGCATCATCGACCAGGCAAGATGCGCCGCCATCATCGCCGACGGCGCAAAAGGCACGGTGCAGGTCGCCGACCATTTCGGCACCAGCCATCTTTACACCGAACTTGACAACGCGCGCAGGCGGATCGTGAATCTGGTAAGCCTTTACCTGGAACACAACTTCGACACTGATCTGGAACAGGCGGCCCGTTCGCTTCGCGACGAGACTTTCCTGTCGCATTCCCGGGGTGGCAACGAGCTACTGAAACAACTCTATGCGCTGCCGGAAAGCGCCATCTTTGGCGACGGCAAAGCGCAATCGCTCAAGGCATTCCAGGATGAGCACACGCTGTCGAAACCCTATTCCTTGAGCGCCTATCGTAAAGAACACGCGCATCGCCAGGATATCGAAGCGACCCTTGCCGCAGCACTCTGGTTCGCCGATGCGCTGGACATACCACGCCCGGAGCTAGACTTCAACGCCGCAGAAACCGTGATCCGCACCGCGTTGCTGGTCTGGTTGGGCGGCGGGGAAACATGTCCGGGCCGGGGCCAGTTCGTTCAACTGATCGACGCCCTCAGAACCAAAGGGTTAGCCAGCGGGACCATGCGCGTACCAAAGACGATCCTGGAGGGGGTGCCAGAGGAATACCGCGAAATCGCGGACGGCATCCGGCGCCAGATTGAAAAGCATGACGCCCCGCTCATCCTGAATGCCGGCCTGAAGCTTGATGCCGTGTTCCATGCTCTCGAGTCTCGTTACTTTGTTCTTGAAAACGGTTTGGGGGACGTCGACAGCTTCGATGCCTATGTGTCCAAGGAATGGCATGAGGTAACGAACGGAAAAGACGACCCCTACTCTCGCCTTACTCTGTTCATGTGCCTGGCCTCGGGTGCAAAACCGCGCACCGCGGTCACGGACACCGAAGCGCGCGCGATGGTCCGGCGGCTCCGTAAAGACGGGTTCGATTCGAATGCAGTCACGACCTTCATCACGGATTCGGCCCCGTTTGAGATCAAGAACGATTTGTTGTCCTTGTGGGAAGACGAGTTTCTGCCGGATGCGCAAGAGCGTCTCCTCGACGAATCGGACGCCAAATATATCCGGGCGATGCAGTTCCTGGAGGAGAACTGCAACATCGAAACCAGGAAAAAAAGCGCCGGAAAGAAAGCCTAGCGCACAGGGTCGCCCACGTCGTGGTAAGGCACCGCACAGGAATAAGTTGGGGAGTGCCCGGCCGTTATGATCAGCGGCGATCATTCGATGCCCGTCGCGGCGAAGCTTTCTTTGGCCGCGACCGAGGTCAGCGCACTTACAAGCGCAAAGGCGGACAGTTGCGACGAAGTAGCGGCAGCTTCGTAGTGGGTCAGATTTTGAATTTCGTCAGGTAGCGGCCCTGCGAGCCTGACTGTACAGCCCCTGGACATCTGCACCATGATTTCCGGGATCTGGGCAAGTCCGACGGCTCCGGGATGTGCGGCGACATACTCCATGACGGCTGCACCGCTCCGCACAACGACCATTTTCGCTTCGGTCGCATGGCCGGGACTTAACTTGCGCAGTAGCTTTGCGATATAAAGGCCGCTGGATGCCTGGTTGTAAACCACCTTGCTCGCGTACCGTAGCGCGAGCCTGAACGCAGTTACGCTGCCCAGAGCAGGCGCCGGTGCCTGCTCATGCACCACAACACCGATGCGCGAACGCCCCACAGCCCCCCGACTGCCGGCGACAATCTTCCCGAGACCGGCGAACTCATCCAGAACGGCGGATGGCGCGACGTAAATGTCCGCTGTGTCGCCCGCGAGCACGCGTTTGAGTAGTTCAGGTGCCGGGGCGAATTCAAGCGTACAAGTTATCCCTGTCGCGCTCTCAAATTCCCCCGCAATTTGCGCCACCCCGCGCTTTACAGCACCAGCACTTAGCACCTTTAGCGTTGTCATCTTCCGACCATTCTGAAGAGCGGGGACCATCGCACCTTGCAGTGGTCCTGATAATCAATACATGAGGCTGGCCCGAGGCTCGACCGCCATTTATCAATGCCCGATCAGGCCGCCGACGGGAAATACTCGTAGTGTTCCGTATTGACGTAAGAAACGCGATATTCGATCGGCTGATCGTTGTATGAATATGCAACGCGATGTATCTGCAGCAAGGGCAAACCAGGTTTGATGTCCAATAATCTGGCGTGCGCATCGCTAGCCAGCGTAGCGCGTACCCGCTCCTCGATTCGTATTACGTTTATTCCGTAATCGACCTGGTACAGGTTGTACAGGGTGCTGGGGCGATCGCGCACGTGGGCCTCGGTCATGCCAGGAAACAGCGCTTCCGGCAGCCTGATTTCGTCCACCAATACCGGCTCGTCATTCAGGCTGCGCAGATTGGTGAAGAAAAATGTCCTGGCGCCGCTCGCGAGGCCGAGCTTATCGCAAGTGACTTTGTCGGCTTTTACTTTGGCAAATCCGGCCAGGGTCAATTGCGGATAGCTTCTTTTCCCGTCATGCGCGACCACATTGAAAAAGCGGAACAGGTGAGGGCCCCGATTATGTAATGCCACAAACGTGCCTCGTCCCTGATGGCGAACCAGGATGTTCTCAGCGACCAATTCATCAATGGCCTTGCGCAATGTACCCATCGATACGCCGAACCGGGTACATAAATGCTTTTCTGCGGGAATGGCGGCACCCGGCTCCCATTCACCCGCGGCGAGGGCGGACATGATCTGGCGCTGGACTTCTTTATACAAGGGTAGCCCCAGTGATGAGGCAGGATTAAGTTCACTCATGAAGCTATATAAATTCAATAGGAAGGCAACTGCAATTTCGGAAGATTATAGTTGAAACAAGCATCAATCATTATATAAATGATTCAGGTGATCTAGTTGACTTTAATATTTCTACAAACTAAGATGAGCCGCTGATGCTAACCAACACTTAGTACGTAATCGGTCGAGAATTTCCGTCAATACCTAATAAAAATCAGGAGACGATATGAAATGCGGAGACGTTAAATACCGAGGGTCGAGATACGCCGCCTTACTGGCCGGCTTGTTGATGATGGGAGTCGCCGCGCAAGGCTGGACGCAAAGCTGGCCGCAAAAAAACGTGGAAATCGTGGTTTACTCCGCGCCCGGCGGCAGCAATGACAAGACTGCGCGCGCCGTGGAGCAGATAGTCGCCAGCAAAAAGCTGATTAACACCTCAATGACAGTGGTCAATAAGACGGGCGGCGGCGGAAATATTCAGCTCAATTACATGAATCAGCATGTGGGTGACGGACACTATCTGATGGTGACTACACCTACGCTATTAACCAACCACCTCACGGGAAGCAGCCCGTTAACTTACGGGGACTTTACGCCCATCGCTTCGATGGTCAACGACTATGTGGTGTATGCGGTCAATGCCGCCTCGCCCATCAAAACCGGAAAGGATCTGATCGATCGTTTGAAAAAAGACCCGCGATCGGTCACCATCGGTTTCGCCACTACCCTTGGCAGCCACAACCACATCGCGGCAGGCCTGTTAATGAAAGCAATAGGCGGCGAAGCGAAAGCGCTCAAGGTCGTGGCGTTCAAGGGCGCGTCGGAAGCGATCACCACGTTAATGGGTGGTCATATTGATCTGGTCACGACGGGCGCAGGCAATGTCGCCGCGCATGTGGCGAGCGGCAAGCTGCGGGTGGTGGCCGTTGCATCCAATGCGCGCTTGCCAGGCGCGCTTGCCGGGGTCCCGACCTGGAAAGAGCAAGGCGTCGATCTGGTGTTTGGCAACTGGCGCGCCATTATGGGCCCCAAGGGTCTTACTCCCGAACAGGTCAACGTATGGGAAGGCGTGTTACGCAAAGTAACCGAATCGCCCGAATGGAAGAAAGACCTGGAAACCAATTTCTGGTCCGACGATTTCACCACCGGCGAACAATTTAAGAAAGACCTCGCCCAGGACTACGCAGCGATGAAAGCGGTGTTGACCGAACTCGGTTTAACCAAGTAGCCGCCGAGCGACTCACAGTAATCGCACGGGTATCGATGGCGTAGCCAGCCTACGCCTCACCCGAGGCCGCAAGCTGCGTTTTCCATACCCGATAAGAAAAGGGGGGAGGCAATTGATCAAAGCTGACCGCGTCATCTTCGTATGCATTATCGTGCTTGCCGCGATTTACTTCTACGCGACTGAGCAAATTCCTGTTCCGGACATAGGCGATCCCATGGGGGCCCGGGCCATCCCGCGTCTGCTCGGGTTTGCTTTATTGGCGGCCGGCGGCTCGCTGCTACTGGAAATGAGGTTGGCAGCAAAGGACAAGCAAACGAAAGAAGGCGTCAGCGGCCCGGTCGACCACCGCCCGTATATCGCGGTCGGCGCGGCGGTAGTGTGGACCGGAATTTACTTCGCCGCTTTCGAATGGTTGGGCTATGCAATCGCGACCAGCGTCTATCTGGGCGTGCTGATGGCCTGTTTCAACCGCGGCAAATGGAAAGCAAACCTGTCGACGGCGGTGCTGTTCAGCTTCGGCAGTTACCTCGTATTCACGAAGCTGTTCGGTAGCCAGCTTGCGCGCGGCATTTTGCCGTTCTGACCGGGCCGCGATATGGAAACGCTAGCGCATATTCTTCATGGTTTCACCGTCTGCTTGCAGCCGATCAATCTCTGGTACACCTTTGTCGGCGTCTTTATCGGCACTGTGGTCGGCATCCTTCCGGGAATCGGTCCATCCGCCAGCATTGCTTTGCTGATCCCGATTACCTTCGGCATGGACCCCACGTCCGGACTGATCATGATGGCGGGGATCTACTACGGCACCAAGTATGGCGGTTCGACCACGGCGATACTGATACGGACTCCGGGCGAAGCGTCATCCGTGATGACTTCCATCGATGGATATGAGATGGCACGCAAAGGACGGGGTGGTGCGGCGCTGGCGGTGGCAGCCATTGCCTCTTTCATCGCCGGGACCATAGGGGTGCTCGCGCTTACGCTGTTCGCACTACCGCTCGCCTCAATAGCACTGAAGTTCGGCCCGGCCGAATATTTCACCCTGATGCTGTTTGCCTTGACAGCCGTCGCCTCGCTCTCCGGCAAGTCTCCCGCCAAGGGCATGTTGTCGACCGTACTGGGCCTGATGATCGCTACCATCGGTATCGATCTGCAAAGCGGCCAGCAGCGCTTTACGGCAGGCGTTGCCGAATTTCAGGATGGTATCGGTTTCATCGTTGTAGTCGTGGGTATGTTTGCGCTGGCAGAGGTGTTTCGCGGTTTGGAAAGCCTGTACCGGGGGACTGCACCGGAGGCAATGCGCATCACCGGCAAGTTATGGCTGACGAAGGAGGAATGGAAGCGTTCGGTCGGGCCAATCTGGCGTGGTGGGATCCTGGGGTTCGTCGTCGGTGTGCTGCCGGGAGCAGGCGGAACTATTGCATCCCTGCTTTCATACTCGACGGAAAAGAGGCTTTCAAAACATCCGGAGGAGTTCGGCAAAGGTGCGATCGAGGGCGTTGCCGGGCCGGAAGCGGCTAATAATGCCGATACCGCGGGCGCCATGGTGCCGCTGCTTACCCTGGGTGTGCCTGGTGGGGGTGCCACGGCGGTGATGATGGGCGCCTTCATCATGCATGGAATACAGCCGGGGCCCATGCTTTTCGAGAGCAGACCCGATCTGGTATGGGGACTGATCGACAGCATGTATATAGGCAATCTCATGCTGCTCATCCTCAATCTGCCCCTGATCGGATTGTTCGTACGCCTGCTCTATATACCCAGCGGCATACTCTTTCCGCTGATTGTCGCCATTTCCGTAGTCGGGACTTACGCCGTCAATGGCAGCATGGTCGAGCTGTACCTCGTATTGTTTTTCGGCGTCATCGGCTACCTCTTTGAAAAAGCCGACATTCCGGTGGCGCCCCTGGTGCTGTCGCTGGTACTGGCCGGCATCATGGAGCAATCATTCCGGCAGGCGATGACCATATCCGATGGTAATCCAGTCATTTTCGTAAGCAGCGGCATCACTGTGACGCTGGTCACGCTGGCGGTGCTTTCGGTGGCGCTGCCGTTCGTACTATCACGATTGAAGAGACGCCATGCGGGCGAAGCGCAGGTCATCGCATGAGCGCTCCGAAAGCTTGCAAAGCTTTTTCGCAGTGAATGTTTTTTAGCTTATTGAGAACGCACGCACAACAACAGGAGAAAAAATGAGCAATCCCGTGCCTATCGTTGCCGAGGAATACTGGGCCAGCAAAAATGGCGTCAAATTGTGGGTGTATCGAAAATATTCCGGCGCATCCGACGCAAAGCGCCCGCTGCTGTTCCTGGTGCACGGCTCGTCGTATTCCGGCAAGACGATGTTCGACCTCGAGGTCCCGGACCGCAGCGACTACTCCTTCATGAATTACTTCGTCCGGCTTGGCTTCGAAGTGTGGACTATGGACCATGAAGGCTACGGCCACTCCGACCGTACCTCGGGCAATTCCGACATTGCCAGCGGCGTCGATGATCTCAAGGCTGCCATGGCCATCGTCGTTGAGGTCACCGGACAGACCAAGGCATCGTTCTTTGGTCAATCCTCGGGCGCGCTGCGCGCGGCGCGATTCGCAAATTTCCATCCGGACCATGTCGAACGACTTATCGTCGATGCATTTGTCTGGACCGGCAAGGACGCGCCCACGCTGATACAGCGCGCGAAGTTGCTGCCGCAACTACAGAGCAGCAATGTGCGAAAGATTGATGCCGCGTTCTATCGCTCCGTGTTCACACGCGACCATCCCGGAGCGTCTGAGGCAATGATTAGCGATGTCGTGGCAGAGGAGGAGCTCAAGTATGGAGACACTGTGCCCACCGGAACCTATCTCGATATGGTCACGAAGTTGCCGTTGGTGGATCCCGACAAAGTGAAGTGCCCCGTGCTGATGATTCGCGCCGAGCATGATGGGATCGCCACTGAAGCGGACTTGATGGATTTCTTCTCGCGGCTTCCCAATCCGGACAAGCAAATGGTGAAGATCGCCGGGCTCGCGCATACCGCTCCGCTAGGCGTTAATCGCCACCGCTTCTATCACGCCATCTACGCCTTTCTTTCCCTGCCTGAGCGCGTGGACATCGCTACTGCCGGCAGCCACTGAGGATATTGAAGCCGTGCAGTCGATTTTTTTCGGCAGGTCAACTCAACCGTAACAGGTGTTTCAGGTTCTTGATTTTCACTCTGACTAATAAGGAAGCAAGTAATGGACTACGTTATCGATTCTCCCAAAACCTCTGTTCTGCCTGTAGCGAAAAGTGACAAGGTGTTCCCGGTCGGACGTATCTACTGCGTGGGCCGCAACTACGCCGAGCACACCCGCGAGATGGGCCACGATCCCGATCGGGAGCTGCCGTTCTTCTTCATGAAACCCGCCGATACCATTGTAGCGAACGGCGCGACCATTCCGTATCCCCAGGTGACCAAGGACCTGCACCACGAGATCGAGCTGGTGGTGGCCCTTGGCAAGGGCGGTAACAATATCCCTGCAGAAAAAGCGTTGGAGCATGTCTTCGGCTATGCCGTGGGACTCGATATGACACGTCGTGACATTCAGGGAGAAGCAAAAAAAACCGGGCGCCCCTGGGAAATGGGTAAGGCATTCGATAACTCGGCGCCCTGCACTGAACTCATGCCGGTGGCGCTGATCGGTCATCCGAATAAGGGGGCGATCTGGCTCAAAGTGAACGGCGAAGTGAAGCAGAAAGGCGATCTTGCCGATCTGATCTGGAATGTGCAGGAAACGATCGCTTACCTGTCCCAGCTTGTAACGCTAAAACCCGGCGATCTGATCATGACCGGCACGCCGGCCGGCGTCGGACCGGTACAGCGCGGGGACACACTCGTAGGGCACGTGGATGGCTTCGGCGATCTGACTGTAACTTACGCGAAGTAGTCGAATGTGGGCTCCGGTAGTGCCGGAGCCCGTCTTGACCCCGTCGGGATGCATGATGTTTTTCTCGGAACACAGGGTTGCGAAAAAGCTTGTGACGCATAACAACTAAAAATCTGGAGGCGGTATGAAACTCTTTTCATTTTTTCGACGCACGCTTTTGTTATCTGGTATAGGACTCGTTCTCGCCGCTGGTTCGCCGGCATCCGCGGCACCCATTCAGGTGGCACTTGGCGACACCATTTCCGTA
>JBBWZW010000530.1:0-8924 GCA_039649305.1 Burkholderiales bacterium
TTGGTGAGTTGTGAGCCTTGCGCTTCCATCACCGCGGGCGAGGTGTAGTTTTCCGATGCGATCAGTTCGATGTGATCTTGCTGGCGCTTGTTTTCGGATTGAATGGCAGACCAAAGTTCAGGATCAACTTTGGCGATGGTGTGGTCTTTTGCGAACATGAAAAACTCCAATCGATTGAATATGCAAAACCGGGTTGCCGTGAGCTTAAAACAAAAGTCCCGCGCGCGTGTCGGGCTAAGCGAAAAAGCGCACCGGCTCTTTGTCGGAAACTCTGAATCGAATGAGGGCCATGGGAAAAAGTGACAGGCAGCCTCAGTCGTGCGTTCCATTTGTGGCTGCCCAGGCGAACGGCTAAGAATTCTCACGTTCCCCGGTGGGTTTCCACCTTGTCGCCGGGACCGTCGGTCCGGCTTTTCGCCAGTTACGTGAGATGAAATGGTTGTAAATTGTAAGATACGCGGCCGATTTCAGCAAGACGGCAGGCGCCCCACGCTCCAGCCGGAGCATGGCCCGGGGCACAATTTCGCCATTCGGCTACAATTTTGGGATTCTGCGAACCTGACATTAAGGAAATCTCATGATTGTGTTGATTACAGGGGCTACATCCGGCTTCGGCGCCGAGATGGCGCGCAAGTTTGTGAGTCAAGGTCACAAAGTGATTGCTACCGGCCGTCGCAAAGAGCGTCTGGATGCCCTTGCTGCAGAACTCGGACCGCTGATGCTGCCGATTGAAATGGATGTGACTCAAAAGGCGTCGGTCGAGAAGGGTATTGCTGCACTGCCCGCCGGCTGGAAGGAGATCGATGTACTCATCAACAATGCCGGTCTCGCGCTCGGCATCGAGCCCGCGCATAAGGCGTCGCTCGAAGAGTGGGAGACGATGATCGACACGAACTGCAAGGGCCTGGTCACGATCACACGCCTGGTGCTGCCGGATATGGTTGCACGTGGCCGTGGCACCGTCATCAATCTCGGATCAGTCGCGGGCGCCTACCCCTACCCGGGAGGGAATGTGTATGGCGCCACCAAGGCCTTCGTCGACCAGTTCACGCTTAACCTCCGTGCGGACCTGGTCGGCACTGGTGTACGCGCGACGAATATCGCGCCCGGCCTTTGCGGAGGCACCGAGTTTTCCAACGTGCGACTCAAGAACGATGCGGCGGCGGCCAAGGTATACGAAGGCACCGTGCCGCTGACGGCGAAAGATATTGCGGAAAGCGCGTACTGGATTGCGACCCTGCCGCCGCATGTGAATATCAACTACATCGAAATGATGCCCACCTGCCAGGCATTTTCACCCTTCACAATCAAGCGGAATCTTTAACGAATGATCAACACGCAGGACGCAGGGCCTCGGACGGATTCGATGATGCCCCCGGAGTTTACCTGGACCATCCGCGTGTATTACGAAGATACCGATACCGGCGGCGTGGTCTTTTATGCGAACTATCTGAAGTTCTTCGAGCGCGCGCGGACCGAATGGCTGCGCGCCGCAGGCGTGAGCCAGCAGGCGCTCACGGAGTCGCATCGCGTGATGTTTGTCGTCAAAAGCACAGCCGTCGATTACCATGCTCCGGCCAGGCTGGACGATGAACTGAAACTAACTGTAACAATAGAAAAGCTGGGCAAAGCTTCGGTACAATTCGTGCAACAGGCCTGGCGCATGAGCGGCACGCAGATGCAGTTGCTCAGCACCGGACGCATCAGGGTCGGTTGCGTGGATGCCGAGACATTCAGGCCCAGTCCAATCCCGGACGACGTATTAGCGAAAATAAGAGATGCCGGGTGCCCCCCTATCGCGCAGTGCTGACGACGAGAGTCGGATGAGCTGCCTTTGCGAATACAATCAGTCTTTCAGCCTTTAAAGATAAGCCATGACCGTTACACAAGATCTTTCCTTCATCACCCTCATCAGCAATGCCTCGCTACTCGTGCAACTTGTGATGGCGTTGCTGTTAGTGGTTTCGATCATGAGCTGGACATATATTTTCCGGAAAATGTTCGCGATCAAAAACGCGCAGACGCAGACCGAGGATTTCGAGCGCGCCTTTTGGTCGGGCGGCAATCTTAACTCGCTGTACGAAGACGCCACTTCGAATCGACGCAAAAGCACGGGCGACAGCGGCGCCCTGGAGCGTATTTTCGAGTCGGGCATGAGCGAGTTCAACAAGATCAAAATGTCGTTCGCAAGCAGGGGCGCGGCCGATCAAGGCAGCCTGGTCGATGGTGCGCGGCGCGCGATGCGCGCAGCCTACCAACGTGAGATGGATGCGCTGGAATCGCACCTGGCTTTCCTCGCGTCGGTGGGCTCGGTGTCGCCGTACGTCGGTTTGTTCGGGACCGTGTGGGGCATCATGAACGCGTTTCGCGGCCTGGCCAATGTGCAGCAGGCGACGCTCGCCTCGGTGGCGCCTGGCATTGCGGAAGCGCTGATTGCAACCGCCATCGGACTGTTTGCCGCGATCCCCGCTGTGGTCGCCTACAACCGCTATTCGCATGACATCGATCGCCTGGCGATTCGCTTTGAAAGCTTCATCGAAGAGTTTTCCAACATCTTGCAACGGCAGGCGCGCTAATGGCGAACACTTCCATGCGCGGCGGACGCACCCGCAAATTCAAGTCCGAAATAAACGTCGTGCCGTATATCGACGTGATGCTGGTATTGCTCGTCATTTTCATGGTGGCTGCGCCGCTGACGAATCCGGGTGTCATCAACCTGCCGACCGCGAGCAAGTCGGCGCTGCCACCGACGGAGTACATTCAGATCGTGCTCAAGCCGGATACCAGCGCCACCATCGGCATCAATGGACAGAAGAGCGGCAGCGGACAGCAGGAAAAAACGGCTAACCGCTTTGCGCTGCTGCAGAAACTATCGGCATTCCATGAAGCCAATCCGGATATGCCGGTGATGATCTCGGCCGACAAGGACATTAAATACGATGAGGTGATCCAGGTGATCTCCGAAGCGAAGAAACTCGGTATCAACCGGGTAGGGCTCGCGACCAAACAGTGATGGCTCTATGATCGACGCAACCCCCTATACCGTACCGAAGGAACCTGGACGCTGGCGTGCGATTACGCTTGCGGCGCTGGTGCATGCCGCATTGGTGGCCTTTCTCTGGATCGGCATACGCTGGCAGAGCGAAACACCGATTGCCATCGAGGCTGAGGTCTGGAGTCCGCAAGCACGCGAGGCCGCGCCGCAGCCCCGGCCTGTGGCGGAACCAGAACCAAAACCTGAAGTCAAAGAAGCGCCAAAACAGGAAGTAAAAGAGCCGCCTGTCATCAAACCCGAGCCGCCGGTTGCCAAGCCGGATATCGCGCTTGAACAGGAGAAAAAGCGTAAAGCGGAGCAAAAGCGTCTCGAAGAAGAAAAACTGGCGAAACAAAAAGCCGAGGAAGAGAAACAGGCCAAGCTCAAAAAAGAAGAAGAAGAACGGCTCAAGAAGCAGAAACAGAAGGAAGAAGAAGAAAAGCTCGCAAAGAAAAAGGCCGACGAAAAAGAGCGGCTGGAGAAAGAAGCGCAGGCGAAGAAGGCTGCCGCCGAGAAAAAACGCAAAGAGGACGAAGCGGAGGAACAGTTGCTGGCCAAAGCGCGTGATGAGGAGATGCGCCGCATTACCGGCGTGGCCGGGACCGGCGGTACAGGCGATGCTCCCAAATCCCAAGGCGGCCGTGGCGATGCGAGCTATGCGCAGCGTGTAGGCGCGAAAATCAAATCGAACATCAACTTCAATGTTTCGGATGCAATGACCGGGAATCAAGCGGTGGAATACGAGGTCCAATTGTTGCCGGATGGATCGGTGGCCGGTATGCGCAAAGTTAAATCTTCGGGTGTGCCCGGCTTTGACGAGGCCGTCAAACGAGCGATTGAGAAGTCGCAGCCTTACCCCAAGGATAAATCGGGTGCTGTACCATCGACCTTTATCGGCATACACAGACCAAAAGACCAGTAACCAACTATGACAAAAAACTTCTTCCTACGCGGACTCGTCGTGCTCGCCTTCTCCGCCAGCACGCTGGTCCATGCACAATTGAGAGTCGAAACGTCCGGCGTCGGCGCCAACCAGATACCGATCGCGATTGCCGCCTTTGCGGACGAGTCGATCGCTCCGCAACAGGTCACTGCCATCATCAAGGCCGATCTTGACCGCAGCGGCTACTTCAAGATCGTCGATACCGGCAATGCGATGTCGGAAACCACGCAGATCAATTTCGATGAATGGAAGACGCGCGGGGTGGATGCGCTCGTGGTTGGCAGCGTACAGCGCCTGGCGGACGGCCGCTTCGATGTCCGCTATCGACTGGTGGATACCCTGAAGTCAGCCCAGCTGTCGGGCTTTGGGCAGGCTGCGGGCCCTGACCGACTGCGGGTGGCTGCGCACAAGATCGCAGACGATATCTATGAAAAGCTGATCGGCGTGCGCGGTGCTTTCGCCACGCGCATCGCATATGTCACCAAGGTCGGGAACGAGTATCGCCTGGAAGTCGCCGACTCGGACGGTGAAGGCACGCAGATGGCATTGCGTTCGAACGAGCCTATCATTTCCCCGGCCTGGTCGCCGGACGGCACCAGGGTCGCGTATGTGTCCTTCGAAAACAAGAAGCCGGTGGTGTACGTGCAGAACCTGGTGAACCGCCAGCGTACCGTCCTCGCCAACTACAAAGGCAGCAACTCGGCGCCTTCGTGGTCGCCAGACGGATCGAAACTCGCGCTGGCATTGTCGCGCGACGGACTGACCCAGGTGTACGCGGTGAATTCCGATGGCGGCGGCCTGCGTCGTCTCACCAACACCAATGGCATCGACACCGAACCGCAATTCTCTGCTGACGGCCAGAACATATATTTCACCAGCGACCGCAGTGGTGGTCCGCAGATCTACAAGATGAGTGCCTCCGGCGGCGACGCGCAGCGCATCACATTCAACGGCAGCTACAACATCAGCCCGCGCGTTTCGCCCGACGGCAAGACGCTCGCGTTTGTCTCCCGGCGCGACGGTCGCTTCCAGCTGTATGCGCTGGACCTGACCAACGGCCAGGAACAACGCTTGTCCGATACGGCGAAGGACGAGTCGCCCAGTTTCGCGCCTAACGGCAGGTACATCATGTATGCAACCGAATCGGGCCGTCGCGGTTCGCTCGCGGTAGTGTCGGTGGACGGCCGCGTGAAGCATCGTTTAACCACCCAGGCCGGCGACGTTCGTGAGCCGACCTGGGGCCCATTCATGAAATAATGCAAGCTCACAACATAACGTCATCACATGGAGGATTCATGCGCACTTACACCAATCTAGCCCTCATTCTTTCGAGCGCCGCACTGCTCGCCGCATGCGGATCCAACGTCAAGCTGGACGACAAGGCGAAGATCGAAGATCGCAGCGGCACACCGTCCACGGCCGCGACATCCGATACACGCACCGTCGCACCTCTGAATGCCGGCACCACCGATCCGCTGAACGATCCGAAAGGTGTTCTTGCGAAGCGCAGCGTCTACTTCGATTACGACAGCTACACGGTGAAGGACGAGTTCAAGCCGGTAGTGGAGGCGCATGCCAAATACCTGGCGGGTAACAAGGGCCGTAAGATCATCATTCAGGGCAATACCGATGAACGTGGCGGCCGTGAGTACAACCTGGCCCTCGGCCAGAAGCGCGCGGAAGCGGTGCGCAAGTCGCTCTCGCTGCTCGGCGTACCGGAAACCCAGATGGAAGCGGTTTCCCTCGGCAAGGAAAAGCCGAAAGCGACCGGCAGCGATGAGGCCGCATGGTCCGAAAATCGCCGTTCCGACATCGTCTATTGAAGATCATGAACAAGATCATTCAATCGTCGATCGGTGCGGCCTTCATGGCCGCGCTGGCGTGGACCCCGCTGCAAGCCAGCGCCGCTCTGTTCGAGGACGACGGGGCGCGCAAGGCGATCCTCGACATCCGCCAGCGGCTGGACAACATGCAAAGCGAGATCAATGCGAAAGCGGACAAGTCCAATAGCTTCGACCTGAACAACCAGAATGAGCAATTGCGTCAGGAGATCGCCAGACTGCGCGGCCAGATCGAAGTGCTGACCAATGAACTGACGAACACGCAGAGAAGGCAGAAGGATTTCTACGTCGATCTCGACAACCGCATTCGCAAGATGGAGCCACAAAAGGTCAACGTCGACGGCAAGGAAGTCAGCGTCGGCCAGGAAGAGCAGAGAGCGTATGACGCGGCGCTGGCGTTCTTCAAGGAAGGCGACTACAAGAACGCGGGCTCATCGTTCTACGATTTCACTCGCCGCTATCCGCAGTCGGGCCTGGCACCTTCCGCACAGTACTGGCTGGGCAACACCTATTACGCGCAACGCGACTATCGCAATGCAATCACCGCACAGCAAGTGGTCGTCAAGAATTACGCCGACAGCCCGAAAGCGGCGGATGCATTATTGAACATCGCGAGCTGCCATATGGAACTCAAGGACCGTCCCGCTGCGAAGAAGACGCTTGAGACACTGGTAGCGCAGTACCCGGGTTCGCCTGCGGCACAAACTGCGAAAGAACGCCTGGTAGCATTGAAGTGATCGGTTGAAATGCAGCCCGCAAATGCGAGCTGCATCGACCCCCGCTTCGAATTAATTTGGCGGTTCAGGGTCAATCTATTTGACAGAGAGAATGTAGGCTCTATATAATCTTGGTCTTCGGGTCGTTAGCTCAGTTGGTAGAGCAGCGGACTTTTAATCCGTTGGTCGCAGGTTCGAGTCCCGCACGGCCTACCAGTAATACCGGCAAGAGCCCAGTTCATAAGACTGGGCTCTTTGCTTTTTTTACCTTGCACGCAAGGCGTACTGTTACGCGTTATTCGTTTCGCGTATCAGTGCAGTCAGGTAAATCAAAAGCCTTGGGAGTTTCCCTCGGTGCTGTTTTAAATGTTTCGGGTCGTTAGCTCAGTTGGTAGAGCAGCGGACTTTTAATCCGTTGGTCGCAGGTTCGAGTCCCGCACGGCCTACCAGTAATACCGCAAGAGCCCAGTCCTCAGGACTGGGCTCTTTGCATTTCAGGACAACAAAAAATCGCGGAGACTTTCTTCACGGCTTCTTTGCATGAGTCCCGAAAAAGTTTGTGTGCGTTTCGCCTATTGCCCACTACCCCGCTATCGTGGTCACTTCTCCGGCAGGTGATACCCTGCGCACCCGGGACGACTCGGTCACATACAGATACCCGGCGCCGTCGAGCGTAATCCCTTGTGGATAGGCCTGTGTCGCCGCAGTGCCCGTACCGTCGACACTGTCATGCGCACCTGCCGTACCCGCGATGGTGGTCACACTACCGTCGGGCATGATCTTGCGTATCGTGGCGTTGTTGGTATCGGCCACATACAGATTGCCTGCGCCGTCAATTGCTACACCCGGCGGAAAAGCAAACAGCGCCGCCAGGGTGATGCTACGACCGGCGGGGGTGATCTTGCGTATGCGCCGGTTCAGCGAGTCAACGATGATTTGCGCATCAATGGTTATGACGTGCGGGAAGCTGAGTCGCACGGATGACGCTGGCTCACCTTCCGCTGTTTCGGCAGGCGTCGGCGTTGTGCCGGGAAGCGCCCTACTGACGTCGGTCGGCGTTGGATTGTGTTTGGCGGTGCCAGGGCCGCTTATGCTACCGGACGGATCCGCTGTCGATACGCCTCCTACGACTCGCTGGGGTGTTGAGACGCCGCCTGCCCTGGGAGGACTGCCGGGTTGAGGAGCCGGTGCCGGAATCGGAGCTGCCGCCGCCACAAGAAACGAGCAGGATGCAAAACAGGGATGTTGCTGGCCTTTAAAGCATCTGACATGCTTACCTCGAATACATGCGAGCAGCTCCCTGAATTTTTGATTTAGCCATTGTGACTGTGCGAAACAGTAGGCCGTTCTAGTGCTGCAGCAACGCGCACAAGACGCGGCGCGGAGGTGTTGGTACGTTTCAATAATGGCCTTGCATCCGCACGGCCAATAAACCAGGAGACATCACGATGACAATAAAAAAATCGGTAGCCGCGTCGCTTGCTGCGGCAATAACATCCGCGTTCGTTGCTGCTTGCGGGACCACCAACGCGCCCGCCACCACTACCGCTTCCCCGAGCGCCAGCCCGGGCGCAAAGGTGTAGGTTCAACGGCTGGGCCAGTCCACGACCAAATCACTACACCGGCGGGCAAGGTGATCGTGGTCGATCCGTGGCTTACCTGCCCTCGACGACGCCGACGCCGACGCCGATGATATCGCCTATCTTCTTCGCCGATTCATTGATCGAACCCATGGTGTCCACCACTTGCGCGACGACCGCTCCGCCCTTGCTCGTGACTGCGGATGCCGATGTCGCAAGTCCGTTCGCCTGGCGTGCATTGTCCGCGTTCTGTTTCACTGTACCCGTCAGTTCTTCCATCGACGAAGCGGTTTCTTCAAGCGAGCTCGTCTGCTCTTCGGTACGGGAAGAGAGATCGAGGTTGCCGGCTGCGATCTGGTTCGAAGCAGTCGCAATCATGTCGGTGCCGGCGCGGACCTGGCCGGCGATATTGGCCAGGCTTTCGCGCATGGTCCTCATTGCGAACAGCAGGCTTGAATGGTCGCCCTGCTGCATGCGAAAGACGCCGTGCGCGCCGGTCGCGGTTAAGAATGCCAGCACGAGAGCGAATGAAAGGCCCAGGCAGCGATTGCTTCCATCCGCTTCGTGTCCTGCCTGATGGGGGATTGCATGGATAATCCTCTTTCTTGATAACTATGAAAGAGGATATATCAATTAATTCTGGCAATTTATTTGTACTTCAAACTCTATGCACTAGGGCGGCACGGTTCGATCAATAGTGAGAACTCACTTGCCGCTCATATGACGGGCAACCATTTTTTCCCCACGTGCCTTTGCACACTTTCCATTTGCACATTTCGCGCCCGATCAGGCTGTCCTCATCCCTCTCGC
>JBBWZW010000004.1:0-5642 GCA_039649305.1 Burkholderiales bacterium
GACGCTGCTGCCAATCAGCTTGCTCATCCGATAGCCTTTCGCCACAACCGAAAGATCGACCTTGATGAGTTGCACCCCGGCTTGCGGCAGCGCAGGACCGGTCGCGAGAACAATGCCGGCCGCCAGCACCATCGCGAGCGCCGGCCAAATGATCCAGTCGGGAGAGCGTCGTCGTGCCCCAACAGTGTGGTCGTACGTACTCGGCGATGCGAAAGCCGCATCAACCCCGGGTTTTGGGGGCGTTCGGTATCCTGTGAAGGCAACCATGGCTCTCTCCTGAGGGTTTGACGATAGTTGCGGAGATAATCCGCAGACCTCGAAACAGCACTGACCCTTGTCAATTCTCGAAGAACCTTTTTTGGGTCTCACGTTGATCGGACCAGGTTTTTCGCAAATCCGTTATGCACTCGTATCGGCGGCGAGGCGCATCTGGATTCCCGACACCAGGGAGGCATAATCGTAAGCACCGTCATGCCGCACACCATTGATAAAAAAGGCCGGTGTGCCGTTGACGCCGCTGCGTATGCCGCCGATAAAATCGCTGCGCACTTTGTTCCTATATTGGCCCGTCTCGAGGGCATTGCGCAGGGTTGTTTCGGGAAGCCCGAGCGCTGCGCCAATCAGCAAAATCGTCGCAAGGCTCAGCCTGCTCTGGTTTTCAAAGAGGGCATCGTGCATTTCCCAAAACAGGCCCGCTGCGCCGGCGAACTCGGCGCTTTCGGCGGCGATCTCGGCGTGGGGGTGTACTTCGGTCAGGGGGAAATGACGGAAGACGAACCGCATGCGCCCTTGAAAATGCATTTCAACCCGATTGACGACAGGATATGCAGCCGCGCAATGCGGGCATTCATAATCGCCGTATTCAACGAGCATGATAGGCGCGTGTGCAGGTCCGCGGACGTGATCACTTTGCGTGATCGGCGCTTTCAAGGTGGCCATGGGCGTTTGCCTGATCTGAGAGCTTTTCGAGCGCGTCAAGAATTCCATCCGCGCCGGGATTGATCGCAATCGGGGAGCAATAGCTCCACGCAATCGTCCCCTGCCGGTCGAGGACGAACAGCGCGCGTTCGCAAACGCCCTCGCTCGCGCGATAGGCGCGGTATTTTCTTGCCACCTCGCCCTTAGGTTCGAAATCGGCGAGCAGCGGAAAATGCAGATGGCGGTCACGGGCAAAGGCCGCATGGCACCACGCCCCGTCGACCGAAATGCCCAACAATTCCGCGTCGTGCTTGTGGAACTCCGGGAGAATCTCGTTGTAAAGGGTCACCTGATCGCCACAGACCGGGCTCCAGTCAGCCGGATAGAACGCCAGGATCACTGGTTTTCCCCTCAGATCCGAGAGCGTAAGGTTTTGATCGGGGGTGACCCGCAGCGTGAAATTCGGGGCAATGGTTCCGGCGGCTAAAATAGAAGACATTTCCTACCTCGGGCGCGAGTGGTTGGCTCGTGGACTGCTGCCATTTACGGGCAGCATGCATTTGCGTCGTTGATTGCAATCAATTTTCGGCACTGCAATATTCGTCCCCGCTTTTCTGTGACGGCACTGCGTCATCCGTGGCCGCGTTACGTATTTTTACGGTACGCAGATTTGCGGAATTTTTTGAACGTTGTTGCCGAGCGATGGTTCACCTTGCGCGCGGATTCCCTGAAATAAAAAAAGGGTGCGGTTATGAAAACGAAAACCCATGCTGCGGACTTCTACCGGCGAATACTTTCGGCGCAGCCTCATGCGCTGAAACGCCTCGATGCATTTGCCAAGATTATGGCCTGCAATCGCGGCCAGGAAATTCCCACTAATCCAGGGCCTGCGGGCCACTGGTACTACGTCATCACTGGCGCGGTCCGGCGATGCGCAGTCCGGGCGGACGGACGACGACAAATCGTCGATCTGATGCTGCCGCGGGATTTTTTCTTTGTTTCGGACAGCCAGAGTGAGGCAACGATCGAGGCAATTGCCGAGGACACTGTGCTGGCAAGCTATCCGGGCCAGCGGGTCGAACTGCTGGCGGAACGCGACGCTCAGTTCGCGCGGGAACTCCGTGAGGTCGCATTCCAGTCCCTCACGCGGTCGCAGTCCCAACTCCTGATCCTTGGTGGCCTCACCGCTCTTGAGAAGGTCGGTTCTTTCCTGCTTTCGCTGGATGGGCGTGCCGCAAATAAAAGCGGGCAAGTGGTGTTACCGGTCTCGCGTTATGACATCGCCGATTATCTCGCAGTCTCGGTCGAGACAGTTTGCCGCTCGCTTACGGATCTGCGGCACCGGGGCGTGATCACTTTGGCAGGCAAGCGAACGGTAAAAATTCTGAACCGGCGCGCCCTCGAAGACCGTGTCGGCGAAAGCTCAATGGCAGCAAGGGCTTGACCGATCGTGGCGAGGGCGAATGGCGTCCTAACCGTTTCGCTCGTTGACGGATCGCGAGGAGCTGAGCTTCGCCATAACGCCCAGGCGGACAGCCTCTGCGAGCTGACGCATTCCAAGCCGCTCCATCATGCGCGCCCGGTGAACCTCGACCGTGCGTACGCTGATACCGAGATGGTAAGCTATCAACTTGTTCGGGTGGCCGGCAATCAGTCCCTCAAGAACCTCGTGCTCGCGCGGACTGAGGGTTGCGATCCGCCGGACGGCGTCGGCGATATCGCGGTCGCGATCGGGGCGGATTTCGTTCCTGAACGCCGCCTCGATCGCCCCGAGCAAAGCATGATCGCTGTAAGGCTTC
Organism: Burkholderiales bacterium; assembly: GCA_039649305.1. Classification (GTDB taxonomy): domain Bacteria; phylum Pseudomonadota; class Gammaproteobacteria; order Burkholderiales; family Burkholderiaceae_D; genus Noviherbaspirillum. The sequence continues at coordinate 2,718 of JBBWZW010000004.1, forward strand.
TCCAGGAAATCGGTTGCGCCCGCCTTCATGGCGCGAACGGCCGTTTGAACGTCTCCCTGGGCGGTCATGACAATAACCGCCAGGTCGTTTCTGATCTTGCGAAGTTGCGTCTGGACATCCAGCCCGCTCATGCCCGGTAAGCGAATATCCAGCAGGACACAACCCGTCTTGAACGTCTTTGCCGCTGTCAGAAACAGGTCCGGACGCTCGAAGGTGACCGGCTCGAAATTCGCTGAACTCAGTAACCGTTCCAGCGAACGAAGGACGGCGGCATCGTCATCCACAACGTAGACGGTTCGTTCAGCCGTCATCTGCCACTCCCCCGGAGGGAAGAGTAAAGCGAAAAACGGTCCCACCTTCGGGCTTCCGCTCCGCCACCAATTGACCATCGTGCGCTTCGATGATCGAGCGCGAAATCGACAACCCTAATCCCATGCCATCGTGCTTGCTTGAGACGAATGGCTCAAACAACCGGCCGGCAATATCGCCAGGAATTCCGGGGCCGATATCGGCGACGGTAATCTCGACCATGTCACTATCGAGAAGCCTGGTCGCCAAAGTGACTTCTCGCTGATCTTGATCGGCCATCGCTTCAAATGCATTACGGATGAGATTGACGAGAACTTGCTGGATTTGAACCCGATTCACCCATACGTCCGTGGCCCTGTCATCAAATCGAAAATTGAGACGTGCCAAAAAAGGAGCAACGCCGCTCAATACGAGAGCACCTGCTTCCTTGATCATCGAAGGCAGTTCTTCTATTCGTCTTTCCGTCTCATCCCGGGTGACGAATTGGCGGAGCCTGCGGATGATTTCGCTGGCCCGCATTGCCTGCCCGGCCGCTTCATCAGTGACTTCCCGCGCTACCATGAGACTGGCGTGATCTCCGCAAGCCATCAGCCGCTTTGCCGCATTGACAGAGTTGACGACTGCCGTGAGCGGCTGGCTGAGTTCGTGCGCGAGAGCCGCGGCCATCTGACCCGCTGCCGTGAGGCGCGCCGCGTGAAAGAGTTCATAGCGTAATTTCTGAACCCGAAAATCGGCTCGCTCACGTTCAAAATTCTCCACGACGAGCCTTCTGTTGGTATCTGCCAACTCGATTGTTCGCTCTTCCACGCGTCGTTCCAGGCTATCGTTCAGATGACGCAGGTCCGCCTCTGAATTCTTTTGCGTGCTGAGATCGCGGTTGACCGTTGCGACGTTCATCGGCTCTCCGTTTCGTGGATCATCGATCCTGAAGCAGTCGATCAGGAAGGATATTGGTGCTCCGGATCCAAGATGCACGAGATCGAGTTCTCCCCTCCACCGGCCGGTACGCAGCACCAGAGGCCAAAGCTCGTGCTGCATTGTCTCTCGGTCTCGCGGCGAAATGAAATCAAACACGTGAAGCCGTAATGCATCGTCGAGGGTAGCAAGTCCCAACGATTGAAGGCCTGCCGGATTAACATACTGGACCCGACCGCTCAGCGAGGCGATGCCGATGAAATCGGTCGTTCGCTGCACCAAGGTTGTAAACCTTGTCTTATCTGCGTCTCCCAGCCACTTCTGGAAGGCAATCGCGGCCTGATTTGCCCCGGTATTCAGGAGCAGCCTCTCTATTTTGGTTGGAAACGTGCCGCGAGCGGAGCCGGCGGCAAGTATTGAATCGCCACCGCGCCCGATTGGCACGGTCACGACGTGGAGGTCGTTGCCGCCGGACGCGTCGGCAGCGATAAATTCCTGTTCACCGCTGAGCGTCGCTTTTTTGCTCTGCAGCATCGTCCGCACATTATCCAGACGGGCAGGATTTAGCTTCGGGTCACTGCGGATCAACTCGTTTTGATTGCCATGGCTGGGGAGTACAATGAAAACGAAATCAGCGTCCAGCATCGAGACCAGCGCGGCCACAATGCTGTCCCCGATCTGACGCATGTCATAGTTCCGCCACGCGGCAGGGAGCGTTGAGAGCGCGACCAAATCGCGGATGCAACGTCGCAATTCCTCGGGATTTGCAAGCTGCTCGGTCCACGGCATTGCTTGCGCCTTGGTTATTTTTCGCAGTGGCCCGGATGAATTTGATACCTGTCTTTCGAAGTTGGCAACGCAAATTGGATTTCGCATCGCGAGGCGATGGTCCCCGCGTAAAAAAATATCCTATGTCGTCTACCGTACATTGTTGGCGCAATTGGAAGGCGAGCTATCGACACTATGTCGATCAGCGATGTCGTTCTTTTGGCGCGGGGCGGGACGTCTTTTGTCGGTTGGGAATGCCGACACGGGCCAAGGGGATCCAGGCCGGCGGATCACTCGCAGGAAAAGTATCGATCAGGCTTTGAGCGACTTCGTCGGTGATCGCGATCGTTTCAATATCTGTCGTCTCAATATTTCGAAAAGGCCGGGCATTTGCCCGGCCTTTTCGGCCTCGACGGTGCAATGTCCTGGACGTCATCGAATGCCCGCCTAGGCGGTTGTTCCGACCGCAGTGGGGTTGACCCGTTCATGCTGCCGCGACCTGAGTTTGAAAGAGAATATGACCAGCGCGACGCCAAAAACCAGTGCGTATGCTCCCAGCCACCAGGTGAGTACAATGGCTCCGATCAGCGGCGTGATAATAAGCAGCACGCCATAGGCGAGAGACAATAGCCCGCCCAGAACCAGCCACCATCGGCCATGGTCTATGTTCAACCGAAAGCCTGCAGCCGTCATCAGCCCACCCGTGACAATCGCCCATGCGGCAATCAACCACACGAACGCAACAACGGCAATGCCCGGCCAGAGAAAAGCGAGAATTCCGACCGCGATATTGAGCAGCCCTTCAAATATCAGCAATCCCCAGCGATCCTCCTTGCGGCGGATCGCCCGCACAGCCGCGATGATTCCGAAGACTCCATCGACCAGCATATAGGCGGAGAACAGGATCACCAGCGACAGCATCGTTGGGCCGGG
>JBBWZW010000024.1:0-16825 GCA_039649305.1 Burkholderiales bacterium
TGCGCGCACGAAGTTAGGCACGGAAGAGTTGGCGGGCAAATTGCAGGCACGCGGGTTTTCTGCCGCTGCAATTAACGGCGACATCGTGCAGCAACAGCGCGAACGCACCATCCAGCAACTCAAGGACGGCAAGATCGACATCCTGGTAGCCACCGATGTAGCCGCGCGCGGTCTTGACGTCGAGCGCATCAGCCACGTGATCAACTACGACGTGCCGCACGACCCGGAAAGCTATACGCATCGCATAGGCCGTACCGGGCGTGCAGGGCGCAGCGGCGAAGCAATATTGTTTATCGCCCCGCGTGAACGCAATTTGCTCAAAGCGATCGAGCGCGCGACACGCCAGCCGATCTCGATGCTGGAATTGCCCAGCATTCAGGCAGTCAATGATGTGCGCATTGCCAAATTCAAGGACCAGATCAGCGACGCCCTTGCGGCAGGTGGCCTGGAAACCTTCCAGTCGCTGATTGAAGACTTTGAGCGCGAGCGAAATATTCCCGCTATTGAAATTGCCGCCGCCCTCGCAAAGCTGGCGCGTGGCGATGTGCCGCTGCTGCTGGATAAAAACAAGCGCGAGCCACAAGGCGAACGCTCATGGTCGGATGCCAAGCCCGCCCATACCGGCAAGTTTGAGCGCACTGAGCGCAGCGAGCGCCCGGAAAGATTCGAGCGCCATGAGCGCAAGGAACAAACCGAGCGGCCTGCTTTCCCCCGCAAGGAACGCATCGAGCGCCAACCTGATGCCGGCATGCAGTCGTTCCGCATCGAAGTCGGCCATGCGCATGGCGTCAAGCCCGGCAACATCGTCGGCGCCATCGCCAACGAGGCAGGGCTGGACTCCAAATATATAGGCCGCATCGAAATCTATGACGATTACAGCACGCTTGATCTGCCGGACACCATGCCAGACGAACTGCTCGACCATCTCAAAACAGTGTGGGTGGCCGGTCAACAACTGCATATCAGCCGCGGTGCCGAGCCCGCGAAAGCTTCGGTAAAGCCCGCGTTCAAAAAAGCAGAAGCATTCGACAAACCGGCCGGCCGCGATGCGGAGATGCACACCGAAAAGGCTGCATCGCCAAAGAAAGAACGCACCGATCGCAAAGGCGATGCCGGCATGCAGGCTTTTCGTATTGAAGTCGGTCATGTGCACGGCGTCAAGCCCGGCAATATTGTAGGCGCCATTGCCAACGAGGCGGGTCTCGAGGCCAAACATATTGGCCGCATCGAGATATTCGATGACTACAGCCTGCTGGATCTGCCGGACGGCATGCCAGATGAAGTGTTTGAGCAGCTAAAAACCGTCTCGGTGGCCGGGCAACAGTTACGCATCAGCCATTCCGGCGATCGCGCTCCGACGGAACACAAATCAGCCGGCAAAAAAATCACCCTGTCCGCGCCCAGGAAAGGCGGCGACAGAAGGGTGAATGAAAAGAAGTTCGGTGACAAGGCTCCGTTCAAAAAACCAAGCGATTCCGGAAATCGCACAGCCGATGCGACCAAGCCCAAACCTAAACCGCATCGCAAAGGTGTGAAGCCTGCTTGATGTCCTGGGCCGAAAATATTTGATTGGCCCGGAAGGGGGCGCGCTTGATGCTCAACAATGGCGAGCGGATTATTTTAGATAGCCTTTAGTTGAGCGTACCCGTTTGATCAGGGGCGTTCCCACAATCAGTCAGCCAGACCTTCGCCTGGATATGCTGGCCGACATGTTCCATGGTTCCGGGAAAGGAATCGGCTCGTGAAACGTTTTGCTCTCCTCGCACTGTTGCTACCCTTGCTGTTTGCCTGCCAACGCAAGGAAGAATCCGCGACAACCGCACCCGCATCTCCACGGCCCGAACAATCAAGTGCTCCACCGGCGCCGCAGGCCGCATCGCCTGAGCCAGCGGCGCCAGCCCCGGCCCCTCAACCGGCGAAGCCTGCCAACGGACAAACGTCGGGTTCTTCTTCGTCAGGTTCTTCCGGAAATTACACGGTGTCTGCGGGCGATACCTTATATGGCATCGCCCGCCAGCACGGCGTGAGTCGCAACGACCTCGCGCGTTGGAACAACATTCAGGATCCGAACCGGATCCAGCCGGGGCAGACGCTCAGGCTCTCGGAGCCGTAGTCACATCTCAAATCGTAGCTCGTAGGGCGGATGCAGAGGTCTTTGGCGTCTGCTTCCGCCCTAAAAACTCAAAGCCAACTACCGCTAGTTGGCGTAAGAAATAACGCATCGATAAAGCCTTCTGTTTATTGGATACAAAACAGAGGCAGGTACCTTACGATGCTGCTGCGGAAGACCAGTGACCATCGCCGACTGCTCGCAAGCCTTCCCTTCTCGAGACGGTACCCGGTAGCGAAGACTTGCCCTGTGCTTTTTCCTTGCCGGAGCGGCGCTCCCCTTGCCGGAGCCGCGCCGCAGGCGCTGTGATGCGCGTCCTGGCGGGCGACAATTCTCATCCCGGACGCTTAAAGCACCCTGTCGCCATGTAATTTCTGGTGGATTGCATGCTAACCTGTTGTCCTCGGGAAATCGATTTCCACGCCAGTTGACAAGTAGGCACCAGTGAGCGCTTGTAAAAAACAACCGACGATTTTGCTCACCCTGTAATCTTTTTTGCAATGAAATTCAAAGAGTACTTTTACGTTCGCGGGGTGGGCGCACACCTGGCGTTTGCCTTTTCCGCATTGTCTATCATCCTCACCCTCGTCCTGGTAGAGATCATAGGGGTAGCTGCGACCGAACAGCTGAAGTTGAATATCGGCTACGGATTGGGCGAACTGGCCTATCACACTTCCAACCGCCTTGACCGGGGCATGTTCGAGCGCTATCGCGAGGTACAGTTGATGGCGCAGCGCTCCGGCCTTACGGCGCCCGGCCGCACGCTGGAGCAAAAGCGCGGGCTCCTGGAAAAGGTCCAGGAAACCTATCCCTACTACGCATGGATCGGTCTCACCGACGCGGACGGCAAGGTCCTGGTATCGGCGCAAAAGATGCTTGAAGGCGCCGATGTTTCGGAGCGGCCGTGGTTTATCAATGCCCTGAAAGAACAATTTGTCGGTGACGTGCACGAAGCGAAGCTGCTCGCAAAAGTGCTGCCCAACGGGACCGATGAACCATTGCGCTTTGTCGATCTGGCGTTCCCCTATCGTGACGGCGGCGGCAAGCTGGCCGGCGTCCTCGGCGTCCACCTTTCATGGCAATGGGCCAAGGACCTGGAACGATCCATCGTGGAGCCGTTATCCGCACACCGGAAAGTCCAAATCCTGATCGTTAGCAAAGACGGCGAGGCCTTGCTCGGCCCGCCCGATCTGCAGGGGAAGAAATTAAGCGTCGCAAGCCTGACAGAAGCACAGCGCAGGGGCAACGGGTTCAACATCGAGACTTGGCCGGATGGCAAAGACTACCTTGTTGGATTCAGCGCCGGCAAGGGGCACGCTTCGTATCGCGGCCTCGGATGGACCGTGCTGTTGCGGCAAAGCGTCGAGGATGCCTACCTGCCGGCCAGGCTCATCCAGCAACGCGTGTTTTGGAGCGGAATTGCGATCGCGGTTTTGTTTTCCTTGCTCGGGTTGTTTGCCGCCCGCCGTATCAGCCATCCGCTTCGTGCTCTTGCCGAAGCCGCGCAACGGATTGAAAAGGGCGATGCTGTGGCAATCCCGCCGAACGCTTCCGGCTATTTCGAGATCAAGGCCCTGACCGGCTCGCTCAATTCGCTGGTTACCAACCTCCTTCAAAAAGAATCCGCATTGAAGGAACTGAATCTCTCGCTTGAGAAGCGGGTGGAGCAGCGCACCCAGGCAATGGAGCGTGCATTGGCCGTGGTAACGGCGAATGAAATTCGCATACAGACGATCCTTAATACCGCGCAAGATGCATTCATCGGTGTCGACCTGCATGACCACATCACGGACTGGAATTCACAGGCGGAAAGGATGTTTGGCTGGACCAGGGATCAGGCGATGGGGCGCCAGCTGTCCTCCGTGATTATTCCCGAACGTTCGCGTGCGGGTTACAGAGAGCTGCTCCGCACCTTCCGCGAGACCGGCAAGGGCCACTTCCTGAATCAGCGCCTGGAAACGACGGTGATGAATCGTGAAGGGGAAAAATTTACCGTCGAGGTGACGGTCGGCCTTGCCGGCACTACCGAGACCTATTTTTTCAGCATATTCCTGCACGATATTTCAGACCGCAAGGCAGTGGAGAGAATGAAAAATGAATTCATTTCCACCGTCTCGCACGAACTGCGTACGCCGATGACCTCGATCCGCGGGTCACTGGGCTTGCTGATCGGCGGCGCCGTCGGCGAAATTCCCCCGCAGGCAAAAAGCCTGCTGGACATCGCCAACAAGAATTGCGAGCGCCTGGTGCGCATGATCAACGACATGCTGGACCTTGAAAAGATCGAATCCGGAAACATGCACTTCGACCTGGTAACGCAGGCGCTGCGGCCCCTGGTGGAACAGGCGATCGAGTCGACCCACGGGTATGCCGCCCAATTCAATGTGCGAGTTGAACTGCAATGCGACGCGGCCGACACCCCGGTGACTGTCGACCGCGACCGGATGATTCAGGTGCTGGTGAACCTGCTTTCCAATGCCATCAAGTTTTCCCCTGCCGGGGAGCTGGTCGAGGTTCGCATCAGCAAAAAGTCCGATCACGTCAGGTTGGAAGTGGTTGACCACGGCAGGGGCATTCCGGAGGAATTCCGCGGCCGCATATTCCAGAAATTCGCACAAGTCGATTCTACCGATGCGAGGGATAAGACCGGCACCGGGTTGGGCCTGAGTATTTGCAAGTGCATCGTGGAAGAACACCAGGGACGGATCGGTTTTCGCAGCGCCATCGGAGGCGGAAGCGAATTCCATGTCGAGCTCCCGATTGCGCATGTCCACACTTATGTGTCAAAGGAACCCCAATGAGCAACGGCACGCTCAATACCATCCTGTATGTTGAAGACGACCAGGACATCCAGACGGTCGCGCGGCTCGCGCTCGAAGCCGTCGGCGGTTTTTCCGTCACCATCTGCAGTTCCGGACGCGAAGCACTGGCAGCGGTCAATGCGGGCTTTACACCGGACCTGATCCTGCTCGACGTGATGATGCCGGGGATGGACGGACCGACCACGCTGGTAGCCTTGCGGCGTCTTGCGCAAACCGCCGGCACTCCGGCGGTTTTCATGACGGCCAAGGTACAGGGTAGAGAAACTGCCCACTACAAATCACTCGGCGCGGTCGGCGTGATTGCCAAACCGTTTGATCCGATGCAGCTCGCGGAACAGGTGAGAGCATTGTGGGCTGCACGATGAGTGAGGATACGACGCTCGCAGCCCAACTGGCGCAATTGAACGCCATGTTCACTGCAGGCTTGCCGAAACGCTTGAGCGACATACAAGCCGCGATGCTGGCATTCATACGCGAGCCGGGCGACAAGACCCATCTCGAATTGCTGCACAACCTGCTGCATTCGCTGGCCGGTTCCGCGGGAACCTTCGGCTTTGATGAGATTGGAAAGCGCGCACGGCAGTTTGAGTATTTCTGCGATCCGTGGCTGGAGGGGAAGGCGATTGAGCCGCACCGGCTGGCGGAATTGCCCGTGTGGTCCGCGACTTTGGAGAAGTAGTACGTCGGGAGGGCAGAGACTGCCCACCCGGTAACCGTCAAGCGCCGATTACGCTCTTGATCGACTCATACAGCGTTTCCCACTTGAACGGCTTGAAGATATACCCGTCCGCGCCGGCCTTCAGTCCGCGCATGACGGATTCGTCCGTCACCTTCGACGTGACCATGATCACCGGCACCAGGCGTAACGCGGCTGTGTGACGAATCTGATCCAGCACAAGAAAGCCGTCCTTGCCGGGCATGCCGGGGAGCACAACGTCGAGCAGCACGAGGTCGGGTACAAGGCCAGCCCTGAGCGTTTTCATCGCGCCCGGAATGTCGACGGCCTTGTGAACGGAAAAGCCCTTGTTGGTCAGCAGTACTTCAAGAAGCTGGGACAGTGCGTCATCGTCTTCGACCACGAGCGCCCTGAGTCCGTCCATTTTCCTGATGGCGCTCACCTGGGAGGGCTTGTCGCCGTAGGTATAGAAGCCATTCTTTTTCAGCGTCTGTGCACCCCGGCGCGCTTCCGCCCAAGCCTGCACGCTCTCTTGCGGCGAAAGCTCTGTTGCCTCTATAGTCGGCAGCGCGTCTGAATACAGGACGGTGCCGTCGTCGGTCATCTCGATCGGCTCGGTCGGCTCCGGATCCCACGCGGAATGGACGAGGGCCCGGATCAGTCCGAGCTGCACCAGCGATTCCACGGTAGCGGTAAATCGCTCTTGCGTAAGGTCGCGCTGCTGGCCCATCAGATCGGCGGTGCTTGATTTCCCGTCGACCATAGCCAAAACCCTGGAGTGATCTTTTGGCAGGCTCTTTCCGCTTTTCCTGACTTCGGCCATGCCTTTCGCGGTCTTGCTATAAACAGTCTTGTTTTTCATGAATTCCTGCCGTGCATCTTCTTTTGCGTCGGTCCGCATGTTCACGGCGGTAAATATGGGGGATTGGCATTTTATGTGACAAATGACGCGACCGTGCGTTCCCCGCCGCTCGGCATAGAACGTGGGTGTTGCCCCGACCGGGAGGCCGGGGGCGGTGAAGACTTCTACGCTTTTCGAAAGCGCCGGAAGCTCAGTTCTTTTCCAGCAGCCTGACCACAGCCATGTGATTGCCGTCGCGCGCGATGTCGGCGGCGGTCATGCCGCGGTTGTCCTTCAGGCCGCGATCGGCGCCTTGTTCGAGCAACAGGCTCACCACTGACTCGTTTCCGTAACCGGCTGCCCACATCAATAACGTCTCATCATTGTCGAGACGTGCGTTCACCTGGGTGCCGGCTCGCAGCAGTTCGGCCAGGCAGGCGCTGCAGCCCTTGCCGGCCGCATAGATCGCCGCATTCTTCTTGACGCGGTCGACGGGATCGATCTTCGCACCCGCCGCCAGCAGCTTGCGTACGATTTGTTCGTTGCCGCTGAACGCGGCGCCCATCAGCGGCGTCACACCCGCCAGGTTGGCGAGATTGACGTCGGCGCCGGCACGCATCAATGTGTCGACCAGCCCTTCGTTACCCTTGCTTGCCGCCATGGCCAGCGGCGAGTCGCCGTTTCGGTCGCGCGAATTGACTGCCGCGCCCTGGTCCAGCAGGGCGACTACCCGGTCCACGTTGCCGGTCCGCGCCGCCATCAAAAACTGGCCGTTGATATTGATCTTGTCCATGCCCTTTTGCGCGAATGCCGGGGCAGCCGCGCTGCACGATAGCAGCAACAAAAAGGCGCGAAGGAGTGTCTTTGTCATAGTTTGTCTCCGGGAGCCCGCCCTTAACTTTACGGACGGCAATATCCAACAAATGTACGTAACTTACGGTTAAAAGTTCCTTGTGACTAATGATCGATGGAATTATACTGCCATGGCGGTGGCTGTATAGAGGGGCCTTCAGACCGTGGTCGGCGGGCCGTCAAGCTAGAACCGAAAGCACAGGAGACAAGCATGACAGGGCGAACACACGGAGCAATGCTCGCTGCGCTCGTGCTCAGCGTCATCTCGGGCACGGCCGGCAGCCAGGAGGTCCAGGGGCAGAAGCCAACGGGCGGCACCGCCAGCGCGGCCATCGCCAAAAACATCAACGTCACGCAGGCGCAGCTGACCAATGCCGACAAGCAGGCGAACAACTGGCTGCACACCAACGGCGGTTATGCGCAGACCCGCTACTATCCGGGCAAGCAGATCAACTCCACCAACGTCAAAAACCTGAAGCCGGAGTTCATCTTCCAGACCGAGGTCCGCGAGTCGATGGAGACCGCGCCGATCGTCATCGACGGCATCATGTACATGACCACCTCCTATAACCACGTCTACGCGCTCGACGCGGCGACTGGCAAGGAGTTCTGGCATTACACCCACAAGATGGGCCCGATCACCACTTTCTGCTGCGGCCCCAACAACCGCGGCGTGGCGATCGAAGGCGGTAAGCTGTTCATGGGCACGCTCGACGCCAAACTGGTGGCGCTCGATGCAAAGAGCGGCAAGCTGCTGTGGGAAACCGAAATCGCCGACCCTGAAAAAGGCTATAGCGAAACCATGGCGCCCGTCGTCATCGACGGCAAGGTGCTGATCGGCACCAACGGCGGCGAATACGGCATCCGCGGCTTCGTCAAGGCATACAACGCCGCGGACGGAAAAATGCTGTGGACTTTCCACACGATTCCGGAAAAAGGCCATGAGGGCGTCTGGGCCGAGAACGACGCAACCGGCCGCAACATGAAGCGCGATATCGCCGCCGAAAAAGAGGCATTTGCGCGCGACAGCTCTTTCTACCAGACCCTGGGCGGCGGCGTCTGGATGAACCCGGCGATCGACCTCAAGACACGCACCATCTTCTTCGTCGTCGGTAACCCGTCACCCGACCTGTACGGCGCCGAACGTCCGGGCGACAACCTGTACACCAATTCGATGGTGGCGGTCGACCTCGACAGCGGCCAATACAAATGGCACTACCAGTACATCGCCCATGATGTGTGGGACCTCGATGCGGTCAGCCCGCCGATCCTGATGGACGTCAAGGACAAGTCCGGCAAGATGGTGCCGGCGGTGATCCATGGCGGCAAAACCGGCCATATCTATGTGCATGACCGCAAGGACGGCAAGCTGATCCGTTTCTCGCAAGCGATGATCCCGCAGGAAAACATGTGGGTGCTGCCGACCGAGACGGGCGCTCGCATGCTGCCCGGCGCCAATGGCGGCGTCGAATGGTCGCCCATGGCCATCAACGAGAAGCTCCGCCTCGCTTATGCGATGAACCTGCATCAGCCGATGACCTATCACGTGGAGAAGGCAGCCTACCCCGGCGGCAAACTCTGGCTCGGCGGCGCGTTCAAGGTGATCGAAGGCGAAAAGCAGTGGGGACGCCTGGCGGCGGTCAACGTCGATACCGGCAAGATGGTGTGGAAGTTCGACACCGAACAGCCACTGATCGGCGGCGCACTCGCTACAGCCGGTGACCTGGTGTTCTACGGCGAAGGCAATGGCCTGTTCCGCGCGCTCGACGCACGCAACGGCAAGCTGCTGTGGCAATACCAGTGCGGCGCCGGCGCCAACGCGATGCCCGTGTCCTACCAGGCCAAAGGACGCCAGTACATTGCGATGGGCTGCGGCGGTAATACCCAGCTTGACTTCAAACGCGGTAACACCATGCTGGTATTCGCACTGCCGAAGTAAATCTTTGTCAGTTCCGGGGCCATTCGAGGGAGTGGCCCCAGTACCCCGGGGATCTTTTGAGAGCCATTCATTCTTTTGCATCGCTGAGTGCCGGCGCCTGCGCGTTGATGCTGTTTGCATCCGCCACCGCCCAGGACATCGAAGCCGGGCGCACCAAATCCCAGGCGTGCGCCGCATGCCACGGCGCCGACGGTAATTCCCCAGCCGGCAATTTCCCCAATCTCGCCGGACAAACCTGGCGGTACATCTACATGCAACTCAAGGACTTCAAGGAAGGCCGCCGCATAGATCCGGTGATGAGCCCGATGGCCGAGCCGCTCAGCCGGCAGGACATGATCGATATCTCCAATTACTACGCTTCCCAGCGCGCCAAGCCGTCGCCATTCAAGGCGGATGAAGCGAAGATCAGGCTCGGCAAGGCCAAGGCGGATGAAACCCTGTGCGCGATGTGCCACCTCGGCGCTTTCGCCGGCCAGAATGAAATACCGCGCCTCGCCGGCCAGCAGTATGAATACGTCGTCAAGCAGATGAAAGACTTCAAGGCGCGCACTCGCACCAACGACGCCGGCAACATGACCAGCGTCGCGCGCACGTTGAGCGACACAGACATCGAAAATCTTGCCCACTACATCACCAGCTTACGCTGAGACGGAACGGATGGATCATCGCTATACCCGCACTGCTATGTTCCTGCACTGGCTCATAGCCCTCCTGCTGTTGAGCCAGTTCGCATTCGGCTGGTACCTGCAAGATGTGCCCCGCGGTGTTCCGGCGCGCAGCTATTTCGTGAATTTGCACAAGAGTACCGGCATGCTGGTCGGCGTGTTGATTTTGCTGCGTATCGTGTGGCGATTGACGCATACCCCGCCGCCGTTACCGGACGAGGTTCCGCGCTGGCAGCGCCGCCTGGCCGCAGCCAGCCACTTTGCGCTGTATGCATGCATGCTCGTGATGCCGCTGACGGGCTACGTCGCGTCCAACTTCAGCAAGTGGGGCGTAAATTTTTTCAACGCGGTAATGCTCCCCCCATGGGGAAGCGACGACAAAGTTGTCTACGCATTCCTCAACCAGACGCACAAATTCACGTCGTTGGTGCTGCTGACGCTGGTTGTATTGCATGTGCTGGCCGCGCTGAAGCATCTGCTGATTGACCGCGATGGCGTTTTTACCCGCATGTTGCCGAAGCGGTTCGTTGGCCATCGACAACACGCATTTTCTGATGAACAGACTTCCCTATGACCAGGCTTGCCAGTTTTTTGCATCTTCTTGCGGCGGCACTGATCGCGACGCCCGCCTTGACACACGCTGCGCCATTCGCCTATGTCCCTAACGAAGGGTCGGGAACAGTGTCGGTAATCGACACCGCCACCGACCAGGTTGTGGCCGACATCCCCGCCGGCAAAAAGCCGCGCGGCGTTGCGGTCGGCGCAGACAATCACTGGCTGTATGTGAGCGACCAGCCGAACAACCGTCTGCAGCTGATTGACCTGCGCAAGCGGACGCTGGACGGCTCGATCGCGCTCGGCGAATCGCCTGAAGGCGTCTACATTTCTCCGGACGGGCGCTGGGTCGCCGCGGCGATTGAAGAAGGCAACGACGTGGCAATCACCGACGCCCGCACCAACAAGCTGGCCTTCGTCATCAAGGTACAGGGCCGCAATCCGGAACACGCAGTTTTCAGTCCGGACGGCAGCAAGCTTTTTGTCAGCGCCGAAGACGGCGACGCGGTCGACATCATCGACTTCAAAGCCCGCAAGCAGGTCGCGCAGGTGCCTGTCGGCGCACGTCCGCGCGGCATAGGCTTCCTGCCTGACAGCAGCCGTGCCTACGTCGCCGCCGAGAACAGCAATGAAGTGTATGTGATCGACACAACCACCCACAAAATAACTGCGCGCATTAAGGCCGGGTTACGCGCCAACGGCATCGCCGTGCATCCGGACGGCAGCCGCGTTTACGTTTCAAATGGCGGCGACGCCAGCGTCTCGGTGATCGATTCCGCGACCAATGCCGTTGTTGCGACTGTCCCGGTAGGGCAGCGCCCTTGGAACATGGCGTTGACGCCTGACGGTAAAAAACTGTACGTCGCGAATGGCCGCTCGAACAGCGTGTCGGTCATCGACACGGTACAAAACACGAAGCTACGCGATGTTGCGGTCGGCAAACTGCCATGGGGCGTGGTCATAAAATGAACCATGCCTTCGCGGGCCCGCTGGCTTGCAGTTCTAAAAATGGAATACGGATTTGGCAGCTTCGGCTACCTTTTGGCAGTTCAACGACATTAAGGAGACAAAAAAATGCGTAGAACAAAATCATTCGCACTGGGAGTGCTGGCCTCGGCCATGCTCCTCGGTTTTGCGGGGGCGGCGTCGGCACAACAGCAAAACATCGAGAAGCTCAAACAGATGAAGGTTTCCGGCGTGGACCTCAATATCCCGCCAGTGGCGCAAACCGGCAGGAACGCCGACGCCATCAAGGAAAACCTCAAGCGCGTCAAGCTGCCGCCGGGCTTCAAGATCGAACTGTATGCAATCGTGCCGGACGCGCGGCACATGGCAGTCGCCCCATCGACCAACATGCTCTTCGTTGGCACCCGCAAGACCACCGTGTGGGCAGTCACCGATCGCAACAGCAGCGGTGTCGCCACTGAAGTGAAGCCGTTTGCGCCTTCCTTGAAATTCCAGGTGCCCAACGGGGTGTGCTGGACCAAGGATGGATTCCTGGTGGTGGCCGAACACAACCGCATCCTCAATTTCCCGGCCGCCGAGTTCTTCTATGAGGGCCCGGACGTCGCGGTGATTGAAGTCGTGCCGCAAGGGAAGCTGATCCCGGTTGAGGAAGAATCGTTCAACCATGGCGCGCGCACCTGCCGCGTCGGCAAGGATGGACTGCTCTACGTATCCATGGGCCAGCCGCACAATGTGCCGCCGCGCGACAAGCTGAAGTTGTACAACGAGGTTGGCATCGGCGGCATCATTCGCCTGAATCCGTTCGACGGCTCCAAGCGTGAGGTGTATGCACGCGGCATCCGCAATTCGGTCGGCATCGAATTCAATCCGAAGAACACCGACCTGTGGTTCACCGATAACCAGACCGACGGCATGGGTGACGACACCCCGCCGGGCGAATTGAACCGCGCAACCAAAGCGGGTCAGCACTTCGGTTATCCGTGGCTCGGCGGCAAGAGCGTGCGCATCAAGGAAAACGGCTATGAAAAGGATGCGCTGCCCGCTGGAGCGACGCCTCCGGAGGTGGAGATGCCCGCGCACGCGGCCGACCTCGGCCTGGCCTTCTATACCGGGAACAAATTCCCGGCCAGGTATCGCGGCGGCCTCTTCTCCGCGCAGCATGGCTCCTGGAACCGTACCACGCCGATCGGCGCCCGCCTGATGTTCACTTCGCTCAAGCCTGACGGTTCAGCCGACAAGACCGAGGTGTTCGCTGACGGCTGGCTCGACCCGGAAACCCGCCAGTACCGCGGCCGCCCGGTGGATGTAGCCAACCTGCCTGACGGCTCGATGCTGGTGTCCGATGACTTCGCAGGCGCCATCTATCGCATCACCTATGTCGGAGAATAAGAAGTGGTTCGTGACCGTCCGGTTGTTCGTGCCGGACGGTTGTTCATTTTGAGGCACTCTCACATACTTCCCAATGAAGCCGATCCATCCAGTCCTCCGCAATTGCATGCCACCATTGGCACTCGCCCTGCTTACGACAGCCTTCGCTCTGCCGTCGCTGGCTGACGAAATCAAATCCGGAAAGGCGAAAGCGCAAAGCTGCGCGGTCTGCCACGGCGCCAACGGCATGGCACAGATGCCGGGCGCGCCCAACCTTGCCGGGCAACCTGCGATGTACGTTGCGGAACAATTGAAGAACTATCGCAGCGGCAAACGCAGCAATGAAATCATGAACGTCATCGCAAAGCCGCTGTCCGATGCCGACATCAACGACCTTGCTGCCTGGTACGCCTCTATCCAGATCGAGGTTCGGCAAAAATAACGTACGCATCTACAATGCGTAAAACCCCGCAACGAAAGTATCCATAATGAACAATAAAGTTCTGTCTGCATCCGTATTTTCCGCGGGCGTACTCGCCATGCCCCTGGCGCTTGCACAACAAGCCGAAACGAAGCAGCTTGAAGAAGTCGTGGTCAGCGCCAGCCGCACCGAGCAACGCCGCTTCGACGCGCCGGCAGCCATCGATGTGGTGCAGGTGGATCCCTTTCGTGCCGCATCACCGCTGGTGAACCTGTCGGAACTGACGGGTGCGGTACCAGGCCTGCAGGTCAGGGACCGGCAGAATTTTGCGCAGGACTTGCAGGTATCGGTGCGCGGCTTCGGCACGCGCTCGACGTTCGGTGTGCGCGGCGTGCGCATCCTGGTCGACGGGATTCCGGCGACCATGCCGGATGGCCAGGGTCAGGCGGCAACCGCCAGCCTTACGTCCGCCAGCCGCATAGAGGTGCTGCGTGGCCCCCTGGCCCAGCTCTATGGCAATGCGGCGGGGGGTGTGCTGCAGGTGTTCACTAAAAATCCTCCTATGGGAGGCGAGCCGTCGTTCGCGGGTCTTTCGGTCGGTGCCGGTTCCGACCACCAGAGGCAAATCGGCGCCACGGTCGCCGGTGGTACGGAGACACTGGGCGCGTTGCTCGATGTGAACCGTTTCTCGACCGATGGTTATCGCGACCACAGCGCGGCGCGGCGCACCCATATCAACGCCAAGGCGGTCGCCCGCCCTTCGAGCGACACGACGGTAACGGCGCTGTTTAACAAGTTCGACCAACCGGATGCGCAGGATCCGCTCGGCCTGACCCGTGCCGACTTTGAAAGCAACCCGCAGCAGGTCGTTCCGGCAGCGATCACATTTGATACGCGCAAGAGCGTCGAACAGCAGCAGGGGGGCTTAGTGCTCGATCACCGCCTGTCGCCCGCCGATTCATTGAGTGCGCGCGTCTACCTGGGCCAGCGCAAAATCAATCAGCTGCTTGCATTCAGCGGCGCCGCGCCGACTTCGGCCGGCGGAGTAGTTGATCTTGATCGTGATTACGGCGGCGTAGGTATGAGCTGGACGCACAAGATGCGGGCCAACGCCATGCCCCTGAACTGGACGCTCGGCTTTGAGGCCGACAACCAGAAGGAACGCCGGCGCGGTTTCGTCAACAATAACGGCACGGTTGGCGCGCTGCGTCGCGATGAAGACGACACTGCCCGCAACGTTGACGTCTTCGGACAGGTCGACTGGACCTTCGACCCGAAATGGCAACTGATCGCCGGCGTGCGGGCAAGTCGTGTACGGCTGTCGGTGGATGACAATTACCTCGCTGACGGCCGCGACGACAGCGGCAGCGTGCGCTTCAACAATACCAGTCCGATCGTGGGCCTGGTATGGCATGCAAGCGAAACGATCAATGTCTATGCCAACCTCGGACGCGGCTTTGAAACGCCGACGCTGGCCGAGTCCGCCTATCGCGCAGGCGGGACCGGGCCGAACCTCTCTTTGAGCGCCTCAAAAAGCACCCAGGCTGAAATCGGCATGAAGATGAAGAGCGGCCGTCATGCGCTTGAACTCGCTCTCTTCGATGCGCGCAGCAACGATGAGATCGTGCCGTCGCAGGTCGTCGGCGGCCGGTCGGTGTTCCAGAACGTGGACAAGGTGGAGCGGCGCGGCGCGGAAGCATCATGGCATGCAAGCTGGGGCCAATTCGGCACCCGCATTGGCTACACCTTCCTCGATGCGAAATTCAAGCAGGCGTTCAGCAATGCGGCAGGCGGCAGGATCGCTTCAGGCAACCGGCTGCCGGGGGCCCCGGAGCACAGCCTGTACACCGAAGTTGAATACAAGCCGACCGACAGGCTGACCTCGGCAGTGGAAATGCGGGTCGAGAGTAAAGCGTATGTTGACGATGTCAACAGCGACTACGCTCCTGGCTACGCGGTGCTCAATTTCCGTACCGGCTATGAATTCCGTGTCGGCTCTGCGCGGATGAATGTCTTCGGCCGCATCGACAACCTGCTCGACAAGAACTACGCCGGATCGGTGATCGTCAACGACGGCAATGGACGCTTCTTCGAACCGGCGCCGGGAAGACGGTTGTTCGTTGGTTTGCGTACCTTGTTCTGAACTGGTAGTTTGCGAGGTTCCATCGCTAATCCTCCACATCTACCAGCGTAGACGATTGCCCGAAGACCCACGCAACCGCAATCCCCCCAGTGACTCCACCGTTCTTCCTGAGCAGCGGACTGTCATTGAACACAGCCCCTGCCAGCGCGTCATAGCGCATGAAACCGCCGACCCAATAACGCGGGAAGCGCTTCGACACCGACATCGTGACTTGCGAACCCGAATAGCCGCTCCGTGCGGAATAAGCCGGACGGCCCGCGTTCGCTTCGGATGCGCTGACGGAATAGAAGTGCGCGTTGTATTCGCGGTTGCTAAAGATTGGTCCAGCCTGCAATCCCAGGTTCCAGCCGGGTAGCCTGTCCGGATCTCTTACAGTCAGCCTGAGGTTCGGTAAGAACAGCCAACCGATCTGCTGCGGTGAAGACTCTATGGTGATGGCGGTGCGAACAGGTGCACGAAAATCGAGTTTTGTTTTACGGTCGCCGGAGTGCCAAAGCTTGAAGTCGACAGTCGGACCCAGTTCGACGGTAGGCCTGAGGTCGGACATACCGCGGCGTGCCACGTTGTCCTCGCTTTTTACCGGCAAGGTTCCGTTCACGCTGAGGTTCACTTCCAGCTTGTCGTTCTCAAACAGCGTCCCGCGCACACCTTCCCGGTCCGCTTTCAGGAACTCCCCCCGATAAATCAGATACGGGACTGGAAGGATATACGTATTCCTCGTGTCCGCCCCGCGGTAATCAGGAAAATTAATCACACCGAGTCCGGCCCCGACTTCCCAGAGGGGAAGGGGCTCCGCATGGCATAAGGGCAGCATCAGCAATCCTGCCAGGGGAACGGTTGTCCTGCGTAAGCTGTTTTTCATGTCAGGCATCGAATGTCGATCAGTTTTTATGGGCGTCGGCGAACGACTGCTTTCGCGCGCCTGTACCAAAGATTATTGGGAATCCGATTCATTTCCTGTTCATCCGGAAGAACACTCTCATCCAGATAGGCCGACGTAAACGGATGAGGTTTGCCGACGCAAAGATCGAGGGACTTTCTCGTTTCGTTCAGGCGATAGCTGCCGCGATGGATCATCTGCGCATCGAACACCAGCACATCGCCCGGATCCAGCTCAATCAGCTCGGAGCCGGGAAGCTCTTCACTGTTTCGATGGCCGTTTCGTTCGAATCGTACGTCCGTCTCCAATTCGGTATCCCATCGCCTGTGGGTGCCGGCAATGAGTTCAACTCCCGTTTCCCTGATGAGAGGAATCCGGACGTGAAGACTCAGCATGTTCCGTTGTTCCTTCGCTTGCGTGGCATCGTCGATCGGACTGTATTGCAGGTCCCGGTGCCAGTACGGCAGCTTTTTGCTATCGGAAGGGTTGAAGAATAGCTGGGTATTGTGGAAATAGATGTCGCTCCCGAACATCCGCTCCAGGATCTCCGTCAGTTTCTCAGGTGCGAGGCATTCAAAGAACGCCGT
>JBBWZW010000051.1:0-4447 GCA_039649305.1 Burkholderiales bacterium
GAGCTATGGCGACGACGAGCAACGCCGCAACGCGCCCGCTACGGCCGCAAAATTGACCAACTTATTCCTGCGCGGTGCCTAACCACAGTAAATGGATGTCAACCGCGGTTGACGTCCATTACTGAAACAACATAAGCGCTGCCGCGCAGGAGTAATAAAAACATGCCTTTTAAAAACCTCATAGGCGGCGAATGGGTCGCAGGTGTCCGCTACGGACAAAACATCAATCCTTCCGATACCACCGACGTGATCGGTGAATACGCGCAGGCCGATGTGGATCAGCTCAACGCGGCCGTGTCCGCTGCGGAACTCGCCTTTCCGGCCTGGTCCACAGGCGGCGTGCAAGCGCGTAGCGACGCACTCGACAAGATTGGTACCGAAATACTGGCACGACGCGAGGAGCTCGGTACACTGCTCGCCCGCGAGGAGGGCAAGACCCTTCCTGAAGCGATCGGTGAAGTTACACGCGCCGGCCACATTTTCAAGTTCTTTGCCGGCGAGTGCCTGCGCCTGTCCGGTGAGACACTTCCCTCTGTGCGCCCCGGCGTTGGCGTGGAAATCACACGCGAGCCCGTCGGTGTCATCGGCCTTATCACGCCCTGGAACTTTCCGATTGCGATTCCCGCATGGAAGATCGCGCCGGCGCTGGCCTTTGGTAACTGCGTGGTCTTCAAACCCGCCGACCTCGTGCCGGGCTCGGCCTGGGCACTGTCGGAAATCATCCACCGCTCAGGTATCCCGGCGGGTGTATTCAACCTGGTCATGGGGCGAGGCAGCGTTATCGGCGATCCAATGGTTACGCATCCAGGCATCGCGGCCATCAGTTTCACTGGTTCCACCGACGTCGGTCACCGCATCGCCGCGCAGTGCGCCGAGCACGGCAAAAAAGTACAGCTGGAAATGGGCGGCAAAAACCCGCAGGTCATCCTCGATGACGCTGACCTGGCACAGGCGGTGGAACTCTCAGTGCAGAGTGCCTACTTCTCCACCGGACAACGCTGTACTGCATCCAGCCGCATCATCGTCACGCAGGGCATTCACGACCGGTTCGTTGCAGCCATGCAGGCACGCATGGCCACGCTTCGAGTGGGCGACGCGCTCACAGCCGGTACTGATATAGGTCCGGCCGTCAGCCACGCGCAGATGGAGCAGGACCTGATGTACATGGACGTGGCCCTCAAGGAAGGCGCAACGATGGCGGCCGGCGGCACAGCCGCAGCCTGCCACACTGGCAGCGGCAAGACCGGCTTCTTTGTCACGCCTACGCTGCTGACGGACACCGCGGACGGCATGCGTATCAACCGGGAGGAAGTCTTTGGCCCGGTCGCCAGCGTGCTCCGCGTGAAGGACTACGATGAGGCGCTCGCCGCAGCCAACAACACCGAGTTCGGTCTCTCCGCCGGCATCGCCACCACCAGTCTGAAATATGCCACGCACTTCAAGCGGCATGTACAGTCGGGCATGGTGATGGTCAACCTGCCAACCGCCGGCGTGGATTATCACGTACCCTTCGGTGGCCGCAAGGGCAGCAGTTACGGCCCCCGCGAGCAGGGCCGCTACGCCCAGGAATTCTTCACCATCGTGAAGACCGCCTACACATCGGCCTGAAGCCCGAACCGCCGGCCTTCGCAACGTCGCTACCGAACACACCAGGAGAATACCCATGCACCGTCGTACCATCTTTGCCGCAGCAGCCAGCCTCGCGCTGGCCCTGCCGGCCTTCGCCCAGACCTATCCCAGCAAACCCATCCGCCTCATCGTGCCCTTCGCCCCTGGCGGCACTACCGACGTGGTCGCCCGCGTGGTGGCCGAGCCTCTGTCCCGCGTTCTTGGCCAGTCGGTCGTCGTGGAAAATCGCGGCGGTGGCGGCGGCATCATCGGTGCTACAGAGACCGCGCGTGCGGCGCCCGATGGCTATTCGATAGGTATCGCCACGGTCTCCACCGTAGCTACCAACCCGGCCGTGAATCCAAAGATATCGTACAACCCGCTCACCGACTTCACGCCCGTCATCAACATTGCGGCCACGCCCAGCGTGATCGCAGTGACGTCCGGCTTTCCGGGCAAGGACTGGAAGTCCCTTGTCGCCGAGTTGAAGCGCTCGCCCGGAAAGTACTCGTACTCATCATCCGGCACCGGCGGCATACAGCATCTGATGATGGAGATGATGAAGGGCCTGACGGGCACCGACATGGCGCACATTCCTTACCGCGGCGCTGGCCCGGCGCTCTCCGATACCGTGGCCGGCCAGGTAGAGATGACACTGGACCAGCTGCCCTCGGCACTGCCTTTCATACGAAATAACCGCCTGATACCCGTCGTTGTGGCCGCGCCCAAACGCTTGTCATTCATGCCCAACGTACCGACTTTCGCGGAAGTTGGCTTGCCGCAGATGAATCGGATGGCCTTTTACGGCGTGGTCGGTCCCAAAGGCATGCCCCGGGAGATTGTCACCAAGCTCAATGCGGCCCTGGTCACGGTGCTTTCCGACCCGGCAGTGAGGAAGCGCATCGAAGATACGGGATCCCTGGTTGTCGCAAACAGCCCCGAGGAATTTGCCGCACAGATCAAGGATGAGTTCGAGGTCTACCGCGCCGTGGTACAGAAGCAGAAACTCACCCTGGATTGATGCTCGCTTCGGCACCGGGCGGTCCCAGGTGCCGGATCGAAGTATCCAAAGCAGGAATGCGTCTTTGCCGCCGTCGTCCATTTTCTCCATTTGAACAGTGTCCATGATTACCCAAGTTGTCCCTCCGGTCGCCCTGACGCAAAGCTACCGCGGTTTCCTCGACGCGCTGGCTGCCGCCGGATTCCGCGGCGAAATTACCGCCACCTATGCCGACCGGACGGTGCTCGCTACCGACAACTCCATTTATCAGCGGCTGCCTCAGGCGATCGTTTTCCCGCGCGATGCCGAGGATGTGCAGTGCCTCGCCCGCCTCGCAGGCGCGCGCGCCTACAGCAGCATCGTGCTGACGGCTCGGGGCGGCGGCACCGGCACTAACGGTCAGTCGCTGACGGACGGCATCGTGGTCGATGTGTCACGGCACATGAACCACATCCTGCATATAGACCCGCAGGCGCGACGTGTACGTGTGCAGGCGGGCGTGGTGAAGGACCAGCTGAACGCAGCGCTCGCCCCGCACGGGCTCTTCTTTGCGCCCGAGCTCTCGACGAGCAACCGGGCCACGGTGGGCGGGATGATCAACACCGACGCCAGCGGGCAGGGAAGCTGCACCTATGGAAAGACGCGGGACCATGTGCTGGCGCTCGATTGCATCCTGCTCGGGGGTGAGCGCTTCGAGAGTCGAGCTATCGATCAGGTCGAACTAGACGACCTGCGGCGCAGACAGGGCCGCGTCGGCGATGCCTACCGAACGGCAGTGCGCATCGCCGAGACCCAGGGGGCATTGATCGAGGAGCGTTTTCCAAAGCTGAACCGCTGCCTTACCGGCTACGACCTCGCGCACCTCAAGGAAACGGATGGCCGTTTTAACCTGAACAGCGTGCTGTGCGGCGCCGAAGGCTCGCTCGGTTTCATCGTCGAAGCGGAACTCAACGTCCTGCCGATCCCGAAGTATTCGGTGCTCGTCAATGTGCGATACGCGGGCTTCATGGACGCGCTGCGCGATGCCCGGGCACTGATGGCACACCGGCCGCTCTCGATAGAGACGGTGGATTCCAATGTGCTGCTGCTGGCCATGAAGGACATTGTGTGGAACAGCGTAGCGGCGTACTTTCCGAAGGCAGACGGCGAACCAGAGACGCTGGGAATCAACCTGGTCGAATTCAGCGGCGACGATCCGGCGGAAGTCGACATGCGTGTGTCCGGCTTCACCGCTCACCTGCAAGCGGACACCAGTGTGCCCCGGCTGGGCCACACACTCGCTGCAGGGCACGATGCGGTAGGGAAGGTCTACGCGATGCGCAAGCGTTCAGTGGGCCTGCTTGGTAACGTGCAGGGCGAGGCTCGCCCGCAGCCATTCGTCGAAGACACCGCGGTGCCTCCGGAACAGCTGCCGGAGTACATAGCGGAGTTCCGCGAATTGCTGGACGGTTTGGGACTGCGCTACGGCATGTTCGGCCACGTCGACGCCGGCGTGTTGCATGTTCGGCCCTTGCTCGACATGAAGGACCCCGCGCAAGCCGCACTGATTCGCACCATCTCCGATGGAGTGGCCGAACTCACGCATAAGTACGGTGGCCTGCTTTGGGGCGAACATGGCAAGGGCGTGCGTTCGGAGTACGCACCAAAGTTTTTCGGCCCGCTCTACCCGGCGCTGCAAGAGTTGAAGGCCGCGTTCGACCCGCACAATCAGCTGAACCCCGGCAAGATAGCGACGCCCGCCACAGTGCGCGAGGCGAAGCTGCTTCGAATCGATGGCGTGCCGTTGCGGGGCGAGGCGGACAGGCAGATCGATGAGCGTGTATGGCAGAGCTACGGTAC
>JBBWZW010000090.1:0-6405 GCA_039649305.1 Burkholderiales bacterium
GTCCAAGGCAGTTAAAGATGGATACGTAATTGAGGACAAACTCTTTGCAACGTACGTGCACGAAACCTACCACGGGCAATTTTTTTCGACGACCCGGGGGACGAAGAAAGTGCGGAAAGACGGCTGACGGGCTTCGGGGTTTTCGACGAACTGCTTTGAAAGAAGCTTCTACCGGCATAGCGTGATGTATCTGCTCCGTTATTCAGCGCAGGTCTTACAGATCTTCAGACGGATAATGTAGACGCCCTCTGCGCCGTTTTATCAGGATTCAGTCCCTCTCGTTTACATTTATCGAGTTACATTTATCGAGGTAATTGCTGCGGGATTTTTTTGTTTGACGGACGGATGTTCAAGTAGGTAGCGTCATGATGGTCAGCGCACTTCTTCCAGAATCGTGAGCCTGTCATCGAAGTTCCAGATGCGGCGGATCTCAATCTCGTCATACCTGCGCGCAAGCTCAGGAGGGAATGCACTGTAGCGCGCGTTTATTTGGACGATGCGCCGCACCGACTCATCGAGTTCGGGCAGCCCGCTTGAACGGTTAATATAGACGCCCTCCACACTGCCGTCGCTACGGATAACCACGGTGGCGACCGGATCGCCGCGTGCCTTTTCTTTGGATGACTTCGTGTAGTTCAGGCTGCCATTGCGCTCGATCTTCAGGCGCCAGCTCTCTACATACATCCTCAATCCGATATCCTGTTCGCTGCCAAGGATTGTTCGCCGGCGGGGGCTATCGGTGCGTGCGGCCGGCCGGAGTACCACCTGTGGCTCGCTGCGCGGCGTGTCGAGTTGTCGTGCCTGTTGAATCGCTCTGGACGTCAGGTCGCCGCCGGAAAGATTCCTCGGCAGGCCGGGCGGTTCGGCGCGCCTGCTCCCTTCACTGGGATCGGCCGCTGTAGCGGGCGCATTATCAGCGATCACACGATCTCGTTCGCGCTGCTCAGCCATTGCAGCTTCTGCTTTCTGACGTGCAGCCAGCTCTTGTGCACGCTCCGTGGCTACCAATTCTTCCGCCTGCTTTTGACGAGCAAGCGCAGCGGCCTCGCGTGCGGCTTCTTCGGCCTTCCTTCGTGCTTCAAGTGCGATGGCCTCACGCTCTTCCCGCTCCAATTGTTGTCTCTTCTCATCCTGCGCTTTCGCTTCAAGCTGCTGAGCCCGACGGACATCTTCTTCTTGCTCGCGTTGTTGCGCGGCCTGCTGCTCCTTTTCAATCGCGAGTGCGTCAGCCTGCTGCCGGGCGGCGTCTTCGGCTAGTCTTTGGGCTTCCAGTTCCATCGCCTGACGTTGTGCGTTTTCTTCTTCCTGCTTACGCGCTGCCATGTCCGTGGCGCGTTGCGCGCTTTCTTCTTCCTTCAACTGTTTCTCGGCCTCACGCGCCACTTCTTCGGCTTTCCTGGCTGCTTCGAGTGCCGTCGCATAGTCTTGCTCTTCGTCCCTCGAATCAATCGTGACTTCTTCGGGCGGCTTCGCGACCTCGGGAGTTTCGAGCGGTGGTGACAGTGTCTCGACTGGTGCTGCCGCCTGCTGTTCGTCGTCTTTGGACACCTCAGGGGGTACAACGAAATCGCTTTCGCGTTCGTCTCTATGCGCGATGATTGGCGGCTCTGATTCTGATTGCGTCGGCTGCGGGGCCGGCGTCGGCGGCGTAACAGCTTCGGGTGCCTGTTTGACTATCGCAGGAGAGGGCTCTGCATCCACTACGGGCGGTGGTGAAGATGGCGCTTGCGGCAACGGCCTGGCCTCCATTCTGTCGGATACAGCAGGGGTTTCGGAAGACGGTTTTTTGCGACGCGGTTTTGAAGGTTGCGGAGGATCAGGCGTCGCGGCAGGTTCAGCTGCCTGCGTGTCGATGCTCGGTTTGTCACCTGCCGACTGTGCGGGCGCTTCCGGTGCGGCTTTTGGATTCGACAGCCGGACGCTTAATTCGGCCTCCCGCGCCCGCCGTTCATTCCACGGAAACGTCAGGCCGGGCAATCCGAGTCCCGGAATCCCGAATTGTAGCGATAGCAGCAATGCATGGAACAAAATGGAAATCACCATGGCGACCATCAGTCGCATGCGATTTCGGTCATGCAGATACGAACCGCGTATGGGGGATGCTGAATTCATGCATGAACTCTTCAGGTTCCGATGCCTCTGCAGCGCACTGAGCCGGATAGTGCGTCCGCTTCCGTTATCGCGATCTTAGCTGAAGTACAAGTTCATGAAGTTTGTTTTTTCGTCTCCTCCCCGAATGGGCCGAAGCCTCCGACCGTTAGCAGTTTTCATAAGCCTGTTAAGGCAACGACGTAGGGCGCACCCTACATCCGCGCAAAAAAATGGAATCCACACCAGAGGGGAGCAGACCACGAATACCCTCCGACTTCTCTTGATTCGTGGTCTGCGGAGCGCGCTACACTGGAAAAATACCGTAGGGTGCGTTCCAAGCACCGTTTCACCTCGCATGGCCGATATCGTCGGCTGGTGGCAATCATTGGTGCGTAAAACGCACCCTACGGCTTGCCGGTGATCGCAAAATCGTCGACTGTGCCTGAGGTCTCGACTAGTACTACTAGTCGGAGGTAGCGCCCGACGCCTTTACCGCATTGCCCCACTTTGCTGCCTCACTGGCAAAAAAGCGCTCGAACTCCGGCCCGGTGGTGGGGGCGACCTCGGAGCCGCGTTCGCGTACAAATCGCGTCATGTGCTCGCTATTCAGTATCTCGACCACTTCCTTGTTCAGGCGCTGGACGACCTGTTCCGGCGTGCCCCGTGGGGCCATCAGGCCAAGCCATCCTACCGCCTCGAAGTTTTTCAGGCCGGGCACACCTGATTCATGCACGGTCGGCACATCAGGCAGCTGGGAAGACCGTGTTGCAGAAGTCACGGCGAGCGGGACAGCCTTCTTTGTCTGAATGTGCTGGAGCGCACTGGTCACCGAATCGACCATCAACGGCACCTGGTTGCCAAGAAAATCCGCCTGCGCCGGACCGCTACCCTTATACGGAACGTGCGTAATATCGATGCCCGTCATGGACCTGAGCATTTCAGCCGCCAGGTGCTGACTGCCGCCGATGCCTGCGCTTGCATAATTGAGCCTGCCCGGGTCAGTCTTGGCGCGCTTCACCAGTTCTTGAATCGAAGTGATACCGGAAGAAGGTGTCGCAATAAAGATGAGCGGGACCGTCGCTATCAGCGTGATACCGACAAAGTCCTTGGTGGCGTTATAGGGGATTTTTCGATACAGGGTTTGATTGATCGCCATTGCGCTTCCGGCCACCAGTAGCGTGTAACCGTCGGGAGCTGAACGCGCTACTTGTCCGGTACCGATCATGCTGCCGGCGCCGGGCACGTTGTCGATGATGACGGATTGGCCCAGGCGCTTGGTCAGTTGCTCCGCGATCGCACGCGCGAACGTATCGGTAGCCTGCCCCGGCGGAAAAGGAACCACGAGCCTGACCGATTTCTCGGGCCACGCGGCGTGAACTGCGCCACTCAAACCAATTCCCAGTACCAGGCCAATGGCCGCCAGCAGGTTTTGCTTTTTCATTGCTTGTCTATCCGTATTGTTATGAGGTGTTGCGAGAGTCGTAATGGTATCAGCTACGTCAAGACGCCCTTCAAAAACAAATTGAGCAGTGATTGATCGGCTGTCTTTACCGCCAATGCCGATCATTGAACAGGGCTTCCCTACTTTGCAGCTTTGACATAACATCTATCACTTGATTTTTACCGAAGATCCTATGTTCATTACCACCTCGAAGACATCTTCCCCTAAAAACTCCGGGGGACAAATCCTGATCAAGAAGCTCCTCGTTACGGTCGCTCTCTCCTGCAGCGCCATTGCTGGACATGCACAAACATGGCCGGTCAATCCTATCAAGTTGATTATTCCGTTCCCGCCGGGTGGCGGCACCGACATATTGTCCCGTCTGGTCGCCAACAAGCTTGCGGAGTCGAATAAATGGTCCATAGTCCCTGAAAATCGTGGCGGCGCGGGAGGCACTATCGGCGTCGGCGAAGCAGCCAAGGCGGCGCCCAATGGTTATACCCTGGTGATGGGCCAGAAGGACAACATGGCCGTTGCACCGTGGCTCTATAAAAGCCTGGCCTATGATCCCATCAAGGACTTTACTGCTGTCGCGCATGTGGCTTACACGCCTGTGGTCATAGTCACATCCGTCAACTCGCGGTTTAAGACATTGGCTGACGTCGTGAGCGCAGCGCGTGGCGCGCCTGACACCATATCCTACGGTTCGCCGGGGAACGGAACCACCATTCATCTGGCCGGGGAAGCTCTCAACACTGCTGCCAACATCAGGCTGGTGCACGTGCCTTATAAAGGATCGAGCCCGGCCATGACCGATCTGATGGGTGGAACCCTGGACCTGGCGGTCTCTTCCGTTCCATCAGCTATAAGTCAAATCAAGGCTGGCAAGGTGCGTGCCCTTGCCGTGACTTCGGCAAAGCGGAGTACTTCGTTGCCGGACGTGCCTACCGTGGCGGAATCCGGATATAAGGGCTTCGATGTCAGCACCTGGTATGGCATTTTCATGCCCGCCGGGGCGCCGAAGGACGTTGTGGTACTGCTCAACAGGGAAGTGAATAAGTTGCTGGCGACTCCGGAATTGAAGCAGGCGATCTACGCGCAGGGGGCGGAGCCGCAGGCGATGACGCCAGAAAAATTCTCGACGCTGCTGCAGACGGATTATCGCAACTTGAAGGATATCGTGAAGCAAGCGGGTGTAACGATCGAGTAAACACACCGTAGCCGGACACGAATCTCGCGGTGCCTGTACGGAGGAGTGGAGGTTGGGATGAAATCCCAACGTGCCGGCCTCTCCGTGCGGGCCATCCGTCGTGCAAGGTGAGAATATTGGGATTGGCGGCGCGCCGCAGATCCCAACCTACGCCCTCTCTAGTGCGAAACGATTAGCCTCAGCCCCAAACCAACGAATATTGCGCCGGCAACGCGATCGAGCATCAAACCCACTCGTGGCTTGTTATTGAGCCACTGGCCAACAGAACCTGAGAAATATCCGAGTAGTCCAAACAGCACAGCAGCTTGCACAGTAAAGGTCACGCCTAGCGCCATCATCTGCATGCTCACGTTGCCATTTGCCGGAACGATAAACTGCGGCAAAAACGAGAGGAAGAACAGCACAACCTTCGGATTGATTGCATTGGCAAAGACGCCCTTCAAAAACAAATTGAGCAGCGATTGATCGACTGTCTTCACCTCGCTGACTTTCGCGCCTCCTTTACTGCGCAATGCATTAAAGCCCAGCCAAACCAAATAGAGTCCGCCGCAAATCTTGAGCAAGGTGAACGCTGTGTGCGAGGCCGCAATCACTGCGCTGACGCCAAGGACGGCCAAAAGAGTATGGCTAAGGCACCCAAGTGCGCACCCCAGGCCGAATACCATTCCCTGTTGGCGTCCCTTGGAGATGCCGATTCCGAGGACCATCAGGTTGTCCGGTCCTGGCGAGGCTGTAATCAATACAGCAGCAACGAGAAATCCTAAAAACTGTTCGGGGGCTAACATTGGCGCATATCTGGAGATAGAGTCGTCGAGGATAGCAGAACGAGAATCTGGTTGCGCTGGCACGCGGGTGACTCTGTGACACCTGATACAAGTGTCAAGCTCTGTCACATTTTTGACATCTGCTAAATTTTAAGCAAAATTTAGCAGATGCTTATTTGTAGTCAGGGGCCGACCACGCGCTTCTCCATGCACTGGCATAAAAAAAAGACCTCCGAAGAGGTCTTTCTTGTGTCTTACTCGTCGACTGCTTACTTCGGAACGACGATGACAGTGCCGCCTGTTTCACCTTTGACGCCATCGTAGCCCTGGGCACCAGTAGCCCCAGTAGCACCAGTAGTGCCTTTAGCTCCTTCATCGCCTGTCGCACCGGTAGCACCGGTAGCGCCGGTTGATCCCGTCGACCCTTTGGCGCCATCAAAACCTGACGAGCCAGTGGCGCCTGTCGCGCCGGTAGTGGTCGCGCCTGTAGCGCCTGTAGCACCAGTCGCACCGGCCGGGCCAGCGGGTCCGGGAACGGCGACTGTCGGAGCAGGAACGGCGACCGGAACTGCGACTGTAGTTTGACGCTCGCAGGCTGTCAGCCCAATGGAACCAACAAGTGCCAACAAAAGAATGGAATATTTCATGGATGCCTTTAGTGATGTAAAAAAATACCTGCGTGATTTCAGACAAAAATGCCTGTGAGCACGAAGACGCTAATAAACGATTTATTGGAATCAGGGGGTGTTGGCAGGAAAACAGGCCAAGTGATCACTGTCGTCACAATTCGGATAACGCACGGTGCCCTGAACGGCTGCGTCCATCCGAAAAATGATTATTTCGCTAAATCAGCCCGAAACATCCGCTGCTTTATTAAAGCGCTCCGTTCTCTAGCACAC
>JBBWZW010000112.1:0-15527 GCA_039649305.1 Burkholderiales bacterium
GTGGTGAAGGCGCTGGTCAAGTAGCCGGTAGCCCTTTCCGGGGTTGGGGTAGGGCGGGTCGCGACCCGCGGGATCTTTGGCATTTCGCTTTGCCTCGCGCATGCTTTTTACCATCCGGCGCAGCTCGATGCGCCCTACGTCTTGATCCCTGATTCACCCCGTATTCCGCAACCCTGCCGCAATCCCATTGATCGACAAATGTATCCCGCGCCTGACTCGCTCATCTAACGTGCGCCCATCCCTCGCCGCGGCCCGGTGCCGTTTGATCAATTCCACCTGCAAGTGATTCAGCGGGTCGAGATAGGCAAAACGATTCTTGATCGAACGCGCCAGCAAAGGATTGTTGGCCAGCCGTTCCCTCGACCCGGTGACCGCTGTCATGCTTTCGATGGTGCGTTCATGTTCGTTGACAATGCGCCTGTAGATGCTGTTGCGCAGCTTCCTGTCAACCACCAGTTCGGCATAGCGCGACGCCACGGCGAAGTCGGTTTTTGCCAGCACCATGTCCATGTTGGACAGCAGGGTCGCAAAAAAGGGCCATTCCCTGTACATGGCGCGCAGGGTGGCAAGCCTCTTTTTGTGTTCGGAGGCATCGTCGCCTTCCTGCAGCCAGGACGAGACGGCGCTGCCAAAGCCGTACCAGCCGGGCAGCAGCAGGCGGCACTGGCCCCATGAGAAGCCCCAGGGTATAGCGCGCAAGTCTTCAATGCGGCGGCTCGGCTTGCGCGATGCGGGGCGGGAACCGATGTTGAGTTCCGCGATTTCAGCGATCGGGGTCGACGAGAAAAAATAATCGGCGAAACCGGGCGTGTCGTACACGAGGTTGCGGTATGCGCTGTACGCGCGTCCGGACAACTCAGCCATCACCTGTTCGTACCTGGCCAGCTTCTTCGCCTGTTTTTCTTCGGCCGCATGTGGCGCCAGGCTGGCTTCCAAAGTGGCGGCGACCAGCAGCTCGAGGTTGCGGCGGCCGATCTCCGGGTTGGAAAATTTCGAGGCTATGATTTCGCCTTGCTCAGTCAGCCGGATCTGGCCGTTCACCGTGCCCGGCGGTTGTGCCAGGATCGCTTCGTAGCTCGGTCCGCCGCCGCGGCCGACTGTGCCGCCACGGCCATGAAACAGGCGCAGCCTTACGCCCGCGTTGCGGAACAATTCCACCAGCCGTGTCTCTGCCATGTACAGCTCCCCGTTGGAGGTGAGGAAACCGCCGTCCTTGTTGGAATCGGAATAGCCGAGCATCACTTCCTGCAAATCGCCTTGCCGCGCGATCAGGTAGCGCACCTGCGGCAGCGACATGAATTTTTCCATGATGTCGCCCGCGGACCGCAGGTCGGGGATGGTCTCGAACAACGGAATCGCCATCAATTCCATCTCGACGTTGGTCACCTGTTCGGACGCCTGGTCCCATTCGACGCGCAGCAAACCGGTTTCCTTCTGCAGCAATAGCACCTCGAGCAGGTCGGATACGGTTTCGGTATGCGAGATGATGTAATTGCGAATTGCGCGGTCGCCGTAGCGGCGGCGTATTTCACGTGCCGCGCGCAACACTTCGAGTTCCGATTCGGTCTCGGCGGAATAGGTGACGTAAGGCGAATACAGCGGCCTCGGTCGCGTCAGTTCGGCCAGCAGAAGTTCGATCTTCGCGTCTTCGTCCAGGTCGGCATAGCGCGGCTCCACCTTGGCACGGGCGAAGAGTTCGGCCAGCACGCGTTCATGCACATCCGAGCTCTGGCGCATGTCGAGCGTGGCGAGATGGAATCCGAAAATTTCAGATGCGCGTTTCAGCGTCGCCAGGCGTGGCTTGGCCAGCACCGCGCCGTGATGGCTGTTGAGCGAGTCAACGAGCAGCTGCAGGTCGCCGGTAAATTCCGCTGCGTTTGCATAAGGCGCAGCCGGGCCGACTTCCTTGCGCAGCACATGCGCGGCGCCAAGCGTGCGGGCAGTTGCTGCCAGGCGGGCGTAGATGCCGGTCAGCGCGCGGCGGTAGGGCTCGTCGGCGCGATGTTCCGAAACATCGGGAGAGGCGTCCGCCAGCGCCTGCAACGCCGGGCTGACGTCAACCAGCAGTGTGGAAATCGAGAGCTCGCCCCCCAACGCATGCACTTCTTCCATGTAGAAGTCGATGATGGCGGTGGACTGCCGTGTCAGCGCATGCTGCATGGTATCGGCATTGACGTTCGGATTGCCGTCGCGATCGCCGCCTATCCAGCTGCCCATCTGCATAAATGGCGGTAAGCGGTTTCCGGTGGTGTGAAGCTGATTATGCCTCTGCGGGAACTGCGCTGCGATCTCCGCTTCGATGTCATCGTAAAGCGCCGGCAGTTCGCGCAGGAATGTAATGCGATAGTAGGACAGCGCATTCTCGATTTCGTCGGCCACTGTCAGCTTCGAATAGCGCAGCATGCGTGTCTGCCACAGGGTCGCAATCGATGCATGCAGCAATTCGGTGTTGCGCTCGACTTCCTTCGGCGTCAGCGGCTGATCGCGTTGGGCGAGCAAGTGTGCGATCTGGCTTTCCGCATCGAGGATGCTCTTGCGCTGCACCTCTGTCGGGTGCGCGGTGAGCACCGGGGAGATCAGGGCGTCCTTCAAGAAGGACCTGACGGTTGTACCCGTGATGCCGTCATCATGCAGCCTTGACAATGCGTGCGCCACACTTCCTTGCTGTGGCGCGGACCCGGCCAGCAAATGCGCGCGCCGACGCCGGTTGTGGTGCTGGTCCTCGGCAATATTGACCAGGTGCGAAAAATAGGAGAATGCACGAACCACCGAAATCGTTTCTTCCCGGCTTAGTTTTTTTAGCAACTTGTCGAGCTCCGCCCCGGATTGCGGATCCGATTCACGGCGAAAGCGCACCGCGGTCTGGCGGATCGTCTCCACCACGTGGAATACGGTTTCTCCTTCCTGTTCGCGCAGCACGTTGCCGAGCAGACGGCCCAGCAGGCGGATATCTTCCTTTAGTGGCGCGTCCTTATCTACAGTCGGTTTGTCGGTGCGTGGTGTGGCAGTTGATTGTTTTGTCATGAATGGTCAGTAACCGGGTTACGGGGCGTCGGCGCCTCGCCGTGGGGTGGATGATCGCCTGCATGATAAAATTTGCGCGGTGGCCCTCAGTCAGCACCGACTGACAACGAGCAGGTGCCGAAGAACATCGAAAGAGCCCGTCTTGAAAGTATCTGTCCCCTCAAAGTTAATAATTGCGTCCCGCGAAAGCCGTCTGGCGATGTGGCAAGCCGAGCATGTCCGCGACCGGCTGTTGGTATTATATCCAGAGTGCTCCGTTGACATTCTTGGCATGACGACCAAGGGCGATCAAATCCTCGATCGCACGTTGTCCAAAGTAGGCGGCAAAGGCTTGTTCGTCAAAGAACTTGAAGTTGCCATGCTGGAAGGGCGCGCCGACCTGGCCGTGCATTCGTTGAAGGACGTGCCGATGGAGCTGCCGCAGGAATTTGCACTGGCGGCCGTGCTCGAACGCGAGGATCCGCGTGATGCTTTCGTTTCGAACGAGTATGCGTCGCTGGATGCGTTGCCGCCCGGCGCGGTGGTCGGCACCAGCAGCCTGCGGCGTCAGGCGCTGGTCGCCGCCCGCTATCCGCACTTGGTGATCCGGCCCTTGCGCGGCAATCTCGATACCCGGCTGGGCAAGCTGGATCGCGGCGAATATGCCGCCATCATCCTCGCCGCGGCTGGTTTGAAGCGTCTTGGCTTGCCCCAGCGTATCCGTGCGTTGATGGAGCCGGAACAAAGCCTGCCGGCCCCGGGGCAGGGCGCGATGGCAATCGAAACATTGAGCGGCCGCGAAGATTTGCAGCGCTTGCTCGCGCCGCTGAATCATGAAGCGACGGCGCAGGCGGTGACGGCGGAACGTTCGGTGTCCCGGATATTCGGCGGCAGCTGCCAGATTCCGCTGGCGGCATTCGCGACGGTAGACGGCGGCTCCATGCGCCTGCGTGCAATGGTCGCGACACCGGACGGCAAACGCATTGCAAGCGCCGAGGCCTCCGCGCCGGCAAACGCGCCCGAGGCGCTTGGCCGGCAGATTGCAGAGGTCTTGCAGACGCAAGGCGCCGCCGAGATACTCGCCGCATGCAAGGCAATGGACGCCGGATGACGCGCCCCGATGCACGACGATAATTCGGTTGTCATCACACGTCCGCTCGCGCAAGCCATACCGTTTGCGCAGCGCGTGGCTGCAATCGGCCGCGATGTGGTGGTGTTTCCGTTGCTCGAGATTCATGCGCTTCCGGATCCGGCTGCGCTAAGCAGCGAACTGCAGGCAATGAGCCGATATGCGATGGTGGCGTTCGTCAGTCCGAATGCGATCGACGCCGCGTTCCGATTCCTGACGGCCTGGCCGCAAGGGGTCGCGATCGCCGTGGTGGGCGAGGGCAGCCGCGCCGCGCTCGCGCGCCATGGTGTGACTTCGGAGAATGCGACTATTTTCAGCCCGCTTGATCCGTTGCGCAGCGACTCACAAACCTTGCTGCAGGCGCTCGATCTCGGCGCATTGCGGGGCAAGGAAGTGTTGATCGTGCGTGGCGAAACCGGGCGCGAACTGCTGGCCGACGAATTGCGTGCGGCTGGCGTCCGGGTGACCGCGGTGGCGGCCTACCGACGTGGCGCCCCTGTGCTTGATGACGAGAGGCGCATTCAATTGGGACGATTGCTGGATACGCCGAACGACTGGATCGTGACCAGTTCTGAAGCTCTGCGCAACCTGGTGGCGATGGCCGAACAGCTCGGCGATCCCTATCCATTAATCAAAATGCAACAGCAGCGACTGATCGTACCCCATGCCCGCATCGCGGAAACCGCCGTAACGCTGGGACTTCCGAATGTCACCCTGACCGGGTCAGGGGACGAACAGCTGCTTGCCGCGTTACAATCCACAGCATGAATGATTTGTCTTCTTCCACCGAATTTCACGCGTCTGCCAATCCCGAAATGAATCCTCAACCGCAGCAAAACGAATCCGTTGCCCGGGGCTCCGCCCCGCCTATGCAGCCCGGCGACGCGCGGGATGGTGGCGGCCGCTCCCGCCTCCGCAGTTTCCGCGTCATCCATGCAGGGCTGGCAGTGCTGGCCTTGTTGCTGGCAGCGCAATGGTGGGCCTCGCACGGGGAGGTCAGCGCCTTGCGCAAGGAAGTGGCGCAACGCCTGCAGAGCAGCGACTCCGCTACCGCCGAAACCAGGGTCCTGGTGAAGTCGATGCAGGAAGGGATGAAGGAACTGCAGGGTAAAGCCATCATCCTGGAAAGCAAGCAACACGAGGCGCAAAGCCAGCAATTGGCCCTGGAACAGTTGTACCAGGACCTGTCGAAGAACCGCGACGAGTGGGCGCTTGCCGAAATCGAACAGGTATTGTCCACCGCAAGCCAGCAGTTGCAGCTTGCCGGCAATGTACAGGGCGCACTGATCGCATTGCAAAACGCCGACACCCGGCTGGCGCATTCCGACAAACCGCAATTCCTGATGATCCGCCGCGCGGTCGCCAAAGACATCGACCGCCTGAAGGCCTTGCCGAGCGTGGACATGACGGGGCTCGCATTGCGCCTTGACGCCATCGTCGCCCAGGTCGATTCGATGCCCTTGCTGTCCGGCGAGAAGCCGGTAGTGCCCGAACCTGCGCCGAAGAACGGCCGCAGCGGGCAAAACGCTTTGCATGGCGGCGCCGAAAACGCTGCCGCCACCAAACCAGGCGTTGCCGCTGACTGGCTGGCCGCGGTTGGCGAGAAATGGAACATCCTGTCCAGGGAAATGTGGAACGAAGTCCGGCAACTGGTCCAGATACGCAATGTGGAAACGCCCGAGGCGCTGCTGGTCACGCCGACCGAGGCATATTATCTACGCGAGAACCTGAAGCTGCGGCTGTTGAACGCACGCCTGGCGCTGCTGTCCCGCAATGAAGCGACTTTCCGCAGCGACCTGGCCGCTGCGCATGACACGATCGCAAGGTATTTCGATACACGCGCACGACAGACGCAGGTGGCACAAACGCAGCTGAAGCAGATGCAAGCCAGCAACCTGTCGATCGAAATGCCGACCCTGGCAGAGAGCCTGACTGCGGTTCGCAATTACAAAGCGACACCATAAAGACGAGGCGAAAAACCAATGCGCATATTTCTTTCGCTGATCATCCTGTTCGCCGCTGCAATCGGGCTCGCAGTCGGAGCCCGCTTCAACCCGGGCAATGTGGTCCTGTTCTATCCCCCTTATCGGGTGGACCTGTCGCTCAATTTATTTCTCCTGCTGCTCGTGCTTTTATTCGCACTGGCATACGGCACACTGCGTGCAATCCGCAGTGCTCAACAAATGCCACGGCGGGTGATAGCCTATCGCAGGGAGAAGCGCGAACGCGAAGGTAACCGGGCGCTGCGCGATGCCCTGAAGGCCCTGTTCGAAGGCCGCTTCGGCCACGCCGAAAAAGCAGCCACGCGTGCCGCCGATGTGCCCGACAACGCAGGCCTGTCTGCGCTGATCGGCGCGCGGGCGGCGCATCGCCTCAGCCAGGGGGGGCGCAGGGACGCGTGGCTCGCGAAAATCCAGGACGACGCTTCGCTTAAAACCGCGCGGCTGATGACAGCGATGGAGCTGCAGATTGACGACCACCAGCCGGAAATTGCGCTGGAATCGGCTAATGAATTGAACGCCAGCGGCACGCGCCACATCCACGCATTGCGCCTGGCCCTCAAAGCCAACCAGCATGCAAACAACTGGCCCGAGGTGTTACGCCTGGTCCGGCTACTGGACAAGCGCAATGCGATCCATCCGGCCTTGTCGCGCCGGTTGCGGGAGCTGGCCTATGCCGACCTGATGTCCGACCGCGCGCACGATGTGGAATCGTTGCGCCGCGTATGGTCCACCGTTCCGACGCAGGAACGGGTGCAGCCATTGATAGCACTGCGCGCCGCCCGTTCATTCAACGCCAAAGGCCTGAATGACGAAGCGCGTTCCATCGTGGAAAAAGCTCTGGCGACTGAGTGGGACGATCGTCTGGTGCGTGCCTATGGGAGCACGGCCGCCGCTGAAGGTTCGTCGGCGTTGCTGGCGCAGATCGAGCGCTGCGAAGAGTGGCGCAAGTCGCGGCCGACCGATCCGGAACTGGCGCTCACGCTGGGCACGCTGTGCCTGCGGCAAAAGCTGTGGGGCAAGGCGCAGCGCCATCTGGAGCAGGCGTTGTCCGATGCCACCGAGTCTGAAACAGTGCGCGAAGTACACCTGAAACTGGCGCAACTGCACGAAGCATTGAACCAGCCGGAGGAAGCGGCCGCGCATTATCGGCAGTGCGCATTGGCGACCATGCTTTGATCGCCTACAGGGGGATTTCTTGCTGATCGCGCACGTCGAAATTCCATTCTTTCCGATGGCCTGCGTCCCGAAATCCCCCTCCAAAAATCGCTATAATTGGCAGTTTATTAATCCTGTTAAAACTGAGAGAGCATCATGAGTCTGAATTTGGTCCCGGCCGGGCGCGATTTGCCGAATGATTTCAACGTGATCATCGAAATTCCGATGAATTCGGATCCGGTCAAGTATGAAGTTGACAAGGAAACCGGCGCGATTTTTGTTGACCGCTTCATGGGTACGGCCATGCATTACCCCTGCAACTACGGCTACATTCCGCAAACGATTTCCGACGACGGCGACCCGGTCGACGTACTGGTCGTGACCCCGTTCCCGCTGCACCCCGGCGTGGTCGTGCGTTGCCGTCCGGTCGGCGTGCTGAAGATGAGTGACGAAGCCGGCGGCGATGCGAAGCTGCTCGCGGTACCGGTGGATAAAATCCTGCCGATTTACACGCACTGGCAAAAACCGGAAGACATGAATGTCTTGCGCCTGCAGCAGATCCAGCACTTTTTCGAACACTACAAGGATCTCGAAAAAGGCAAATGGGTCAAGATCGAGGGCTGGTTTGGTCCGGACGAAGCGCGCAAAGAGATACTTTCGGGTGTGGAAGCCTACAAGAAGATGCACGGCAAGTAACCCTGTCCCGGGGAAGAACACGAAGAGCGCACTGGTAAGTGCGCTTTTTTTTTGGCCTCGCGAAATTGAGGGGATTTTTTGGCGGTATTCAGCCGATGGGCCGGTGGAGAACGTGCAATGCTTGACGGCTTTATACAACAATACTGCCGTCATTATTGGTGACGGTACGGAGACGCGGGAGCCTTGAACGTGGAATCACAGAACACAGCCGTGCCCGGATCTGATGCTACTTCACAGGAGAGCGACGAGGCGTACCACGCGCGTGACCGCCTGCTGCAGAAACTCTGCATCGGCGGCAACCTGCCCGCACTCGGCAGCTCCGTGTCGCGGGTGGTGCAGTTGACCTCGTCGAACGATGAGGCGGTGCGCTGCCTTGCCCATTTCATCCTGTCGGACGTGGCGCTGACGCAGACGATTTTGCGTATATCCAACACGGTGGACTACCGCACCGCCTCGGGGACGCCGGTGACTACCGTGTCCAAGGCGATCATGATCCTCGGATTCGATACCATCAAGACCAGCGCGTTGGCGATGCTGCTGGTGGACGGCATGTCGGGCAAGCAGGCGCAAAGCGTACGCACCGAACTGGTCCAGGCATTGAGCGCAAGTGTCATCGGGCGCGAGCTGGCCAAACGCGCCCAGCACAAGGACGCGGAAGAAGCGGCGATCGCCGCGTTATTCAAGAACATAGGCCGGGTGCTGGTGGCGGCGCATGAACATGATCTCTACAACCAGATCAGTGCGCTGGTCAGCGACGGCAGCCATACGCCCGCGAAGGCATCCATGAAAGTACTTGGCTGCAGCTTTGATTTGCTGGGCAAATCGGTCCTGCAGGGATGGAAAATCCCGGACACCATCGTCCAGGCGCTTTCGCCGCTTCCTTTCGGAACAGTGAGGCCTGCGCGGGGCCGGCAGGAATGGCTGCAACAGGTCGCCGCATTCAGCGCCGACGCGGCCACGCTGCTTCCACGTTGGGGTGCTGACGAACAGGAAGCGTCGGTCGGGTTGCTGCTCAGGCGCTACGGTGTTGCACTGAACCTCGACCGGGACAAGCTCGATGAGTTGTTGATCAGCTCGGCGAAGGAGGTCCGGGTGCTGGCCGACAACACCAGCATTGCGTCCGAATTGGCCGAGCTTGAGGCAAGCATCGTCGACCTGGGACCGGACGACAGCGGCTTGCCGAGTGAACTGCTGCTGGACTCTATGGACGATGCCGTTGAGTTGCAAGTCACCGCGCGTCACGCAAGCGGCAAGCCGCTCAATGCGCGCGACATGCTGCTGGCCGGGGTGCAGGATGCGACCCAGATGATGGCCTCCGGCAAATGCCAGGTGAACGACCTGATGCTGCTGGTGCTGGAAACGCTGTACAGCAGCCTTGGATTTCGATTTGCGACGGTATGTCTGAAGGATGCGCAGAGCGGGCAGTTCCGCGCCCGCATCTCTATGGGAGACAACGGCGCTACGCGTCAGGCGCGCTTCGTGTTTCCCACGCAGCCGGCACACGACCTGTTTCATCTGGCATTGCAAAACGATGCCGACCTGATGATTGCCGACGCCACCGCGCCGAAGGTGCGCGACCTGCTGCCGGCCTGGCATCGTGCGCTACTGCCCGACGCGCGCAGCTTCATCGTGCTTCCGCTGGTAGTCAATCAACGGCAGATCGGCTTCTTCTATGCCGACCGCATGCAGCCCGCGCCGGAAGGCGTGCCGCAGGATGAGACCGCGCTCAT
The DNA here is from genome assembly GCA_039649305.1 of Burkholderiales bacterium. Classification (GTDB taxonomy): domain Bacteria; phylum Pseudomonadota; class Gammaproteobacteria; order Burkholderiales; family Burkholderiaceae_D; genus Noviherbaspirillum. Next base: position 9,717 of record JBBWZW010000112.1, read on the forward strand.
CAAGACCTTGAAGGGGCAGGTGCTGGCGGCGTTGAATTCGCGTTGAGGGCCTTCGTAGATCGGGATGCCATCGCAACGTACGACGGTCGTAGGTTGGGATGCAATCCCAACATTCATCCTCTGGACAACGGCTGGCTTTTATTTGGGTGGGAACGTTGGGATTGGCGCGCGTGCCGCAGATCCCCACCTACGGTATAACGTTTGCGTACGACGGTCGTAGGTTGGGATGCAATCCCAACATTCATCCCCTGGACAACGGCTGACTATTATTCGGGCGTGAATATTGCGATCGGCTGCCAACCACATTGACTAGCGCAGCAACCGCCCGACGCCGACAATCACCGCCGCAGCCGCCATCGCACCCAGCGCGACGCAGGCGATCCATGCAAGCACACGATTCTCAGGCAGGACATTCGGTTCTATTTGATCCAGCGTCGCAACCGCGATCTGCACGCCGTTGCGCGCGCTTCTTACGCGCACGAGATAGCGCTTGATATCCAGCGCCATTTTTTCGGCCGACTGATAGCGTTTTTCAGGGCGTTTGCTCATCGCCTTCATGACGATGCGCGACAGCACACCCGGCACCGCTGAATCTATCTCATGTGGTGCCGACGGTGCTTTGTAGGCGATCATCTGCAACAGCTTGTCGGGGTCCTCGGTCTGGAATGGTTTGCGGCCCACCAGCATTTCATACATGACGGCGCCGAGCGAATAGATATCGGTGCGGTGATCCACCGGTTTTCCCATTGCCTGTTCCGGCGACATGTAATTGGGCGTGCCCAGCAGGTTGTTCTGGAACAGTGTGTACGGCTCTTCGGCATACGCCGGATCGTCGGGCACCCGGTTGGGCGCGCGGGCTATGCCGAAATCGACCAGCTTGGGCTGGTCATCCTTCACCATGAAGATATTGGCGGGTTTGACGTCGCGATGCACGACGCCGTTGCTGTGCGCATGCTCCAGCGCGTCGGCAAGCTTCCAGATGATCGACGCCACCTCATCCGGCTGGTAACGGTGCCCCTGGAGCAGCACCTTGTTGAGCTCGCGCCCCTGCAAATACTCCATCGCGATAAAAGTCGACTTGCCTTCGATGCAAGCATCGTAAATGGTCACGATGTTCGGGTGCGACAAGCGGCTGGCGGCACGGCCTTCGTTGATGAACTGTTGCTCGAATTTGTTTCTTTCGGCCGGCGGCATGCGGCTGTTGAAGGTCTTCAGCGCAAGGTCGCGCCCGAGTACCGGATCATGCCCGAGGTAGACGCATCCGACGGTGCCGCGCCCGAGTTCGCGTGTCACGTAGAAGCGGCCGATTCTGCTGATCGCAGGGCTTGAGGGGGAGATTGGGGCGGCGGGGGGAGTTCGCATTGTGCTTTGAAGGTACCCTGGAGTCCCTTGGATTGCCGGGAATTATAAAGGAGCGCATGACCGAATTGTCGGTCTTTTAACTCCGGTGCGGCTTTTTTATGACGGAAGTTGAAGAACGGAGCGCAGCCCCGTTCGCGGTGAATAGAGCGGATTTCATGTCCGTGCAGGGGCCGCGCAGTCCCGGGAACCGGTTGAATGCGAAGCACGGAAACGTGTCGTAGCGCTGTTATCGCAAGCAGCCATAACAGAGCAGGCGGCCGGTTCCCGGAACTGCCCGAAGCGTCTAGCGCTGCAGCCCTTCTGATCAAACGCGGCTCCCTACACTGACATCAAATCCGCTCTAGCCGGCCTTGAACGGGCTGTGGTCGTTCAATTCGTCGATGTAGGCGTCGATTCCGCCGCTTTCCCGGCGCAGGAAGTGCTCGATCGCGTCGGCGAAAGCGGGGTGGGCCAGCCAGTGGGCGGACCAGGTTTTCTGCGGCAGGAAGCCGCGCGCCATTTTATGTTCGCCCTGCGCGCCGCCTTCAAAGCTCTCGATGCGATTGGCGATGCAAAATTCCAGCGGCTGGTAATAGGCCGTCTCGAAATGCAGGCAGGGCACTTCCTTCAGGCCGCCCCAGTAGCGGCCGTACAAGGTGTGTTCGTTATGGATCAGGAGCGAGGAAGCGATCGGCTTGCCGTCCTGTTCGGCGACGATGAGCAGGATGTGCTGCGGCATGTCGGCGCCGATCCGCAGGAAAAAATCGAGGTTCAGGTAGGGCGTCGAATAGTGCGCAGCGTAAGTATGGTCATAGCAGCGCTTGAAGAAGCGCCAGTCGGCTTCGGTTGCATCTTTGCCCCGCACATGCCGGAAAGTGACGCCGGCTTCCTGCACCTTGCGCCGCTCTGCCCGGATATTCTTTTTCTTCTTGCGCTCCAGTGTGGCGAGAAAGTCTTCGAAGCTGCCATAGCCGTCATTGAGCCAGTGGAACTGCACTGCGCTGCGCAGCATGAATCCGGCTTCCTCGAGGGCTCGTGCCTCGGTTTCCGTCGGATACAGGATATGGGTGGAAGACAGGCCGGCATCCTGCTGAATGACGCCGAGTGCTTCGATCAACGCCGCCCTCGCAGCCGCATCGCGCGCCAGCAGCCGGTTGCCGGTCACTGGCGTAAAGGGGATCGCCGACAGCAATTTCGGGTAATAGTCGAGGCCGTTCCTCTGGTATGCGTCGGCCCAGGCCCAGTCGAATACATACTCGCCGTAGGAATGACTTTTCGCGTACAGCGGCAACGCGGCTTCCAGCCTGTCCCCCCGCCATAGCGTCAGGTATTGCGGCCGCCACCCGGTCTTCGGCGACGCCGAGCCGGATTCATGCAGCGCGTGCAGGAACGCGAACGACAAGAAAGGATTTGCGTCCGACTGCATGCCGACCAGGGCGTCCCACGCCGGTTGGCCAACTTCGCTCAGAGAGGAAACGATACACGTGCGATAATTCACAGTTGAGTTTTTGATTACACCTTTTTCAGACAGACCAGGTAGACGCCCAGCATCATGACAGCCAGAGTTGCTATCGCCCAAATCAACAGTACCGTCGGCGACTTTGCCGCGAATCGCGAAAAGATTGTTGAATTCTCCGTCCGCGCCGCCGGACAGGGTGCGGATATCGTTTTGACGCCGGAGTTGTCGCTGGCCGGTTACCCACCGGAAGATTTACTGCTCCGTGAGGCATTTTACGCAAAATCGGCGGAAGCGTTCGACACTCTTGTGCAAGACCTGGCATCGCTGAAGGACCTGCACGTGGTGGTAGGCCATCCGATTTCGGAGAGTGGCAAACACTATAACGCGGCTTCGGTCATTACCAACGGCAAAGTGCTCGGTACGTACCGTAAACACGATTTGCCGAATTACACGGTGTTCGACGAAAAGCGCTACTTTTCCTCGGCCGACGAAGCGCTGGTGTTCGACGTGAAAGGCGTGAAGTTCGGCATTAATATTTGCGAAGACACCTGGTCGCCCCACGCGCCGGCACGTGCGAAGGCTGCGGGCGCACAGGTGCTTTTGGTGCCGAACGGCTCGCCGTTTCACATGAAGAAGCAGCATCTGCGCTACGAAGTGATGCGCAATAACGTGACCGCGCACGGGTTGTCCATGGTGTACGCGAACCTGGTCGGCGGCCAGGACGAGCTGATATTCGACGGCAATTCCTTCGTGATGGACCAGGCTGGAGAGGTCCGCGCGCAGCTCAGGCATTGCGAAGAGGATTTGCAGATCGTCGAATTTGACGGCGCCGTGCCGCGCAGTGGCGCAATCGCGAAAGAGCTGTCGGTCGAGGCGCAGGTCTACCAGGCGCTGGTGCTCGGCGTGCGTGACTATATCGGCAAGAACGGATTCCCCGGTGCGATTATCGGCTTGTCGGGCGGTGTCGATTCCGCATTGACGCTCGCGGTCGCGGTCGACGCGCTCGGCGCGGACAAAGTGCGCGCGGTGATGATGCCATCGCCTTATACGGCCGAAATTTCGTGGCTCGATTCGCGCGAGATGGTGGACCGGATCGGCGTTCGCTACGATGAAATCCCGATCGTCGATTGCTTCGCCGCTTTCCGCAATACGCTGGCGGGCGAGTTCAAGGGCTTGCCGGAAGACGCCACCGAAGAAAATATCCAGGCCCGCATCCGCGGCACGATACTGATGGCCTTGTCGAATAAGTTCGGCTCGATCGTGCTCACGACCGGCAACAAGAGCGAGATGGCGGTCGGCTACTGTACGCTCTACGGCGACATGGCGGGCGGCTTCGCGGTGATCAAGGATATTGCCAAGACACTGGTATATCGCCTGTGCGATTACCGCAATTCGGTTTCCGATGTGATTCCGAAACGGATCCTGACCCGCGCGCCCTCGGCCGAGCTGCGGCCCGACCAGACCGACCAGGATTCATTACCGCCCTACGAGGTCCTGGACGGGATCATGCAGATGTACATGGAAGAAAATCGCAGTATTGCCGATATTCTTGCGGCGGGTTATCGTAAGGAAGACGTGGATCGCGTCACCCGTCTGATCAAGATAAATGAATACAAGCGCCGGCAGGCGCCGGTCGGCATACGCGTCACGCACCGTGCATTCGGGCGCGACTGGCGTTATCCGATCACCTCGAAGTTTCGTGAATGACAATCAATCCCCTGGAGTTTTTATGAAGCTGATTACCGCAATTATCAAACCGTTCAAGCTGGACGAGGTCCGCGAAGCGCTCGGTGAGATCGGCGTCACCGGCCTGACAGTAACGGAAGTAAAGGGCTTTGGCCGGCAGAAAGGGCACACCGAGCTGTACCGCGGCGCGGAATACGTGGTCGACTTCCTGCCGAAAGTGAAAATCGAGGCGGTCGTGGCTGAAAACGCGGTCGATCAGGCGGTGGACGCCATCATCAAGGCGGCACGCACCGGCAAGATCGGTGACGGCAAGATTTTTGTTCAGGCGGTAGAGCAGGTCATCCGCATTCGTACCGGCGAAACCGGAGCGGAAGCAGTCTGAAAAACCGGATGACGCGGGCAGTCCCCGTCATCCGATACGAATATCCTTCGCCCATGTGCACAGGCGCAATCCGGTAATCGCCAGCGCGCTCGACCACAATGACACGTCGGCGGAAACACCCGCCTGGTGCATCAGCAAAAACATCCAGCACCCCGCAAACGAACAGGCCGCATACGGCCTGCCGTCACGCAGCACCATCGGTATCTCGTTGCATACAATGTCGCGCAGCAGGCCACCAAAGGTACCGGTGATCACGCCCATCATCGAAGCGACGAACAAGGGCATGCCGGCCGCCAGTGCTTGCGACGTGCCAACGATCGAAAGCAGCCCCAGTCCAAACGCATCCGCGATGATGATCAGTCGCTCCGACACGATGTAGCGCAGGGTACGGATCAACGGTGCGGCGATCAGCGCCAGCACGAAAATGACGATGACGTATTCCTGATGGGTGACCCAGAACAGCGGACGCTTGTCGAGCAGGAGATCGCGCAGCGTGCCGCCGCCGAAGGCGGTGATGAAGGCGACGATGAAGACGCCGACGACATCCATTTTCTTGCTGCGCGCTTCGATGAAGCCGGAAATGGCGTTGACCAGGACGGCCATGGCTTCGACGTATTGGAGGAGGGTCATGCGAAGGAGGGGTTATTTTTTGTGGATGATACTACTGGAACGGGCATTCGGGAGGATGTAGGTCCCTCCGCACGACGGCTGGCTTATATTTCGGTTTGAATGTTAGGATTGGCACGCGCGCCGCAGATCCCGACCTACGGCTGCCGCACATTCAAGGGGATGATCCCGCATCAAGCCTTCAACAAAACCACCAAAGCTCCCGCGCCGCCGTCCACCGCCCGCGCCTGGCAAAACGCGATCACCTCATCCTTCTGCACCAGCCAGCTGCGCACCTTGCTCTTCAGTACCGGCTCCCGATTAATCGACCCGAGAC
>JBBWZW010000115.1:0-23427 GCA_039649305.1 Burkholderiales bacterium
CAATCAGTCAGCATTGAACGTGCTGCAGGGTCATACGCAGGGTGGCAGTTTCTACGGCCCGAACGGGCAAGCGACGGCGAAGTTTGGGAGTCGCCGGCTGGTTGTTGGCTGAGCGCTTCAGAACGCATCCGGTTTGACGTAGGTTGGGATGCCAATCCCAACATTCACACTCAAATATAAGCCGGCTGTTTTGTGAAGGGTGAACGTTGGGATTGGCATCCCAACCTACGACCCGGCGACGCTTAGACCGCCTCCACAGGCACTTCCGTTACTGCCTCCGGCAACGCGGACATGATCATCACCGTCACCCTTCGATTCCGTAATCGCCCTTCCGCCGAGGCGTTGTCGCCTACCGGTTGCGTCGGCCCTCTGCCTACTGCGGTCAGGCGGCTTTCAGCGATGCCGCTATCGGCAAACAACCTGACCACGCTACTTGCCCGCACAGCGGACAATTCCCAATTTGACGGAAACAACGCATTGCGGATCGGTACGCTATCCGTATGTCCTTCAACCTGGATCGCACGGTAGTCGTCTTTGAGCACAACAGCGATCGCGCGCAATGCCTCGCTCGTTTCATCAGCCAGCTTTGCATCGCCTGGCGCGAATAGAACGCTGGCGTTGATCTCCACTTTCACACCCCGGTCGGTCTGCGTCACCCGCACTTTACCTTCATTGACCAGCGGTGCAAGCACGTGGAGTATGTCGCGCCCTATGCGCGTCATATGCTCTTTCTCTCGTTGCAATGCATCGTTGGTTTTCTTTTGGGGTATCGGGGGGATCAACTGGACGGGTGGCACGGCAGGAATCGGTGCTGTGCTGCCGAATGCGCCGACCAGCGAGTCGGACACCGCGCGGTATTTGCTTTCGTTGACTGATGAGATTGCGTACATCACCACGAAGAAGGCGAATAGCAGGGTGATGAAATCGGCGTAGGAGACGAGCCAGCGGTCTTGGGTGTCGTTGTCGTCTTCTTTGTATTTTTTTCTGGGCATTTTATCTTGGCGAAGAATTGTATTCTCGCGTAAACACCACCCCTTTCCCCTTGCAGGGGGAAGGAGTATCAGTGGTGTGCGTGGGTCGCGGCACCAGAGCGATTTCAGCCTGACCGTGCGGGTAGCGAAGCGGTCTGCCGAGCTGATCGGAGGCGAGTGCAAGGCGCCGAGCGGAGGCAGGGTGGCCCCTGCCGAGCATCGGCAACGCGGCAACCGCCTTCGAGCGGCCGGCAGAACCCCCGCAGTCAGGCTGAAACTGCTCTAGCTAAACCGGACTACCGGTCTCTCATGAATATGGGATGTTGTCGAAAGAGAAATGGCTTTATCCTGTATCTCAGGGAAGCGATGTTGCGCAATTTGTGTAGTCTCAAGGTCACCACAGCTCCGCATTGACTCACTGCACCATCAAGAATAACGATAGAGCGTATACCTATGACTTTGCCACGAACCGGACGCACCATGAGACTCGGCCCCTCCCTTCCCGATTTCGATACCCTGGTTACCCTGCACACGAGTGACCCGGAAGCCTTCGAGCATTTCCGCACCATGCTGTTGAGGGAGGCGGTTGATGCCGCTCCTTCGCATCATCGACCCGGCCTGGAAGAACTGCTCTGCAATATAGAGCGCGCCCGGCAAACGGCTGCTACGCCCATGGAAGCGGTGATTGCCGCGTCGCGGGCAATGATGGATTCGGTGGAACAACTGGCAAACGGCTGGAGGCAAGCCCGGTTTGCCACAGCGGGATGGCAGACGGCAGTCATCATCGAACGGTTGCGGAACTGAAGAGAGCACCGGCGGAACTCTCCGTCTTTTCGGCGCTTTAACCGGCCTCGCTGGCAATTATCATGCTTCCAAATAGCCAACTGCCGACCAAGCCAACCTGGTTTGAAGCAAAAAAGAAATGACTACAGCCTTCCTCAGTGATGTACTCGCAGCCGGCCGCAACCTCATAGCCATAGATCGCAAGGCTATCGAACAAGGCGACGTCAGCGAGTGTGCAAGCCGCCTGAAGTCGCTGGTCGCGACGCGCGAAAGCGTATTGACCAATAACGGCACCCTTTCCTTCCTGGTCACCGGATACGAATCCGACCAGCGCGAGCTTTTCGAGATTGAAGAGGTCCGGCGCTACTTCAAGCGGCTCGACGACCACCAGCCGCAGTGGTTTCATCTCTGTAGCCGCATCGATGAAACGCTGAAGCTGGTATTCATGTGTACTTCGACGGCGAAGGCGGTACCGCCGACTGCGTTGCCTGGCATCGTTCACACCTTTGACCGGGAACACCTCCGGTCTTTCCTGCTGCGGCACTATCACGCGATGAAGGGCCTGCACGGGGAGTTCAGGGTGCCGCAAACGACCAGCGAGAACATCAGCGGGCTCGTCATCAATTATTTCAAGACAGTGACTTCGAGTCAGGACATCGCGTTGCACTAACCGATGGTTGGAGTAGGTTGGGATCTGCGGCGCGCGCGCTAATCCCAACAGTCACGTTCCCAATAAAAGCCAGCCGTTGTTCGGTGGGTGAACCTTGGGATTACATCCCTACCTGCGTTCCTCCGATGCAGGCTCAATCAAGGCGGAAGTTTCGCTTCGGGCGCGTTTCGAGACCGTAGCCCTCTCACCTTGCGCCCGATGCGACCAATCAGGTGCTCGAGATCATCCATGTAGGTAAACACAGCGGGCACCACCAGCAGGCTCAACACAGTGGATGTGATCAATCCGCCGATAACCGCGATCGACATAGGCGAACGAAAGCTCGGGTCCGCAGCGCCGAAACCGATGGCGATCGGCAGCATGCCGGCACCCATGGCGAGCGTGGTCATGATGATCGGTCGCGCACGCTTGTGACAGGCGTCAAGCAGCGCCTCCACGCGGCTCATGTGATGATCGCGCCGCGCGACGATGGCGTACTCGACAAGCAGGATCGAGTTTTTGGTGGCTATCCCCATCAACATGATCAGACCGATCAGCGAAGGCATCGAGAAGCTTTTCTGCGCGAGCAGCAATCCGACGAACGCGCCGCCGAGCGACAGAGGAAGCGCTGCGAGAATCGTGACCGGATGCAGGAAGTCCTTGAACAGCAGCACCAGGACGATATAGATGCACAGCACGCCGGTCAGCATCGCAAGTCCGAAGCTGGCAAACAGCTCTCCCATGACTTCGGCGTCGCCCACTTCGACGACCTTTACGCCGGCGGGAAGGTTTCTGACCGCAGGCAATTGCTGCACCGCTGCCGTAACTTCGCCCAGCGGCAAGCCAGACAGTTCGATTTCGAAGTTGATGTTGCGCGAACGGTCATAGCGGTCAATCACCGCCGGACCGCCCGTCATCTCCAGCGTCGCCACCTGGCCCAGCATCACCGGCCCGCGCGCGCCCGGTACCGCAAGGCGTTCGAGCAGGCTCATGTCGGCGCGAGCGCCTTCCTGCATTTTGACCACGATGGGCACCTGGCGCTGCGACAGGTTGAGCTTGGGTAGCGACATGTCATAGTCGCCCATGGTCGCAATGCGCAATGTTTCGCCGATGGCGGAACTGGTCACGCCCAAGTCGGCCGCGCGCGCAAAATCCGGCCGCACCGTGATCTCCGGCCGGATCAGGCTGGCGCTGGACGCAACGCTGCCCAGGCCGGGAATCGTGCGCAAGTCGCGCTCCACCGCCTGTGCGGCGGTCTGTAGTGCGTTCGGGTCTTCACCCGTCAACACCAGGATGTATTTTTCGCCGGAGCCGCCGAGACCGACCTTGCTGCGCACGCCGGGCAGTTTTTCGAGCGCCGTGCGGATCTCGTTCTCGATGATTTGCTTGCGCGGCCGGTCGCCGCGCTCACTCATCAGGATGGTCAGTGTCGCCTTGCGCGCTTCTGCCGCGCCTTGCGGTGCGAACGGGTCGCCGCCCGCGCTGCCGCCACCGACGGTGGTATATACGCTCTTGATGTGGTTCACCTTAGTGACAAAGCCACGCGCCTGTTCCGCCGCCGCCACCGTCTGCGCCAATGTCGAGCCCGGCGGCAGTTCGAGGTAAACCTGCGTTTGCGAATTGTCGTCCGGTGGTATGAAGCCGGTGGGCAGCAGCGGTATCAGTGCCACCGATCCGAAGAAAAACAACGTCGCGGCGATCATGGTCGTCAGGCGGTGCTTCAGGCACCACGCCGCCCAGCGCATATACACCTTCATCCAGCCCGGGTCTTTATGGTCACCGACGATAGGCTTGAGGATATAAGCGGCCATCATCGGCGTCAGCACCCGGGCCACCACCAGCGAAGCGAACACTGCAAGCGCCGCGGTCCAGCCGAATTGCTTGAAAAATTTGCCCGCCACACCGCTCATGAATGCGGTCGGCAAAAACACCGCGATCAGGGTGAAGGTAGTAGCGATCACCGCGAGACCGATCTCGTCGGCCGCCTCCATCGCCGCCTGAAATGGTGTCTTGCCCATGCGCAGATGCCGCACGATGTTTTCCACTTCCACAATCGCGTCATCGACCAGGATGCCCACCACCAGCGAGAGCGCCAGCAGCGTCACCACGTTGATCGAAAAACCCAGCAGGTACATGCCGATGAAAGCGGGAATGACCGACAGCGGCAACGCGACAGCTGACACAAACGTCGCGCGCAAGTCGCGCAGGAACAGCCATACCACGAGCACCGCGAGGATCGCGCCTTCATACAGCAGGTGCATCGAGCCGGTGTATTCCTCTTCCACCGGCTTGACGAAATTGAATGCCTCCGTCAATTCCAGATCGGGGTGCTGTACCTTCAATTCGGCCAGCGCCCTCTGCACGTCCGCGCCTACAGTGACTTCGCTCTCACCTTTGCTGCGAGACACTTCGAATCCGACCACCGGCTTTCCGTTGAGGAGCGCGGCGGCACGTGGTTCGGCTATCGTATCGCTCACCGTGGCAACCTGGTCCAGCTTGATGCGGCGGCCGTCGGACAGGGACAGTTCGAGCCGGCCCAGTTCTTCCGCCGACTTGACGGTGGCCAACGTGCGGATCGGCTGCTCGCCGCCACCGAGGTCAGCGCGTCCACCGGCGCTTTCAGTCTGTACCTGGCGCAGCTGGCGTGAAATATCCGCGGCTGTGGCGCCGAGCGCCTGCAGACGGGCCGGATCAACCGCGACGCGCAGCTCGCGGGTGACTCCGCCGACGCGGTTGACGGCGCCGACACCGCGTACCGTCAACAACTTGCGCGAAACATCGTTATCGACAAACCACGACAGCGCTTCGTCGTCCATGCGCGGCGAACGAATGGTAAACGACAGCACCGGCTGGGCGGCGAGGTCCATCTTGTTGACGCTCGGATCACGCACATCGCCCGGCAAATCGGCGCGCACGCGAGAGACCGCGGAACGCACATCGTCGACCGCTTCCTGCACCGGCTTTTCAAGGCGGAACTCGGCGGTGATGCTCACCCCGCCGTCCTGCACTTTGGTGTAGATGTGTTTGAGTCCCTGCACCGTGGCGATCGAATTTTCGACCTTGCGGGCCACTTCGGTTTCCAGCTGGGCCGGTGCGGCGCCGGGGAGGGAAATCGACACCAGGACCGTCGGGAGTTCGATGTCGGGAAAGTTCTGCACCTTCATCATATTGAACGACATCAGGCCGCCGAAGGTCAGCAGCACAAACAGCATGACAGCCGGAATCGGGTTCCTGATCGACCAGGACGAGACATTCATCATGGCTATCGCCCTTTATTGTTTTGCAGGAGCCGTGGCAGGAATGATCGGCTTCGCGCCTTCTACCACCCGGACCAGGTCACCGTCATTGAGGAAGCCGGCGCCGCTTGCAACCAATGCTGCATCCGGCGTCAGCCCCTCCATCACTTCGACCTGCTCCCCTATCCTTCGGCCAGTCCGGATTTTGAGTTGGCTCACGCGGTTGCCGGGGTTCAGACGGAATACGTAGCTGAAACCGTCGCGCATGATGACTGCCTGTTGCGGCACGGTCAGTGCGGTCGATGTGCCCAGGTCGAACTCGCCTTTCGCATACATGCCGACCTTGGCCGGCGCCTCGTTGTCCATCGCTGCGGGCAAGTCGACATAGACCAGTGCCGCGCGGTCTTGCGGGTTAACAGTGGGTGCAATCATCCGCACCTGACCCTTGAGTTGCGTGCCGTTGGCAGCAGTGACCAGCGCCGCGGTGCCAGCCTTCAGCTTGCCGAGTTCGGTCGATGTGACTTCGGCGCGCCACTCGAGCCGTCCCTTGCGGATCATGCGAAACAATTCCGCGCCCGCATTGGTAACCGTACCGACCGTAGCCTTGCGATCGGAAATCACGCCGCTGTCCGGTGCGATGACCCGCAGATGCCGCAGGCGCAAATTCTGCACATCCAGCATGGCCCGCGCCGCCTCGAATTTTGCCTTGGCGGTTTTTTCAGTCGTCAGGTATTGATTGACTTCCTGGGCGCTCAGGGCGCCACTCGCTCGCAGTGCACGCGCCCGTCCCGCATTGGCCATTGCATCCGTCGCGTTGGCTTGCGCCTCCATCAGCACGGCGCGTGCCTGCGCGACGTCGGCCTCAACCGATTCGCCGGCGAAGGTGGCAAGCACCTGCCCGGCCACCACCACGTCACCGACATTCACGCGTACCTCGTTCAGCCGCAAGCCGCTCAGTTCGCTGCCGATACTTGCCTCTTCCCATGCAGCGATATTCCCGTTCGCCGTCAGCCTGATCGGCAGACTGGTCTGAAGCGGTTGGACCGTGCTCACCGTCAACGCCGGTTTGGCAGCGGGCACCTTGGCCGCCTGTGGGGAATCGTGCGGGGAAAACATGGCCGTACCGGCAACCGCGACGATGATGACCACGATTGCGATGACGGCGATGAGGTGAGAGCGCTTCATTCAGTAGTTCCTTCCTGTTCATTTCCGGGCCGCGCTGCGTCGGCTATATAGCTGCGATTGCACAACGTATCGCAAGCGCCGCGGGTTGGTGTTGATCAACCCGATCTCGGCGCGCAAAATTGTTCGCGGCAACGCTTATCCGCGCGTTTCGTAGGTTTCGATCAGCACGTCTGGCGCGCCGGAATTGACATAGCCATTTTCTACAAGCAGCGATTCAAGCGCCCGTACACGCAGGTCTGTATCGGACAGTTCCGACTCTCCGTGGTCGTGGTGATCGTCGTGCGGGTGGTGTGGGTCGCTGTGATGATGATGGTGGTCATGCCCCATGCGCTGTCTCCTCGTTTTCCAAGGATGTTAACACAATGGGTAGTGCCATTTCGCCATGGATACGGCAGCGGGTCGCCGGAACTTTTTTCGGAGGGCGTCATCCTATTGTTGCCGCGTTGCCAGAATTGCATCAGAGACGACGGTAACTACGACTAAGAGGGAGCCCGCAATGCTTCACAAGGTAATCAATGAGGGAGACGAACGCACGTATGCGCTGGTCTTCGAAACAGGCGACGAGGTGGTGTCGCAGTTGCAGCGCTTCTGCGAAGAACAGGACCTGACCGCCGCCCGCTTCACTGCGATCGGCGCATTCAGCAGCGTTGTGCTTGGATATTTCGAATGGGCCAGCAAGTCGTACGAGAAAATCCCGGTCAGCGAACAGGTGGAGGTGCTTTCCATGAGCGGCGACGTCGCATTGCAAGAAGGGAAGCCGAAGATCCATGCGCACGTTGTCGTTGGCAAGCGCGACGGCACCGCGCACGGCGGGCACCTCATGGAAGCGTTTGTACGACCCACGCTGGAAGTGATCCTGATCGAGTCGCCCGGTTACCTGAAACGGACTTCCGATCCGGAAAGCGGGCTGCCGTTGATTGATGTTCGCTCGTGAATCGAGGTATCAGGCAGCGCGCCGCGCAATGTCGAAATTAGATTAGGTTCACTTTCTAACATGCTGTTTTTAAAAGAAAATCAACGAAACGCAGTTGGTAATCTAATTTAACTTATGGATATAACTCATTGTTTTAAAACGACTTTATAAGAAATGACTACTTAAATTTAAGGTTTAACATTATATTATCGTTGTAAGTTATTGTTGTTATACATTTTGTTGGTTTTTTTCTCGAAATGGGTTAAGACTTCTATTCCCCCAGTCTTTCGCAAAAGCAACCCTCTTGCCGCTTCAATTTCAAGCCGCTCAACGTCTTTTCGCAATTCGTCCCTGATGAATTCAATCGTGGTCGGTTCCTTGCCCAATGCGGCGAAAGACTCGTCGTCTGCAGGAATTTTCCAATCAAGAAATCGGTGTGCAAATTCGAGCTCTCTCGCTCGAAGTATCTTTTCAATTAAAGACATAGGGCGCTCCAGGCGCCCTATTCTTGTGACTATCCCGTACAGCAGGCTGGTTTAATAGCGTCGCCGTTGCTGTCTGGCCGGAGCAGGTCCGCGAGTTTCGATATGGCGGAAAGTGATCCGTCCCTTGCTGAGATCGTACGGAGACAACTCGAGTGACACCCGATCGCCCGCGAGAATCCGGATATGGTTTTTCCGCATCTTGCCGGATGTGTACGCAATCAGCTGGTGTCCGTTTTCGAGGTCCACGCGAAAACGTGAATCAGGCAGTACTTCGGCGACGCGGCCGTCCATTTCAAGCAATTCTTCTTTAGCCATGTTTACTCCGAAAAAAGTGGCGCGGCTGCCGTAGCAGCCCGTGAATAAGGATCAGCGATCCCGGAATGTGGCGGATGAATGGAAAAGCCGGCCTGTGGAAATGCACGCAACGTTAGTTGTCGTAACCGGGCTATCGAGCTCTCGCTCGCTCAGTGCTGAACGGACTTTGCGGTGGCGAATGCGATGCGTGCATTCACCGGGTGACGGTCCATGAGTAGTCCCTCGCAATGAGGGCACTTCTCCATTGCCTGCATATGGGTCGCAGACGTCATTTTTCAAGGCGGTAATCTAACTATCAAGCGCATCAGGAGACGCGTTGCGAGCATGAGTAGCAGTCCGGACAAGTGCTTTGCAATGCGTCTAGGCGATCCGACACATCCCTTGTCATCGCGACTTCAAACCCGCAATTCTTCCGTTCTTTCAGGAACCTTTGCCCACCAGCAATCTCAGAGTGTGCTGCGCATCGGCAACATCAATGCAAGAAAGAGCCACACCGGAAGAAGGAACGCTTTGAAGAACGAAAGAAAAATCAGCAAGGTTTTAGCATCCGTTAACATCCCCGTGTTTGTCGCTGCGCTTTTGACAGCGTGCGGCGGCAGCGGACCTGAGCCGTATCCAGCGCAATCGGGAGACCCGATGCGCGTAAAGACCTCAGCAACTTCGTCCGGCCAGGGCGCCACTGCGCCCGGCACGACCGAAAAATTCGACGGCTTCAACCCTTCGATCTGGAACGAACGCAAGTGGTATGAATGTAATTGCGGTATTAACCCGAACACTCCTCCTATAGCGCCTCCGCAAGACGGGCTTCTGCTCGGTAATCGGGCCTAACGCCTGAAACTCGACGACGGTCTGGCACAGCCAGGGAAGTCATCCGCCAACATCCTGCGCGAATTACTTCACTGTTGTAACGACGTAGTCGGACCCTTGCTGCACGAATTCCACATCGACCTTTTTGCCGACCGCGAGCCTGTCGAACAACGACTTGTCATTCACCGCAAAGCCCATGGTCATTTTCGGCCACTTCAGGCTGGGCACCGGTTCGTGCGCCAGTGTGACTTTTCCCTTGGCCGGGTCGACTGCTTTGACTACGCCCGTAGTCTGGTGCACGGCTCCTGACTGCGTAGCACCCGGCGCCTTGTTGTCCATGCCTTTCATATGGCCGGATTGGGCGAGAGCGACGCCGGATGCGGAAAGAACCAGGGCCATGGATAGAATGGCGATCGTTTTCATAAGTAGCTCCTTCAGGGGGTAAAAACAAAATTAGTGGCGCGTTTCCGGCGCACTTGCCGTCGCCGCAACAGCAGATACACGGCAGGCACGACAAACATCGACAGCAGCGGCGCGGTGATCATCCCGCCCACCATGGGCGCGGCGATCCGCTGCATGATTTCGGAACCGGTGCCGGAAGCAATCATGATCGGCACGAGGCCCGCGATGATGACGGCGACCGTCATTGCCTTCGGCCGCACGCGCAGCACTGCGCCCTCGCGGATCGCATCGAGCAAATCGGCTTCGCTGGTTTTTCCTGCGGCCAGGCGGTCTTCCCACGCATGCTTCAAGTACAGCAGCATAATCACGCCGAATTCGGCCGCCACGCCCGCGAGCGCAATGAACCCGACCGCGCTGGCGACCGACACATGGTGGCCGAGCAACCACAGCAGCCAGATGCCGCCGGCCAGCGCGAAAGGCAGCGTCGCCATGATCAGCGTGGCTTCATCGAAACGGTTGAACGTCATGTAGAGCAGCACAAAGATGATCATCAGCGTCGCCGGCACCACGACTTTGAGCCTGGCGCTGGCCCGCTCCAGATACTCGAACTGGCCGGACCATGAGACGGAATACCCGGCCGGCAGCTTCACTGCCCTGGCGACCGCCTGCTGCATTTCTCGTACTGCCGAGCGCATGTCGCGTCCGCGTATGTCGACATACACCCAGCCGGAAAGGCGCCCGTTTTCGCTCCGGAGCATCGGCGGACCATCATTGATACGAATGGTCGCCACGTCGCCGAGGCGTATTTGCGCACCGCGCGTGGTCAGCACCGGCAATTGTCGCAACTTTTCGAGCGAGTCGCGCACTTCGCGCGGGTAACGCACATTAATCGGGAAGCGCTGCAGCCCTTCGATGGTTTCGCCGATGTTGTCGCCACCAATCGCCGCCGACACAATGCTCTGCACGTCGGCGATGTTCAAGCCATAGCGCGCCGCCGCATCGCGGTTGATATTAACGTCGATATAGCGGCCACCGCCAAGCCGCTCCGCCAGCGCCGACGACACGCCTGGCACCTTTTTGACCACCCGCTCGATGTCGCCGGCAATGCGGTCGATTTCCGCCAGGTTGGTGCCGGCGACCTTGACGCCGACCGGGCTCTTGATTCCGGTGGCCAGCATGTCGATCCGGTTGCGGATTGGCGGCACCCAGATGTTGGACAGACCCGGTATCCTGACGGCGCGGTCCAGTTCCTCGACCAGTTTGTCGGGGGTCATGCCTTCACGCCATTGGTCGCGTGGCTTGAACTGAATCGTTGTCTCGAACATCTCCAGCGGCGCCGGATCCGTTGCGGAGTCCGCCCGCCCTGCTTTGCCGAACACGCTGTGTACTTCGGGTACCGTTTTGATCAGGCGGTCCGTCTGTTGTAATAATTCCGATGCCTTGCCTGCCGACAGCCCCGGCAGCGCCGACGGCATGTACAGCAAGTCGCCTTCATCCAGCGGCGGCATGAATTCCCCGCCGAGGCGAGCCATCGGCCACAGCGTAATGGCGGCAATCAAGCCGGCTGCCAGCAACGTCGTCTTCGGGAAGCGCAGGACCGCGTCCAGCAATGGACGATAAATCGTAATCAGGAAGCGATTGAGCGGATTCTTTTGTTCGTCGGGAATGCGACCGCGGATCAGGTAACCCATCAATACCGGAATCAACGTTACCGCCAGGCCGGCGGCGGCGGCCATTGCATAGGTTTTGGTGAACGCCAGTGGCGAAAATAGCCGCCCTTCCTGCGCCTCAAGAGTAAACACAGGAATGAACGACAGCACGATGATCAACAGCGAGAAGAACAGCGCCGGGCCGACCTGGGCAGCAGCGTCGCCAATGACTCGCCACCTCTCCTCGCCTTGCAGTTTGTCGTTGGGGTGCGCATGGTTCCAGGCTTCAATATGCTTATGCGCATTTTCGATCATCACCACGGCGGCATCGACCATTGCGCCGACCGCAATCGCGATGCCGCCGAGTGACATGATGTTGGCATTGACGCCCTGGTAATACATGACGATGAACGCCACCAGGATGCCGATCGGCAGCGTGACGATCGCGACGAAGGCGGAGCGCATATGGAACAGGAAGATCGCGCAGACGATCACGACCACAATGAATTCCTCGAACAGTTTCTCTACGAGGTTGTCCACCGCGCGTTCGATCAGGGTCGATCGATCATAGGTCGGGATGATTTCGACGCCGGGCGGCAGGCTCGGCTTTAGCGCTTCCAGCCTGGCCTTCACGGCTTCAATAGTTTCCAGCGCATTTTTTCCGGACCGCATTACGATGATCCCGCCGGCGACTTCGCCTTCGCCATTGAGCTCCGCGATACCACGCCGCATTTCCGGCCCGATCTGGATGCGCGCGACGTCGCCCAGACGCACTGAGACACCGGCGTCCGTAGTCATCAAGGGAATCTTGCGGAAGTCATCGAGCGATTGAAGGTAACCGGACGCGCGCACCATGTACTCGGCTTCACCCAGTTCCAGCACCGAGCCGCCGGTTTCCTGGTTGGCCTTTTGCACCGCTTCGATGACCATCGCGTGCGGAATGTTATAAGCTCGCATCTTGTCGGGATCGAGCACGATCTGGTACTGCCGCACCATGCCGCCCAGGCTCGCGACTTCGGACACGTTCGCCACCGCCTTCAGCTCGTACTTCAGGAACCAGTCTTGCAATGCACGAAGTTGCGACAGGTCCATCTTGCCACTCCGGTCGACGAGCGCATACTCATACACCCAGCCGACACCGGTCGCGTCAGGCCCAAGTGCGGCTTTCGCTTGCGGCGGGAGGCGTGACTGCACTTGGTTCAGGTATTCCAGTACCCGCGATCGTGCCCAGTACGGGTCGGTGCCATCGACGAACAGGATGTAGACGAACGAATCGCCGAAGAACGAATAGCCCCGTACCGTTTTGGCGCCCGGCACGGACAGCATGGTGGTGGTCAGCGGATAGGTGACCTGGTTCTCGACGATCTGCGGCGCCTGGCCGGGATAGGTGGTGCGGATGATGACTTGCACATCCGACAGGTCGGGGATCGCATCGAGCGGCGTGCGCATCAGCGACCAGATTCCCCAGGCGGTGATCAATACCGTTGCCAGCAACACCAGGAAGCGGTTGGCGATCGACCAGCGGATCAGTTTGGCGATCATTTCGTCGCTACTCCCGCTGCGGGCGCGATGGTGGTGATCTCGAACATGCCGTCACCGGCCCGGCGTATCTCGAAGGTCACGTTATCGCCCACCTTGATATTGGCCGGCAAGCCGCTTGCCGGCGGCTTGAAGCCCATCGTCATCGCGCCCCATTGCAAGCTCGGCATCGGACCGTGCGACAGCGTGATTTCCTCCTTGTCGATGCTCTCTACCCTGCCCTCGCCGCGATGCGTTACGGATACCGGCATATCGCTCATTCGCGTCGTGATGCCCTTCAGGCTCGCCTCCGAATCGATCAGGAACTGACCCGAGACCACCACCTTTTGTCCTGCATCCAATCCTTTCCGGATCTCGGTATGGCCGTTGGCTTCGGCGCCGATCTCGACATCGACCGGCATGAATTTGCCATCGCCTTGCGCGACCATCACGACGCTGCGCTTGCCCGTCTGGATCACCGCTTCGGTCGGCACCGTCAACACTTCGTCACGCGCGACGGGTGTGAAATTGACGGTGACAAACATGCCAGGCACCAGACGGCTGCCGGGATTGGCCAATTCGACCCGGGCCTTCAACGTGCGCGTCGCCGCGTTGACCTCGGGCAGGATCGCGCTGACCTTGCCCTTGAAAACCGTGCCGGGCAATGATGGTGTTCGCGCTTCGACCGTGGTGCCCGGCCGCACCTGCGCGGCCACTGCTTCGGGAACATCGGCATACACCCAGATCGTGTTCAGGCCATTGATGCGAAATAATGGTGCGCCGGACATGACCGTCATGCCTTCACGCACTGCGAGCTCACTAACGACGCCGCCGATAGGCGCGATGATGGCCAGGCGCGGCTGGACCTTGCCGGTGGACTCGACCAAACGGATGTGGTCATCGGTCATCCCGGCCAGGCGCATACGCTGCCGCGCCGCATCGGCCAATCCTTCCGTGACGGGTCCCTGCATGCGTCTGACGGTCAGGTATTCTTCCTGCGCGGCCACCCACTCGGGCATATACAGTTCGGCCAGGCGCTGCCCCTTGCGCACCGGGTCGAGCGTCGCACGTACATACAGGCGTTCGACAAAGCCGTTGCTACGCGCCTGCACCAGGGCCACGCCGCGCTCGTTGTAGGCGACGCTGCCGACGGCTTCCACCGTCAAGAGCAATTTGCTTCGGGTGACTTCCGCGGTACGAATCCCGAGGTTTTGTTGGACGCGCGGGCTGATGGAGACCTTACCGTCGTCGCCGGCTTCATCCGCATACACCGGCACCAGCTGCATATCCATGAAAGGCGACTTGCCCGGCTTATCGAATTTGTGGCCGGGGACCATCGGATCGTGCCAATACAGCACTTTCCTGCCGGTGGCCGGATCGACCAGCCCACCGCTTTGCGCGTTGGCCGCGGGCGGTGTCGCCATCTTCATTCCCTGATGCATGCCGAGTGAATACAGACCGTAGCCACCGGCGCCAACCGCGCCCGCTGCGATGAACGCAAGGACTATTTTTTTAGTTTTCATTTCGATTCCTTGTTCATCCGCATCAGCGGGTGTGTGGCTGTGCCATCTCGCGGAAAGAGAAAGTTGAGCTGCGCCCAAAGGCGGGCAGTTTCGGTTTCCAGCGCCAGTGCCCGCAGTCGCACGTCAATTTCATTGCGGCGCGCAGCGAGCACTTCGGCCAACGTGGCCTTGCCGCCGCGGTAGGCCGCGATGGCGGCGCCAGTGCTGGCATTTGCCAGAGCGATGTATTCGCGCTCGTAGCGCGCATGGCGCTCGCGGTTGTTTTCCCACTCATTCAGCATGGAACGGGTTTCCGCCACATGGGCGCGCAGTGTGTCTTCGCGTTCGGCTCTTGCCTGTTCGAGATTTGCCAGTTTTGCCGACAGCTCGCGGTCTTGCCGGTTTCTCTGGTCCCACTGGAGCGGGATCGACACGCCGACCGAAAGCATGTTCGAGTAGGCCGGGCCGCGCTGCTGATATGCGAGCTCAATGCTCCAGTCGGCCTTCTTATTCGCGTGGGCGAGTTTCGCTTCCGTCGCAGCAATGTCTTCCTGCCTGGCCAGTACCGTGAGCTGCGGATGATGGTTCAGCTGCGTTTCGAGGGTCGCAGCATCGAGTGCGATTGTTTCGATATCGGGCTTGCCGGCGAGCGGCATTTCTGCGGCATCACCGATCCAGCGTGCCAGCATCGCCCTGGCACTGCGAATGCGGCGCTGGACTTCACTGGCGCTGTCGTCGAACGCCACCAGGGCACTGCGGGCGTTGAAAATATCGGTCTGGCTGCCGCGGCCGGCACGGTAGGCGCCTTCCGCCGCCTGGATTTCCAGCCTGGCCTGGCTTGCCTGATCGGCAATGACAGCGGCCATAGCCTCGGCGTAGTAGCGGTCCACCCATGCCAGTGCAGTGTCGCGCTGGATCGCGGCCGTCGCCGCGGTTTTTTCGGCCACCGATTTATCCGCTTCGCGTTCGAAGCGTTCGGCGCGCAGGCGACGTTTGTCGGAGCGTGTCACGTTCTGCATGACACCGATCCGACGCTGTGTCATGAAGTCGCGCGTCAGGCTAAAGCGGTCAGGTCCTTCGATAGGCAAGCTGTCGATGGCCACTTTGAGCACCGGATCGGGCAACTGCCCGGCGGCGACTGCCATTTCCCGCGACGCTGTCGCGGCAAAGTCTTTCGCGGCTAACTGGCGCGAGCGCTCAAGCGCAAGCTGTTGCGCGGCGGGCAGCGTGAGCGCCCCTTCGCGGGCGTACGCGGTGATGCAAAGCACACCGACCAAGGTGGCAACTGCGATTCTCGGGAGACACCGAAGAACCGCATGACGCGCGTAATAATGCGCGGTGAACGGGGATAACATGAAACCTCCGGAAAGCAATGAACAGCACCGTGCGCGCAGGGGCGCGACGGTGACGGACTAAGCGATCCGGGAGGTTAAATTCGGAAACAGCAGTTGCGGATGGACAGAGGTGGCGCGGTCGTGCGCGTGAGCAAAGAAGGTTCCGTGTGCTCGTGAATCGGCAGGATGGCCGTATCGGTAATGACCAGCGTCAGCACCAGGCCTATCGGGACGAACGCTTGCAAAGAAGGAACGCCGGGCTTGTCGAGCGACTGATCCCCCGCCTGGTCATAGGCATGGCACAAGTGCGGTTGCTCCTTGTCCATACCCATGCATCCCTCCATGGTGTCGTCGTCGGCCACGGGGGCCATGGCGACCGCAATGCCGGCATGGTCCATCGTCAATCCCGGACACGCATACGACGCCACAGCGAACTGCGTGAACAGTACGCTGAGGAGCGCAATGAGCGCGGCAACGAAGCGGGATTGACGGGATAGTTTCATGGAATATGGAAGGGCTTTTGGTTTATGGTAAGTCACGCCCATTCGTCATGGTAGGTAGCGCACGTCGGCATGTCAAGCGACGGCCAATTCCTGCGTCCTGATTCTTTACGACTTTTTTACACGGGAAAGGGTAAGTTATGGCGTTGCGTTCGAATAAAAAGTTAGGCGTAAATTGACCCCCTCCACTCCCAAAAGCCACGTCGCGACACTCACCCTGGCCGCCCTCGGCATTGTCTATGGCGACATCGGTACCAGCCCGCTGTACACCATGAAAGAAGTGTTCTCGAAAGAACACGGACTTACGCTCAATGAAGCCAACCTGTTCGGTGTAGTGTCGTTGATCGTTTGGGGGCTCACCATCATTGTGTCCCTCAAATATGTCACCTTGATCCTTCGTGCGAACAACCGCGGCGAGGGAGGAATCATGGCCCTGACGGCGCTCGCGCTGTCTTCCGTGACCCAGAAGTCGCGTTGGTATTACCCGGTTTTGCTACTTGGAATGATTGGCGCCGCGATGTTTTACGGGGATGGCGTTATTACGCCTGCCATCTCGGTTTTATCCGCGATTGAAGGCCTTGGAGTGGCCACACCCGCGTTCACACCTTACGTAGTTCCCTTGACCGTCGCGGTACTGGTCGCGCTGTATATGCTGCAGTACCGGGGTACGGCCGGCATCGGAAAATGGTTCGGCCCCATCGTTTTGGTCTGGTTTGTCGCGCTCGGCGCCATGGGAATTGTTAACATCGTTGCGAATCCAGCCATTCTGGCCGCGCTCAATCCACTTCATGCTGTGCGCTTTCTCGCGCAAAACGGCTGGCTCGCGTTTGTAGCCCTCGGCGCGGTTGTGCTCGCCTTTACCGGCGCGGAAGCGTTGTACGCCGACATGGGACATTTCGGACGAAAGCCGATCCGGCTCGCCTGGTTTTTGGTTGTCTTTCCCGGACTTGCACTGAATTACCTTGGTCAAGGTGGGCTATTGTTGTCGAATCCGGATGCCGTGTCGAATCCGTTCTACCAGCAGCTTGGACCGTGGAGCATTTATCCCCTGGTGGTTCTTTCGACCCTGGCCACCGTCATCGCGTCGCAGGCAACGATCTCCGGCACTTTCTCGATGACGCAGCAAGCCATTTCACTCGGCTTCCTGCCGCGCATGCGCGTGCTCTATACCTCTGAACGGGAAATTGGCCAAATCTACATCCCGGTCGTCAATTGGATGCAGTGTGTTGTCGTCATTCTTGCGGTCGCCGGTTTTGGCTCGTCGACCAACCTCGCCGCAGCGTACGGGATCGCCGTAACCGTAACGATGCTGATGACAACGATACTGACGTTCTTTGTTATTCGCTACAAATGGCGCTACAACCTGCTGCTGTGTTGGGCGGCCACCGGATTTTTTCTCGCCATCGACTTCGCCTTCTTTTCGGCGACCACACTGAAAATCCTGCATGGTGGATGGTTTCCGTTGGCGCTAGGCGCGACCATGGTTTTTATCATGCTGACCTGGAAAACCGGACGGGAACTGGTGTTTGACAATCTGACAAAGCACGCTATTCCCCTCAACACTTTTCTTCAATCGCTCTTTTTAAGCCCGCCCCACCGCGTCCCCGGCACTGCGGTCTTTTTCCGGGCGGAGGGCGATGGCGTGCCACATGCAATGCTGCACAACCTGTTGCATAACAAGATACTTCACGAACGTACCGTCTTCCTGACAGTGTTCAATGCCGACATTCCGACGATACCTCCTGCTGAACGGGTGAAGGTTGAACCACTGGGCCATCAGTGCTACCAAATCAACGTATTCTACGGATTCAAGGATGAGAGGGATATTCCGCAAGCGCTTGAGATCTGTACATATCAAGGCCTGGAGTTCGACCCGATGGAGACGTCATTCTTTGTCGCACGCCATAACGTGATTCCGAGTATAGGCAGCGGCATGGCGTTATGGCGCGAGTCGTTGTTTGCGGCGATGTCACGTAATGCGCGGGATGCCGCTGACTATTTTCGTGTGCCACCGAATCGCGTTATTGAATTGGGAGCCCAGATCGAGATCTGACCTGCAATAACTGGAAAGGCTTAGAATCGAAAGCATTGATTAACACGCGTTGCCCTTGAAACCGGGGATACGGCCCGATGAAAAACAGACAGGAAGATTCTTCACCGGTGGATGATGCGGCGCGGCCGCTGAAACGGATTGATCGCGGATTTGCGGCGCTTACCGGCATCGATAAGGACGTTGCCAAACAATTGTCGATCGCGTCGCCTGCACCGGACTTTCGCGGTAAGCCTGGGCGTTCGGCCGGCTTCATTTGGGCGGTCGTGGCGTGTTTACTTACCACCGTATTGGCACTCCCCTTTCGCGGTTTGCTCGATCCGGCCAACGTGGTAGTGCTGTACCTGCTGGCCGTGGTTCTCGTCGCGGTTCGATTTGGTCGCGGGCCGGGCATTTTTGCGTCGGTTCTAGCCGTCCTGATATTCGATTTCTTCCTGGTTCGGCCGTACCAATCGTTCACTGTCGCTGACACGCAGTATCTTTTGACGTTTGGGGTCATGCTCGCTGTGGCCCTTTTCATCAGCAGCCTGGCGGCAAACCTGCGCGAGCAAGCGAGGATAGCGTATTACCGCGAGCGGCGGACCAATGCATTGTTTGATCTTTCCAAAGCTTTGTCTGCCGCCCTGACAGTCGAACAGATCATCGATGTCGCCACGCACCATGTCGAAGCTATGTTCCATGCGAGCGCGGCGCTTCTGCTGCCTGACGAGCACGGAAAACTGCAGCCTTCCGCGGCTGGAAAGAACCCGCGCGCGTTTGTGTCCCCAGTCGCGCTCCATAGTGCGCAAGCGGTTTTTGACAGCCAGCTGACATCGAGCCCGGATAGCACTGTCAAGACATCGGGCCGCGCGCTTTACCTGCCATTACATGCGCCGATGCGTATCAGAGGGGTACTCGCTGTCATATCTGGGGATACGCGACGATTGCTCCTGCCGGAGCAGCAACGCCTGCTACAGACCTGTGCTGCGCAAATCGCCCTGGCTTTGGAACGCGTCCATTACGTTGACATAGCAAAGGATGCCCTCGTCTCCGTGGAGTCGGAGCGACTGCGTAATTCGTTGCTGAGTGCGATCTCGCATGACGTACGCACCCCGCTTACTGCAATTGTCGGATTGTCGAGCACGCTTGTCACCCAGCGGTCCCTGTCGCAGGACATGCGCGAGGAACTGATAGGAGCGATACAGGAAGAGGCGCTGCGCATGAGTAACCTGGTGACTAACCTCCTCGACATGGGAAAGTTACAGGCTGGTGGCGTCAGGTTGAATCGGCAGTGGCAGATGCTGGAAGAAGTAGTGGGCAGCGCACTGGGCCAGTTATCGCGGTCTTTGAACGGACGCGGTGTCGATCTGGCGCTGCCACCGGGGCTGCCGCTGCTCAATTTCGATGCAGTGCTGATTGAAAGGGTGCTTTGCAACATTCTGGACAACGCGGTCCGGTATTCCACACCCGCTACCCCGATCCGCATTGCCGCTTTACTTGATGGCGATGAAATCCAAGTGTCAGTTGAAGACCGCGGCGCCGGCGTACCGACTGGTTCAGAGGAGGCGATTTTTGCGAAGTTTGTGAGGGGAACCCCAGAGTCCGCGCATGCCGGCGCCGGATTGGGCCTGTCCATTTGTCGTGCGATTATCCACGCGCATGGCGGGCGCATCCGGGTCGACAACCCACACGGCACCGGTGCGCGCTTTGTATTCACGCTTCCACTGGGGTCGCCACCTGATTACGAAGAATGTTCGGAGTCCATCGAGTTGAACAGGATGGACTCCGCGGCATGAGTGAACCGGAAATCCGCATCGTCATCGTTGAGGACGAAAAGCAAATTCGTCGGTTTCTGCGCATGACACTGGAAGCCGAAGGCATGCGCGTCAGCGAGGCGGGGACTGCCGGGCAAGGTGTGGCGGAAATCAGGGCCCACCAGCCGGACCTGGTTATTCTCGACCTCGGTCTGCCAGACTGTGACGGGATCGAGGTTATCCGTCAATTGCGGACGTGGACAACGCTTCCGATCCTGGTTCTGTCGGCTCGCGGCGAGGAAACGCAAAAGGTAAACGCGCTGGATTCCGGTGCTGACGACTACCTGACTAAGCCATTTGGAAATGCGGAGCTGTTGGCACGCATCCGTGTCCATCTACGCAGGCGCGCGAATGGCGGTGCGCAGGCAGCTGAGCCAGTATTCCATTTTGGTGGTGAGGTAGTGGTCGATCTTTTACAGCGCCGCGTTACCCGTAGCGGCCAGGAAGTGCATCTCACACCGATCGAGTATCGGCTGCTGGCGACGCTGGTTCGTAGTGCCGGCAAAATGCTTACCCACGCGCAGTTGCTACGGGAGGTGTGGGGCCCCGGGCACTCCGAACGCAGTCACTACCTGCGGATTTACATGGGCCATCTGAGGCAAAAGCTGGAAAGCGATCCGGCTCGGCCTCGACATATATTGACTGAGACCGGTGTCGGATATCGACTTGTCAGCGACTAAGGACCTGGGCCCTAAGCGCCCGCGCAGGTCACCTCACAGGATAAAGGTTTTGAAGATCAGCCCGGCGACCGCGCAAGCGGCCAGCACGTGAATCACGCTGCGCTTGAACCGGAACAACGCGATGAAGGCGGCCAGGACGATCAATGCCGACACCCAGTCGAACGGCCCCGCGAAGCCCTTGGGCCAAAGGACGTGGTAAGCAAAGAACAGTGCCAGGTTCAGGATCACCCCGACCACTGCCGCAGTGATTGCCGCCAATGGCGCTGTGAACTTCAGATTCCCGTGGGTGGATTCGACCAGCGGTCCACCGGCCAGGATGAAGAGGAACGAAGGCAGGAAGGTGAACCACGTTACCAGCGTCGCTGCGACAGCCCCTGCGACGAACAGCATGTCCGGACCGAACAATGCTTTGACGTACGCGCCGACGAAGCCGACGAAGGCCACCACCATGATGAGCGGGCCGGGATTCGCTTCACCCAGTGCGAGACCGTCGATCATCTGGGTCGGTGTGAGCCAGCCGTAATGACCGACCGCGCCCTGGTAGATGTATGGCAGAACCGCATAAGCACCGCCGAATGTCAGCAAGGCCGCTGTGGTGAAGAACCAGCCCATCTGCGTCAGGGTGTGATCCCATCCGCAGACGATCATCAGCACTGCCATTGGAACCAGCCATAGCAAACCGCCGACTACGGCGACCCGCAGCAAACCGGACCAGCGGAACCGGGCGTGTTCCGGGGTTGGTGTGTCGTCGTCGATCAGCGCGGGACCGAACGATTTATCAGCGTTGCCATGACCACCTCCCGCCTTGAACTTGTCCGGCGCAACGCGGCCGCCGACGTAGCCGACCACAATTGCGGCTGCAACGATGACGGGGAACGGCACGTTCAGCGCGAAGATCGCCACAAATGCAGCGGTCGCAATGGCCCACATCACATTGTTCTTCAGAACCCGTGAGCCGATCCGATGCACCGCCATCACGACGACAGCAGTGACCGCCGGCTTGATGCCGTAAAACAGCCCGGCGACCAACGGCACGTCGCCGAACGCGATGTAAACCCATGACAGCGCGATCAGAAAGAAGAGTGAAGGCAGTACGAATAGTGCACCGGCGACGATGCCGCCCCAGGTCCGGTGCATGAGCCAGCCCATATAGGTGGCGAGCTGCTGCGCTTCGGGGCCGGGTAGCAGCATGCAGTAGTTAAGCGCGTGAAGAAAACGCTTTTCGCTGATCCAGCGTCGTTCCTCGACCAGCTCCCGGTGCATGATCGCAATCTGCGCTGCCGGGCCGCCAAAGCCGATGAAGCCCAGCTTCAGCCAGAGTCGGAACGCTTCCCAGAAGGTGATGGGAAACGACGGGTTTGCGGTTTTGTCCATTTGGATCACTTGGGTCTTACTCATTCAGCAGCTACTCCCTTTTCAAAGGCGGTCAGCAGCCCGTCGAACACACTAGTGGCTGCTGCGAGGAATTGATCGTCACCGTCAATGGCTTCGCGCAAGCCAGCCAACACACATTCAATGCCGGCGGATTCCGGCGGCTGAATGCCGCCGACATCAAGGTAATGGACCAGCGCCCCGATACGGTTGAGGGCCGGCTGGCCCAGCGCGAAACTTGCCAGCAGCACCTCGAAAGTCACGCGGTCCCCGATATGCGTGAAGGTGGCGCCATCGAAATCGAAACTGAGTACGTCTGCAGGGCAATCCGCAGGCGACGCCAGCCACACGAAACGCGCGTTGCGGTCGATAAAGCGGCGGATCAGCCATGCGCTCGCGACACGGTCTGCCCACAAGTGATGCCGGGTCGCCCAGGTACGCCCCTGATATTCCCGCAAGTCGCGCCGCGCGATCGCGGTGTTCACGGCGACATGCGGCTCGCCTGGCGACAGTATGGTTTCTGCCGCAGTCACGAAGTCCTTCCAGACGCCTTCCGCGTCCGCGCTCCCCTCACTTGGAAAGTAGTCAGTTCCGCGGACCGTTTCATAATCGCGCCGCAATTTGCGGAGCATGCGGTTGATTTCCTGCGGAGTTGAACCGGACAGGGTTTTGCGGGCGTCCGCGACCCCCTTTACCCATTCTGCATAGTCGGTGCTGCGGTCGAACAGCGCGCGGTAGGCATCGTTTTCCTGATCGGACTGGGCATAGATTGTCAACAACCATGCGCTGCCGCCCTCCCTCACCGCTTCTTCCGACAAATCGGTCAATTGCTGCCGTAGCGCGGCTTGATACGGTAGCAAATACGCTCCGTCCCGGAGGGCGCCACAACCGAGCGCCTTAAGAGCGCGCCAAACCCGCATGCGTGCTGTAGCGCTATTCGACGGAAGGCTTACAACGAGCAGCAGCCACTGTGAACCGGGATCATCCATGCCCGCATCATATATGAATGTTGCGATCATTACAAAGTATGTCGCGATAACTACACCAAAGTCGCGGAGCGATAGAAAATATTCGTTGAAGATGGAGCGAATTCTGATGCGACTGATCTAAAAAATGCGTACAGACACGTTAGCGCAAGAATGAAGCGCCCGCCGGGCGGCAGGCGCAGGTCTTCGTGAGGAGAGTCCCGTCATGGATCTCTTGGACTGGATTACCGCGGCATTGACGGTAGTCGGTGTCGTTGCAGCATTCATTTTTCCGATCAATAAGGAAACGGACCGGAAA